>DYPU01000058.1 GCA_020719725.1 Anaerolinea sp. | reverse complement strand
GCAGAATTCTTTCGGATAGGAGCCTGGCATGTATACTTTACAATCTGACGAAAAATTGACTTCGGTGATGATTTACAGCAAAGACGCGCTGGTGCGCGGGGAGGTGGTCACCAAAAATAATATTATGGTTAGCCGCTGGCTGCGCACTCAGGGTGCGCCAACTTTTATGCACCTTTTAAAAGCCAATGTCGTCGGGTTTAGCAGTGGCTCGCCGCGTGTCTATAATTTTGATGAACTCTATTTCCCGACCAGTGAATGCATGTGCTTTCACTTGACTCCCCCAACTATGGACCCGCTGGATTATGAATCCTCCGAGCAAAATCGATTGATGCAACCCGCCACCATCTTAATCGGGCCGTTTCTGTTGCAGGGCAAATTGCGCGTTTCAGGGATGGTTGATCTGCCAACCACGATGGAAGGAATGCGCCTGCCCTGGCTCTCCTTTTATGAAATTTCCATTAGCAATCCGGCCTTACCCCAGTTTCATTTGCAGGTTCCGATGGCTTTGCTGAGTACCGGGCATGTGGCTTATGGGCTGGTGGGAACGGTGTAATACGCGCCTTGAGAACAGGCCCGACACAAAATGCGCCCATTCTGATGCACTTCGCGCTCATTCATGATTTCTTCGCCGCAGGCTTCGCAATTGACACGCACCCCAGGGCGGGAAAGAATCGCTGCTACTTGCTTGTTAAGTTGAACCGGTTGAATGATAATCATTTCAGCATCCGGCATCACCTGATACGCCTGCATTTGAGCGAAATAATCACGCGGCTCATTGAGGGCATAGAAACGGGCCTTTTCTCGAAGTCCCGGCGCAGGCGTGACCCGAACAGCCTGACCATTTAAGGTGTCCACCAATACCGCCGCTATTTTGCCATAATCTTCGATCCACAAACGCCGATGGCCCACGGTGCAATCGGTTGCAGAAATCAAACCATCAACAAAACAACCATCCGTTTCTGCAATAGCCAACAGACGCTTTTTTTCAGGAGGGGCCGCAAAGCCCAGCGCTTTCATGCCAGCCAGACCCAATCGTACCCCCAATATCTGACGCGGGCAAAGGTGGCTGTGCTGACTGGCCGATTTTTTTAAGTAAGTCTTGCAGATTCATGGGGAAACTTCCATTAGCATTTTTCATCAAAAAAACGAGTAGACCCGCTATTGTACCAAGCCTGAAATCTTTTTTCACCTTTGACATACAGCCATTCCACCCAACCAGGCACTCCCACTTTTGGGTGATGCTTAAATTGGGCAAATCCGGTAAGATTATCCTCTAAAAGGAATGCTTATGCCATCTCTCACCCGCCGCGACTTTCTCAAACTCACCAGCCTGGCGGCTGCCTCGGGCGCGCTGGCTGCCTGCACCCCGCAGCAGACTGCCGAACCGACTCCGTCTGCGCCGCCTACCGAGGTTCCCACCTATCCGCCGCCGACACCGGTTGCCCCTGTCCCGCCCGATGAATTGCCAGATATGGCAACCATTGTTTTCGGGCGGCTGGCTTTTGGCGCCCGCGCCGGGGAACGTGAAGAATTTACCGGCCTGGCAGAAACCGACGAAGCACGCCTGCAAGCCTGGGTGGAAGCGCAGCTCCAGCCCGATTTGCTCGACGATGCCGACTTCGAATCCCGCTTCGAGGCGGCAAAATTCGAAACCTTGCATAAATCGCTCGAAGAACTGGTTTCGGATCATATCGTTAATAATCCGTACGATGATAACGATGACCGGCACTGGTGGTGGTTCCAACTCCCCAGCGAGGAGCTGGTCGAGGCGGGTTTCCTGCGCGCGGTTTACAGCCGCAGGCAATTGCAGGAATTGCTGGCCGATTTCTGGCATAACCATTTCAATGTGTATGGCTGGGACGAGGAACTCACCCCCGCTTTTGTTTCCTATGACCGTGACGTGATCCGCGCGCACATTTTTGGCAATTTTCGCCAGATGCTCGAAGCCATGGCCAGTCATCCCTCGATGCTCTTTTACTTGAACAATCGCAGCAATTCGGATGCCGGCCCAAACGAGAATTTCGCCCGCGAATTGTTCGAATTGCATACCCTCGGCGCGGAAAATTACCTGGGCGTGCGCGACCCCAACAACGTCGAGAAAAACGCCGACGGCCTGGCGATTGGCTATGTCGATAACGATGTCTATGAGGCGGCGCGCTGTTTTACCGGCTGGCGCGTCGATGATGACATCTGGGATGGTGAAGACGATGTAAACAAAACCGGCAAATTCCTGTATTACCGCCCCTGGCACGACCGTTTTAATAAAATTATTTTGGGGAGATATTTTCCCGCCGACCAGCCTGATCTTAAGGATGGCCGCGACGTGCTCGATATGCTTGCCTCGCACCCCGGTACGGCGAGCTATCTCAGCCGCAAACTGTGTCGCCGTTTCATCAGCGATTCCCCACCTGAAAGCGTTGTCCAGGCCGCTGCGCAAACCTTCCTGGCGGCGAAAGATGCCCCCGATCAACTCCGGCAGGTTTACCGCACCATCCTGCTCTCACCGGAGTTCCGCGCCACCTGGGGCGGCAAGCTCAAACGGCCCTTTGAGTTTGCGGTGACGGCCCTGCGCGCCCTGAACGCCGATTTCACCCGCCTGCCCGGCGGCACGCGCTGGACGTATGAGATGATGGGCCAGCCGCTCTTCGGCCACCATCCGCCCGATGGCTATCCTGACATGGCCGAAGCCTGGGCGAACACCATGGCGACCCTCTACGGCTGGAACTTTTTGACCGGTGTGACCGAAAACTGGTTCAACGATGAAGAAGAGCCCGAAAAGACCCTGCGCGTGGATGTGCGCGCCGAAACCCCTGCCGAACTCCGCTCTGCCGCCGCCATCGCCGATTACTGGATTGCGCGTATCTATGGCCGCTCTCTGCCCGACGAGTCGCGCCAGGCCTTGATTGATTTCTTGCGCGAAAACGCCAGCGCCGAAGAAGAGCTTTCTGACGATCATCTCAACTGGCGTCTGCCCGGCATGGTTGAACTGGCGCTGATGTCGCCGGAAATGCGCTTACGATAAAAAATGTAAGGGCGACCCGGTGGGTCGCCCCTGCGAGGATACCGAATATGCCCAAACTTTCCCGCCGACAATTCCTGCAAGGCTGTTCTTACGCCATCGCGGCCCTGGCTGGCGCGCGCCTGACCAACCTGGCCTATGCCGCCCCGAACGATCCCGCCGACACGCTGGTGGTTGTTTTCCTGCGCGGCGGCTGGGATGCGCTGAATGTTGTCCCGCCGCTGATGGGGGATGACCGCGGCTGGTACGAAAAAGCCCGCCCCGGCGTCAAAATCCCTGACGGCAGGTTGATTAACCTGAACGACCAGTTTGGCCTGCACCCGGCCCTCGCTCCGCTCCACGAACTGTACCAGGATGGAAAAATGGGCATCGTCCATGCCGTTGGGCTGGATTACGATACCCGCAGCCACTTCGATGCGATGGAATTCATCGAACTGGGTACGCCCGGCTCGAAAGCCACCACTTCCGGCTGGATCACCCGCCACCTGCAAACGGCGCCAGGCGGATCGAGCGGGCTGCTCCCGGCTGTGGCCGCACCCTCCCAGCCGACCTCCCTGCTGGGCATGACCGCCACCGTCAGCATGTCCAACCCGTCTGATTTGTCACAATGGGATAATGGTTTGCTCACAGAACAGCAAGCCGCCCTGCGAAAACTGTATCGCGGCGATTCCCTGCTCCACCAGAGCGGCCTGCGCACCCTGGACGCTGTTGCAACTGTCGCGCCGCTCAATGAGACGGAATACCATCCGCAAAACGGGGCCAGCTACCGGGAAGATGAACTCGGCACCCAGCTTAAAACTGTCGCCCAACTGATCAAGATGCAGGCCGGGATGCGCGTTGCCACCGTCGATTTTGGCGGCTGGGACACGCACGAGTACCAGAATGATGCCGAAGGCGGCTACATGGGTGACCTGCTCTCCAGCCTGGGAGAAAACCTGGCCAATTTTTACCGCGATCTCGATAGCGGCTATACCGAAAAGCTGTCTGTGGTGGTCATCAGCGAATTTGGCCGACGCCTGACCCAAAACGACAGCAATGGAACCGATCACGGTCACGGCTCAGTCATGTTTGCCCTGGGCGGCGGAGTCAATGGCGGGCAGGTTCATGGCAATTGGCCGGGACTTGCCAATGAGCAACTCTACGACCGCGCCGACCTGGCTGTGACGACCGATTACCGTCAGGTGCTGGGTGAATTATTGCTCAACCGGCTTAAAAACCCCAACCTGGATGCCATCCTTCCCGGATATGCGGCCAGTTTCAGTCCACTCGGTCTTTTTCGCTAAAAAACGCACAACCGGGTAAGATTAAGTCATGCTCAGACCGCACATCAGCCCCGAAATCCTACCCGTTACGGAACCCATGCTCGAACCGCTCTACCGGGTCTACATCCACAACGACGATGTAACCCCAATGGACTTTGTTGTTTACACGCTGGAGAAAATTTTCTTCATCAGCCCACCCGAAGCAATCAACATCATGTTCGCGGCCCACTACACCGGACTGGCCTACGTCCAAACCCTGCCCAAACCCGAAGCCCAGGCGCGTATCGGCAAAGCGCACTTCGCCGCCGGGCTGGAAGGCTTTCCGCTGCACTTTACAATGGAACTCGAAGAATGACCGCCCTCCACCGCCTGACCAACATCAACCTCGACGACCTGGTTAACTCCTTTGGCTGGCAAAATTCACCCATCCTGGCACTGGCCCTGCGAAAACTCTTTCGGGCCCCGGCCCAAAAATTTGCCCGTCAAATGCTCCACTTCGACGCCGAAATTCCACAACAAGGCCTGCCCGCCGCCGCGCAAAACCTATTTAAACAATTTTCGCAAACTCTACACATTTTAGGCCTTGAAAACATCCCATCCAACGGCCCAGCCCTGTTTCTCTCCAACCACCCCGGCATGGTCGATACCCTGGCACTCTTTATTGCCATTCAACGGGCAGATTTAAGGATTCTTGCCATCGAGCGGCCTTTTCTACAAGCCCTAACACACACCAGCGAACAACTTATCTTCGTCAGCAACGACCCCACCCGCCGCCTGTCCGCCGTCAAAACCGCCGCCGCCCACCTGAAAAATGGCGGAGCCGCCCTCACCTTTCCCGCCGGAAAAATCGAACCAGACCCGCAAACCTATCCTGGCGCACAATCGGCCCTCAGCCACTGGAGCGATTCGGCAGACGTGCTGACCCGCCTGGCTCCGCAAACTCAAATCATCCCAACCCTGGTAAGCGGCGTACTCTGGGAAAAAGCCGTCAAACACCCCCTGACGCAGCTCAAAAAAACAAGCGACGAACGCGAACGGGTTGGAGCCGCCCTGCAACTGTTGGCCCACATCCTTTTCGAAACGCGGCCCCTAACCGTAACAGTTCAATTCGCCCCGCCGATCTGCGCCGCCACAATCGAAAAAAAATCCCTGCACCGCCAAATTCTGGCCGCCATGCAAGGATTGATTGAAGAACAAGCGAACGAACGGTTTACAACTGAGCCAACAAGTTCCGATAATCCTGCGCATTAGCCGGATTCATGCTCAAAATTTGGCTAACAACTTCACGCACTCCGGCTTTATCCCCTTTTTCCATCAATTGATCGCCCACCGTGTCCAGGAGCGTCACCGCATCTGCTGTACGCCCGGCTCGCTGATATTGGCTTGCCAGTTCGCGGCGCAAAAGCACATGCTCGTTCTCTTTGACCAATTTTTCGAGAAAGGGAATTGCCTGTTCAATCGTCTTGGTGGCTTCAAGATGCTCCATATAAGATTTCAATTCACTCTGCGCCTGAGGCGTCTGCGCCAGACGCAGATTGAGTTCAATTAAATTTTCACGAGCCGAGGCATCGTCGGGCCGCAGGGTGCGTAATTGCTCATACACTCGCATGGCCTGTTTCCACTCCAGGCGCTGCATATCAATATCTGCCATGCGACGTAAGATTTGCACACCCCATTGGCGATTGGCGTTTGGCTGCTGGGCCAGGCGCAAGGCCGTGGTATAAGTTTTGCGCGCCAATTCCAGCTCAGCCAAGCGGTAATAAATATCCGCCAGGTCCAGATATTCGGCAATGGCTTCATCTTGCTTGCCACGCGCAATCAATTGTTCAATCAAACGGGTGCGCGCCGCCAAATCCATTGGGGCAAGCTGGATGATTTTTCGCAAAATTTTGGTGGCCTGCGAAGGCTCTCCACGCACGCTATAAGCACTGGCAACCACCGTCAGCTTGGCAATTGCATCTTCGGTCTGGCCTTCGCGGATCAGTAAATCGCCGATCAAAATATGTAAAGGCAAGTAGGTTGGCGCATAAGCAATGGCCTGAAAAGCTTCGTCCATCGCCGAACGCAACCGGCTTGAACGCGCCAGCTGGTTAATGTAATTGATGGCCTCAATCACATGGCTGGATTGGGCCTGAATCAGGATTTCGGCCAATGGCAACATCAATTCGCCATCGGTTTTTGGCATTTCATTGCGCAGTTTTAGCAAATGGACGCGCCAGTTTAGCCGCGCCAACATCTCCTGAATATTTTCACTTAATTTTAAGAGCGCTTTTTCATCATTATCTTTGGCTACGGCTTCAATCAGTGGCTCATAAAGTTGGCGGATTCCGTCGGTTTCGTCTTCTTTCACCACTGCCGAATCGGCCACTTTGAGCGCTTCCAAATTTGCCATGGCTGCATCTCTGGTGCGGCCCAAACGCATTAAAATCTGCCCGCTTAAAAGATAAGAAGCCAGTTCATAATCGGCATGTTTGTTGCATTGTTGCAAATTGCGTAAAGCGCTTTCAGCGCGATCGGTATTTGCGCGCAAGTAGCCCAGGTCAAAATAAATTGCCGGGTGACTAAACCCACTCTCCACCGCATATTCCAATTCATCTGCCGCCTGCGATTCATTGCCCTTGGTCTGGTAATCAATGGCCTGGCTCAAATGTAATAGAATTTTGGTCTGCTCTGCCTGAGCCGAGAGTTGGCCCGTGCCTTTCATAATAGACTGTAGCCCGCGCCGCGCCTGGGCTTCACTTCCTTCATCTGTAAACTGGAATAAAGCATCGGCCATCACATTCAACGCCTTCTTCCGGGCCTCCCCCACCGGGTCTGGGCCGTCTTTGTTCAGTTCCTCACGCGGAGCATCCAACTGTTTAACTTGAGCCATACGTAATGGGCCGGTTCCGCCTTTAGGGCGGGTCGGTTTGGGCAGCAATTTTCCCGCCGCCAGCATCGCCAACGCCTGGGCAATTTCCGAATTACCGCTTTCAAGCTGTTGAGCATGTTTAAAAATTTCAGATGCCCTTTCAAAGTTGCCCATATTTTGCAGCAAACTACCCACAGCCAAATATTCCGTCACCGCCTGATGAATCTGCCCGGTTTTTTCGTGAATCAAAGCCAGCCGCGAGCGGGCCTGAACATGCTCCGGGTTTAGCTGCACTACCCGCAGCCAATTCTCAATGGCTTTTTCCACTTCGCGGGTTTTTAAGAACAATTCCGCAGCCTGAAAAGAGGCCTGAATGGCTTCTTTTAAATTGCCATGTCGTTCTTCAATAAAAGCAATTTTTTCAAAAGGAGTGGGGTCTTCGGGGCTAACTTTGGCAACGCGAATATAAACCTTCAGCGCATCATCAAACTTTTGCAGCTGAAACAGTGACAAAGCCAGGCTGTTTAAGGCCTTGGCGTTATCTGGAAACTCGGCCAGGGCTTTCTTGTAAGCGGTCGCGGCCTGTTCCCAAGCCTGATCCCAGGCCGCAGAGTGGCCTTCATTCATTGCGCGTTGAAAAACATCCTCACGACCAGCCATGCGATTTCACCCTTACCCCAAAACTTGCATTTCACCCCAGGTTAGGCCCCAACGGGCTTCAGTGGAAAGCGGAATGCTTAATGGATAGGCCTCACTCATCACAGTTTGCACAAGTTGAGCCGTTTCGTACAATTCGTGCTTGGGGCATTCTATCACAATCTCATCATGAACCTGCAAAAGCATCCGACCTTTTAGGCCAGCCAACGCCAGGGCTGGGTTCACTTTGAGCATGGCAATTTTCATAATATCTGCCGCCGTGCCTTGAATCGGAGCATTGATGGCCTCGCGCTCCTCACGGTTTTTTAGATTTTTATTCACCTGGGCTTTTAAAAGCGGGAAATAACGCCGCCGTCCTAAAAGCGTTTCAACATAGCCCTGCTCGGCTGCCAATTGGCGGAGGCCATCGAGGTATTTTTTTACACCCGGAAACCGCTCAAAATAGGCTTTAACAAAATTTTCAGCCTCGCCCAGTGTTAATTCGGTCGAACGCGTCAGCCCATAAGACGACATGCCATAAATCAGGCCAAAATTAATCGCCTTGGCGTGCCGCCGCTGGTCTTTGGTCACATCGGCCAGTGGAATGGAGTAAATAGCGGCGGCAGTCGTGGCGTGAATGTCCTGTCCCTGGCGGAAGGCCGCCAGCATGGTTTCGTCGCCAGAAACATGAGCCACAATTCGCAGTTCAATTTGAGAGTAATCTACTGAGAGCAAAAGGTTGCCCTCTTCAGCGATAAATCCATTTCGCACCCGGCGGCCAAGATCGGTACGTGTTGGGATATTTTGCAGGTTCGGGTTGGAAGAGGATAACCGCCCCGTTACCGAACCAGTTTGATTGAACGAGGTGTGTACCCGCCCTGTTAGCGGGTCAACCGCTTCGGGCAGGGCATCAACATAGGTCGATTTCAGCTTGGTCAACTCGCGCTGTTCCAGCACCATGTCGACGACTTCGTGCTGCCCGCGCAATTCTTCAAGCACATCCGCCGAGGTGGAGTAATGTCCGCTGGCGGTTTTGCGAAAGTTGCCAGGCGAGGTCAGACGCAAACGCTCAAACAGTATTTTGGAAAGCTGTTGAGTAGAGTTGATATTAAAAGTAGTTCCAACGGCCTGATAAATTTTTAGCTCAATTTCGGCAATGCGGCGGGTGAGTTCCTTTGAAAAAGCATGGAAAAAATCGAGATTCAAGCGAATTCCATTCATTTCCATTTGGGCCAACACGGGCACCAGCGGCATTTCGACCTGGTACAAAACGTCCAGCAGGTTATTTTTTTGCAGTTCGGCTTCGAGCAGCGGCTTCAAACGCAGGCAAATCACCGCATCGGCAACAGCATAGGGCGCAGCATGTTCAATCGGCACATCCGCCATCGAAAGCTGGGCTTTGCCTTTGCCAATCAGGTCTTCAATGTGGGTCATTTCGATGCCAAGCCGGGCCAAGGCCAAATTTTTTAGGCCAAGATTGCGCGTGCCAGGGTCTATCAGCCATTCGGCCAGCATGGTATCAAAAGCAAGCGGGCCAACCGGCAGGCCATGCCGCGCCAACACCAGCGCATCATATTTAAGGTTGTGGCCCACCTTTGGAATGTTTGAATCAGCCAATGGCCCCTTTAGGGCCGCAATGACCAACTCTAGTGCCAGGGTGACTCCAACGGTGTGCCCAATTGGGATGTAGTAACCCAAGTGTGAGCTGGTAGCCAATGAAATACCGACAATTTCCGCCTGCATCTCTTCGGTGGAGGTGGTTTCGGTGTCGAAGGCGATCAGCGTCGCGCGGGCCAGTTCGTCAGCCAGTGTCGCTAATTTTTCGGGGCTGTCAACGATGCGGGTTTCAATGTCAGTTTGCGGGACGGGAGCGCTATAGGCCGGAGGCGACTCAAAAAACGAGAGTTGTTGGCCGGGTTTGACAGGAGCAGGCCGGGAGGGTTGTGAAGCTGCTTTACCGGCGAGGCCAGCCACTCGTGGGATAAGTGAGCGAAACTCTAATTCGCGGAAGAGGTTTTCTGCTTTAGCAGGATCAAAATTGGCAGGCCGGGCTTGTTCCAAATCTAAATCAATTGCCAGGTCGGTGCGAATGGTTGCCAGGTTGCGGCTCAGGTACGCATTGGGACGGTTTTCTTCAAGTTTGGCGCGCACTTTGGGCGCAAGTTGATCGAGATTTTCGTATATATCATCAAGTGATTGGTAGGTTTGGTAAAGCGACTGGGCCGTTTTTATGCCGATGCCTTTAACGCCGGGGATATTGTCTGATGAATCGCCGATGAGGGCTTTGTAATCGACCACCAGGCGCGGCGGAACTCCGAAATAGGATTGAACCTGTTCGTCGGTGATGTAGTCTTCCGACTCGCCCATTTTTCCTTTTTGCGGCAGGCTAACAATGATGTGATCGCCCACCAATTGCAACAAATCGCGGTCTCCGGTGATAATTTTGACGCCGATGCCCTGCGCGGCCACTTTTTTGGCAATGGTTCCGAGCACGTCATCGGCTTCAAACCCTTCCATTTCCAGGCGCGGGATGTTGAACGCATCGACCAGTTGTCGAATGCGTTCAATTTGTGGGCGCAAATCGTCGGGCATTTTGGCGCGAGTGCCTTTATAGTCCGGGTAGATTTCATCACGGAAAGTTTTACCTACATCGAAAGCAACGGCAATGTAGTCGGGTTTTTCTTGTTCCAGCAAGCGCAGCAGCACGGTGGCAAAACCGTAAATTCCGGCAGTCGGTTCGCCTTTGGAAGTTTGCCAGCGTGATCCGCCGGGAGAATAGCCAGTGAGCGCAAAGTAAGTGCGGTAGGCCAGGGCATGTCCGTCGATAAGATAGAGAGTAAGTGGCATGGGTTTAATTTACCATAAAACGCTTAAACTTTAGTTTCTGCTTTTTAGGGGCTGGTTTTGTGTTAAACTTTTCTGCATGTCTACTTTTCCCATCCCCCACTCTTCCAAACTTCTGATTCTTTCCAAATTTGCTGCGGAATACCACAGCTTGCTGACGGCGGCTGAATTGCCGAATTTGGAAATTCTTGCCCAGGGTGTTTCTGTGTCGAACTGCGATATTGTTTTCGGTGAACCGAGCTTGATTGCGCCCGTTCTGCCCGATCTGCCGACCGTAAAGTGGATTCAATCCACTTTTGCAGGAGTTGACCCTTTGCTGGCTGCGGGGCTGCGCCATGATTATACGCTGACCAATATGCGCGGTGTTTTTGGCGGGTTGATGTCAGAGTTTGTGATTGGTTATTTGTTATTGCACGAACGTAAAATTCTACACCGCTTAGAATCGCAAAAAAATCAACAATGGGATACCACCCTAACCGGGACGCTGCGTGGAAAAACGATTGGCTTGCTGGGTGTGGGTTCGATTGGCACTGAAGTGGCAAAAGCAGCTCATTTTTTTGGGATGACGGTGCGCGGCTACACCCGTGAAAGTGAAGCCAGCGAATATGTTGACCATTATTTTCACGGCGCAAATCTTTTGGCGTTTGCCAGCGGGCTGGATTATCTTGTAAACATTCTCCCCAATACCAGGGCAACCCAGCGAATAGTTAATTCAGCGCTTTTGGCTTGTCTGCCGCCCCAGGCATTATTTATTAATGTTGGGCGTGGCAACGCAGTAGACCAGACTGCGCTGCTTCAGGCTCTTGAAGCAAGAAGCCTGGCCGGGGCGGTTTTGGATGTTTTTGATCAGGAACCACTACCTGCCGGGCATCCGTATTGGGTTGCGCCCAACACCCTCATCACAAGTCATACTTCTGCGCCCAGCTTTCCGGTTGAAATTTCCAGGGTTTTTATCGAAAACTATCGGCGCTATGAGCAGGGGCGGCCACTCAACTATCAGGTCAATTTTGAGCGCGGCTATTGAAATCCAGTCTGCGCGCGTTACTGTGAAAGCATCATGCTAATTCGGCGGGTGACAATTTCGATTTGGCTGGTGATAATTTGATCTACACCTTGAGTGGGGCTGTTAAGCAAATCTGCGCCGATTTGTAACAGGGCATTGACCAATTTATCTTCCACCAGACCCCACAGGCGCAGATGCGGGTAGGATCGTCCGCGTTCGATGGCCGAACTCATTACAGTGTACATGGGGTTTTCAGTAAATTGTGGGGTTTTAAGCACACTCAAGAGGGGGGGCAGGGTGGCAAGGGGCGGATTGGAACGCGCCAGAGTGCTTCCTTTTGTCAAAAATTCGACCAGCTTCAGCGCGGCGCGTTTATTACGGGTATGTTTCCAGATAACCAGGTTGGAGCCGCCAACGAAACAGGGTTGAGGCAGGCTGGCCCAACCCCAGTTTTCGGCCACTTCGCGCGGCAATTGGCCTTCGGGCGTTGCCATGCGAATGGTGCCAAAGGTGATGGCAGAAAGACCTTTGTGGAAGAGGGGCGTGTGAATTTTTTCGCGCATGGCGTTACGCCCCTCTTCGTTGGCGTAACGCATCAGGCTAAAATAGGCCCGGATGGCTTGCATGGCTTTGGGTTGGTCGAGCAGGAGTTGCTTGCTATCGTCGCTAAGAAAATCTCCACCATAGTTCCAAACCCAGGAAGCCAGCGCGTGCAAAGTTCCGTAACGATCGGTTTGCAAAGTCAATTCAACCGGAACCGGAACGCCAATCTCAGCCAATCGCAAAGCAGTGGCATCCAGATCAGCATGAGTTTGAAAAGCGGTGGCTTCATTAATTCCAGCTTTTTGGAGTAAATCTTTGCGGTAATGGATGATGTAGGTTTCAGCGTGCCAGGGCAACGCCCACGGGAAGGGGTCTCCAGGCATTTGAACGGTTTCCCAGGAGGCCGGAGCAAAATCGCGGGCAGAAACCATGCCCTGAATTTCGTGCGGGAGAAGCGGGTTGAGCACGTTCATACTAATCAGGTCTGGAGCCCAAGTCGATCCGACTTCGGATACATCCGGCCCATAATGGTAGAGCGCCGATTTATTAAGTTCAGCGCGCGCTGTCACCCAATCCAGACAAGTCAAGTTGACGCGCACTCCAGACTGGGCCTGAAATTCATTTAGAAGGCCACTCAGGACTTGAGCGGTATTGGGGGTGTGAACCATAACAGAGAATTCAATTTCTTCCATTTTTCTCTCACTGTTCTGGCGCAAGAATC
Organism: Anaerolinea sp.; assembly: GCA_020719725.1. Taxonomy (GTDB): domain Bacteria; phylum Chloroflexota; class Anaerolineae; order Anaerolineales; family Villigracilaceae; genus UBA8950. The sequence goes on along the minus strand of DYPU01000058.1, from coordinate 5,849 downwards.
AGGCCTTCATGGGGACGTAACACGAACGAGCCGGTTGAGAATTTTTCTTGACGGTCAAGGTGGGTCGAAATCAGAATTTTCCAACTACCAGCCAACTCAAGCTGACGCTCTTCCGCTGAGAAGTTGAGCGCGACCAGCCGGGTTTGTGTCGCGGTGCGACGCTGATAAACGTAGCAATCAGCTACGCCAATGTCGAGCGCAAGATAATCTCCACCATACAGGGCGGGTGTCTCACCGCGCAGCCAAATCAGCTTTTTATATAAATTAAGCAAAGAATCTGGTTTTTGGGACTGGGTTTCCACATTGCGGCTGGTAAAATCTGCTGAAAGTGGCAGCCAGGGTTCAACCTGAGAGAACCCTGCCTGCGGACTGGCATCCCATTGCATCGGGGTGCGGGTTACGTCACGGGTGCGCTCGTGTCCAAGATTTTTACCTTGCGGGTCTTGCACCTTTTCAGGCGGAATTTGACCATTTTCCAGACTCAATTCGTCGCCATAATACAGGGTGGGAGTGCCGCGCAGCGTCAACAGCAGCATTGCCGCCACCCGCGCCTGAGATTGTCCACCAAAACGGGAGGCCAATCGAGGTTGATCGTGGTTGCCTAGCACATAATTGGGCCAGGCGAAGGAGGGCAAGGCCGCTTCCAACTCATCCACAGAGCGACGCATGGCGCTGGCCTGCCAGGGTTCCCGCATCAAACGAAAATTGAAGGGTAATTGCAATTCGTCACCCAGTTCGCCGTAGTAACGCACCCAGCGCGGCAGTTCACCCCATAGCTCGCCAATGCCACAACGTTCATCATATTCATCGAGTACCGCGCGAATTTCCCTTATAGCAGAATGAACTTCATCCTGATCCATGTTGTAAGTGGTCTGTAAACGGCCAAACAGATCGTTGGCCGGCAGATTAGGGTTGGCATTGGGATTCAGCGGGTTATCGCGCAGCTCTTTATCTTTTAAAATCATGCCAATGACATCCATTCGAAAGCCATCAACACCGCGCTTAAGCCAAAATCGGAGGGTTTCAAACATGGCCGCCCGCAATTCGGGGTTACGCCAGTTTAATTCTGGCTGTTCTTTAACAAATTGATGCAGATAATACTGCCCACTGCCCGGATCAAACGTCCAGGCTGGGCCACCAAAAACACTACCCCAGTTATTGGGTAGCGAACCGTCGGGGTTGGGATCGCGCCAGATGTACCAATCTCGTTTGGGGTTATCCCGGCTGGAGCGGGATTCGACAAACCAACGATGCTGGTCGGAAGTGTGATTGGGAACCCAATCGATGATGAGTTTGATTCCACGTCGATGAGCTTCGCTTACCAACCGGTCGAAGGTCGCCAGGTCGCCAAATAACGGGTCAATATCGCAATAATCGGCAATATCATAGCCAAAATCGACCATTGGCGAAGGGTAAAACGGACTAAGCCAGATGGCTTCCACGCCCAACGAGTTGGGCGTGCCGTCATTGAGATAATCGAGCCTGGCAATGACACCGTTTAAATCGCCGATACCATCGGCGTTGGTATCTTTAAAACTGCGCGGATAAATCTGATAGACCACCGCGCGCTGCCACCAATGCAATGAGTTTTTATGATTTGTCATGAGTTTTGTGGGGGAATATAATTCTACAAGATGAGTTCATCTTACAATAAAATGGCCCACTTGGTCTATTAATTTTTACTCAAGGCTGTTTTCCAAAAACCCAAGTTAAATCCACCCTGAAGGATCAGAGCGGATTTAACGCACGAAACGATTGTCTGCCCCCAATCCCATCCCTACGACAACAATGTCGCATTCAGGGTGATTTCTGGCCCGGCCAACGCCTTGGAAATAGGACAGTTTTTCTTGGCAGCTTCAGCCAGCTCTTGAAATTCAGATTCACCGATACCTGGAATTTTAGCCTGACTGCGAACTTCGATCAGCGTAATCGTTGGACCTTCGCCCAGGTGGACGGTGGCGCTGGTCTGGATACTTTCAGGGGTATAACCGGCCTTGGTCAGCAGCGCCGAAAAAAACATCGAAAAGCACCCGGCCTGGGCTGCGCCGATCAGTTCTTCGGGATTAGTGCCTTTGCCCGACTCAAAGCGGGAAGCAAACGTAAAAGGGCCTTCATACGCACCACTGGCGAGCTTCATCGTGCCAGCGCCATCTTTTAACGTACCTTTCCATTCAGCAAATGAAGTGCGAGTCGTCATCAGTTTCTCTCCTTAAACAAAATTATTGAAAAAATTTACACGAGTTATACCCGACTTAGAAAGATAAATCAACCTAATTTTATCAACTTTGGAAAATTAGTAAATTCCAGACTTCATCTAAGCCAGGCCGATTAAGGTGATTGATTGGTTAGGTAAAAAAGTCATCGCAGCCTAAGAAAAATTTACTTTCTTTCAAAATCAAATCAAACCTTATAAATATTAATTAATTTATTGACAATTAGGAATTTAAGAATAAAATATATAAAATATATTCATATTTGTTTTGATAACTGAAAGGTCTATTCAGAAATGAATTTTACTCCGATTTCTCAGGAACAATTCCAGCGCCACTGGAAGCCCAAATTCTTTACCATTTTTGGCGGTCAGGCGCTTTCCCTGTTTGGCTCTTCGCTTGTGCAATTTGCCCTAATCTGGTATCTCACCCAGCAAACCGGTTCCGCCACCATTCTGGCGACAGCCACCTTGGTAGCCATGTTACCGCAAGTGGTGCTTGGCCCCTTTGTTGGCGCTTTGGTAGATCGCTGGAATCGTCGTCTATTAATGATTGCCGCCGATGGCCTGATCGCACTGGCAACACTGGTTTTAGCGCTGCTGTTTTGGGGCGGATGGGAACAAGTCTGGCATATTTACGCCATTTTGTTATTACGCTCCATCGGAGGCGCGTTTCACTGGCCGACCATGTCTGCTTCAACCTCATTGATGGTTCCCAAAGAACAATTGTCGCGGGTAGCCGGAGCGCAGCAAACCCTGCAAGGCCTGGTCGGAATTGTAGCGCCGCCAACTGGAGCGGTGCTGATCGGAATTTTGCCCACACAAGGCGTCCTTTTTATTGATGTGATTACGGCGTTACTAGCAATTGTGCCGCTGCTCTTTATCGCCATTCCCCAGCCCTTCCGCGAACAAACCCCGTCTGGCGAGCACAAATCATCCTACTGGCAGGATGTGCGTGAAGGCTTTACTTATATTATGGCCTGGCCAGGCCTAATGGCAATTCTTTTTATGGCAGTATTGATTAATTTTCTACTAACTCCTACCGGTTCGTTGATGCCGCTCTTAGTAACCAAGCATTTTGGCCTGGGCGCGCTAGAGTTGGGCCTAACCGATTCTCTGTGGGGCATCGGGATGATTGTCGGTGGCGTTCTACTCGGCGTTTGGGGCGGTTTCAAGCCCCGCATCGCCACCACCATGATGGGCATTACTGGAATTGGAGCCGGGGTGATCTTGGTAGGCCTGGCTCCCGCCAATCTGTTCTGGATGGCCCTGATTGGAATGAGTCTGAGCGGCATGATGCAGGTCATGGCAAATGGCCCGTTACACGCTGTGATTCAAGCGGCAGTCAAACCCGAAATGCAAGGCCGCGTCATGGCATTGATTGGCAGCCTGGCAACGGCCATGACACCACTTTCGCTGGCTATTGCCGGCCCTGTTTCAGATCTGGTTGGCATTCAGACTTGGTACATTTTTAGCGGTGTGATTTGTCTGTTAATGGGAATTGCTGGATATTTTATTCCGGCAGTGATGGGCGTGGAAGATAATCGCGAACCCCCAACTACCATTACCAGCCAGCTGGCATAACAACTGAAACACAAATGACTATTTCTCCCCCTGAAAGCGCGGCCCCGTTCTGGGTTGGAACGGGGCCGCCTAGTTCAATCTTTGTTTTGTGGCTTTGAGTTTTTACCCGCACTCACAATGCGCCCATACCGATGGCAATGCGGCTGGCAAAAGCCTGCGAAATGTCTTTTTCATCTTTGCTAAACGGTGAAAAGGATACCCGCGAAAGAGCCAGCAGCCCGATGGTATGTTCGCCGTGTACCATCGGAACCCCCAACCAGGAGCGCGGGGTTCCCAAACCAGGCAGGTCTTGCCAGATTGCCACCATCTTTACATCAGGAATGCTCAAAGGCTGGCGGGTTTTCTTGAGCATCTCATAAATAAAGCCATCGGCGGCCATTTGATACTGTTTCTTTTCAGAAACCGAAGGCAGTAGACCCCGCCCCAGCAATAATTCAAGTTTTTTGCCGCGTCTCAAATAAAGCGCAACCTGATGATACGGAACCACCTGGGCCAATAATTCCAACGCATTTTGGAGCTTTATCTCCATGTGTTTGGAAGTGCTCATGGCCTTATCAAGTTGTTCCAGTTTCCCAACAGTATTGCTCAGATTTGCCAGAATTTGGGATTGAGCCAACAGCAAAACGTGCATATCTAATAACCCCATGCTGTTATCTTCATGAATAACAACAATCGGGTCGTAGATTGATTCTTGCGCGCGGTTGAGGGCACGCTGCACCGCATCGTCAATTCGAATATGCCCAGCCAAGGTGTATGGTTTGACTTGCAGGCTTTGTTCGAGCTTATAGACAGGTTTTCGCAAATATAATTCCACCCCATACATGTGACCCAGCCGTTCAAAAATTTTCAGACGCGGCAATACTCCGATCAAATCCCCGTTTTTCAGAATCAGAACACCTGGCAGATGCGGAGAGTCGGTCAACTCTTGTATAACCTCTTCCAAAGTCATCTCAGGGTGAGTTTTGTAATGATAAGTTGGCAGATCTCCCACGCAGACCGGCACCTGAGGCTGTTCTGGCGAAAGATTTGTTTTATAAATGATTTGATGTAGGATAGACATATTCTCTCTCTTAGGTTGAAGGCAAATGCAGTATAAAATCTCTTTGTTAAGCCCCATCGAAATCCTGGTTAATAGTGTGTAAAATAAGTTTTTGGGTAACTATTTCGCCCCTTCGCTTCCTTCACCTATTTTGCCGGACAGTTGAATAGTTACATTTTTCGAAGCTGATCAAGCAAAATCAACGCGATTCCGCGCAGAAAAAGACCGGTTCATAAAACCCACAAAACTTCGTTTAGGCTGTAGGTAACGATTCGTAATGTTTTTTTCTGGTAATTACCCACAAATAGGGATAAAAAAAGCTCTGCTAAATAATGGTATATTGGGATTGCGAATGCCAAAATCCATTCATCCGGTAGCGATATTCAGTATTGGCTTTTGTAAAGCTTAGAGGCTGTCATTGCATGTCGCTTTCTTCTGTTTTTTTGCACCCTTTCCGTTTTCAGGAATTCTCTCGTAGGAGATCGCCACACAAAAACCAGTATTTGACGCAATCCAAACAGTTTGGTAAAATCCTTGCTCCAAGAGCGTTGTACCCTTCGCTCTCATTTTTTTGCCTAAGAAAGGGCTAGTAAAACCATGAAAGTAATGTTGATTAAAGATGTATACAAGCTGGGCCGCGCCGGTGATATTAAAAAAGTTGCCGATGGCTATGGCCGCAACTACCTCCTGCCGCAAGGCATGGCTGTCCTCGCCACTGCCGGTGCAATTCGTCAGGCCGAAAAGATTCGTGAAACAGCCACAAAATATCGCGCCACGCTCAATAACGAGATGGGCGTAGTGGCCGATGTCTTAAAAGGTGTCGCCCTGGCTTTTTCTTCCAAAGCTGGCGAAACCGGCAAACTGTATGGCTCCGTCACCACCCAAAACATCGTTGATGGCATCAAGAGCAAAACCGGCATCGAAATCAAACGCCAACAGGTCGATATTCAACCCATCCGCGAGTTGGGTGAGTTCACCGCCCACATTCGGCTGACGATGGACCTGGTTCCTGAAATT
>DYPU01000057.1 GCA_020719725.1 Anaerolinea sp. | reverse complement strand
TTCGATTATCAAATTGACATCCCATCATCCATAAAATTGAGATAACATAGAAAAGCCCCTCTCTTAACTATTCGCGCGGGGCGAGGAGAAAACGCCAATGAAACGCCAAACCACCCATCGCTGGCTGACGATGCTTTTGCTGTTTGCGCTGTCCAGCCTGGCCTGTCAGTTTTCGCTGATAGATTTTTCGGTCTTCACCCAACCTACTCCCATTCCCGGCACCGGACCAACCGCCACTCCTGCCCCCCTGGCCGAGGTGACTTTTAAACTCAGCCTGCCTGCACCGATTCAGGCAGGAGAAACCATCTACCTGGCTATTATGGACGAAGTCACCGGCCTGGCGCTTAACCCGGTTCTATACACCATGCAAGCGGTCGACGCTCAAACCTACAGCCTGAAAATGCCCTTTGTTCTGGGATCCGTCATCAAATATCGCTATGTTCGCAAGGGAGTTTCTACGGCTCAGGAAGATACCAGCTTTGGTGAATTGGTGCGCTATCGCATGTACCACGCCGCTACGCCGGGCGAGGTACATGATTTACTGGCCTCGTGGAGCGACCAACCCTTTAACGGTCAAACCGGCTACATTCAGGGCAGCATCAGCAGTGCGGCTTCGGGGCAGCCCCTCCCTGGTATTTTGGTGACCGCTGGAGGCGTTTCCACCCTCACCGATTCCCTCGGCCAGTATCGCCTCGAAGGTCTTTTGCCAGGGACGCATTTGATTATGGCCTACGCCCTGGACGGCGCTTATCGTTCTTTCCAACAAGGGGCAGATGTTTTGCCAGATTCTTCCACCACAGCGCCGCTTTCTTTGCAATCAGCCAATCTGGTACAAGTGACCTTTAACATCACTACTCCGGCGGATACCGTTGGCGGTGCGCCGCTGCGGATGGCGGGCAACTTGCTTCAGTTTGGCAACACCTTTGCCGATTTAAACGGCGGCATTAGCGTTGTCACCTCTCGGATGCCCAGCCTGGCCCCCGGCCAAACCAACAACTACAGCATTAGCCTGCGCCTACCGGCTGGGGCCGATTTGCGCTACAAATATACTCTGGGCGATGGTTTTTGGAATGCCGAACATGACCCCGATGGCAAATTTCATTTGCGACAGTTGATTGTGCCTGAAAGCGATACTGTGATCAGCGATACGGTTCGCACCTGGCAGTCTGGGCCATCTGCGCCGATTCTCTTCAACGTCACTGTCCCTGCCAATACCCCACTTGGCGATACGGTTTCCATTCAATTTAACCCCTACGGTTGGACAGAACCCATCCCCATGTGGCCGCTTGGCAACCATAAATGGGTCTACAAACTCTATAGCCCGCTCAATATGCTGGGCAGTTTTGGCTATCGCTATTGCCGCAATGATCAATGTGGCGCAGCCGATGACATTGCCACGGCTGTTTCCAGTCAAAGTCGCCGCGTTTCCACCAGCCTGACCCCTGAAGACCTGCAAGACACCGTTTCCTCCTGGATTTGGCTGCCTGAAAGCGATCCCGCCACCGTCGTTGCTGTACCTGTTCAGGCCCGTAATGCCAGCTTTTGGGCCGGAATCGAACTTCAGCCAGGTTATCACCCCAGTTGGCAAGCATTTTATCCGACCGCTTTCAATAACATTCAGGGGCTGGGCGCTAATGTCCTGATCCAAACCCCCTCCTGGACGGCAAAAAACGATCAGCCGCTTATTTTTGCGCCAACAGCCGGAAATGACCCGCTCTGGAGTGATACATTACAAACAATTCAATACTCACGGGCCGCCAATCTGATCACCGTTCTGTATCCCACCCCTCGTCTGCTGCCCAATGCGCCAGATTTCTGGTTCAATGCGCCGCGCACCCCCGCCTGGTGGGACAACTGGTTTGCCCGTTACCGTGCCTTTGCTCTTTACCATGCCGATCTCGCTGCGCAGGGCGGAGCGCAGGCCCTGGTCTTGGGCGGAGAAGCGCTCACGCCTTCTTTACCGGGCGGCTTGCTCATCAATGGCGCACCCTCCGGCGTTCCAGCAGATGCCGAAGCGCGTTGGCGCAGCCTTATTAGCGAAGTCCGTGCCCATTTTAAGGGCCAATTGCTGTGGGCCCAGCCCTATTCGACCAAACTCGCGCCCGCCCCAGTCTTTATCGACCAGTTTGATGCTTTCTACCTGCTCTGGTCTGCCGGACTTTCTGCCAATGGCGCTGATCTCGGCGCTTTGACCACCGAAGCAGGCCGCCGAATGGATGAAGAACTCCTGCCTTTTCTGAGCGCTGCTGGTAAACCTGTGGTGATTGCCATTGATTACCCCTCGGCCCAGGGGGCTGCCAGCGGCTGTATTCCGGCCAGCGGCGGCTGCCTGGATTGGACAGCGCTTTCTCGCCCCTACGCTGATCTTGCCAGCATCCCCCTCGATTTTCAAGGCCAGGCCAATCTGTATCAGGCTATGCTCCAGGCCATCGAACAGCGCCCCTGGGTCGGCGGATTTATCTCACGCGGTTATTACCCCCCTGTTGCACTAATGGACAAATCCAGTTCAATTCGCAGCAAACCCACCGCCGATCTGCTCTGGTATTGGTATCCGCGCCTGCTTGGAAGGTAATCGCCGCCTATGCTATCCCCAAAAAACAAACTTGAAGCCTGGATTTTAGCCTCCCGTCCGCGTACCCTGCCCGCTGCCGCCGCTCCCGTCCTGGTTGGCGCAGCTCTGGCCCTGCGCGCCATCGAATTTGACCCGCTTAACGCCAGCGCGGCCTTATTTGTAGCCCTGTTGCTACAAATTGGCGCAAACCTCGCCAACGACCTGTTTGACCATGAGCGCGGCACAGACACCCCCGCCAGGATTGGCCCGGCCCGCGCCATGGCTCAGGGCTGGCTCACCCCCCTTGAAATGCGCCTCGGAATAGGAGTCATCTTTGGGCTGGCAGCCCTATTGGGCCTGGTACTATATCTCGATCAAGGCTGGCCGGTGCTGGTGATTGGCCTGGCCGCTATTTTAGCGGCGCTGGCCTACACCGGTGGGCCATTTCCGTATGGCTACTACGCGCTGGGAGATATTTTTGTATTTCTCTTCTTTGGCCTGGCCGCCGTCGCCGGAACCTATTTTGTGCAGGCCGGCCAGGTAACGCTCACCGTTTGGCTGGCTTCTGTTCCAATGGGGTTGCTTATTGTCAATATTCTAGTCGTCAACAACCTGCGCGATATCGAAACGGATACCGTCGCAAAAAAACGGACACTGGCTGTCCTTTTGGGGCGGCGCGCCATGCAAATCGAATATCTACTCTGTTTGCTCGTCGCCTACCTGCTACCCTTACTCATGGCAGCGCTGGGGTTGCTTTCATTTTGGACCCTGCTAACCTGGATTTCCCTGCCGCAGGGCTGGGCGCTGTATCGTTTACTGCGCAAAGCCGAAGGCCCGGTCTTAAATATCGTTTTGTCCCAAACGGCCCAATTAACACTGGTCTATGCCGGTTTATTTGCTGCTGGCATCTTATTTCGCTAAATAACCTGCCTCCATCTCGTTGATAGCAAGATGATTGGACCCCTCATGCCCCTCGACTTTATCCCGGCTCCGCGTCGAATTGCGCTGTTTTGGCTTTTCTTCACACTCACCCTGGCTTTTTTTGCCGTTTTCGGAATTTTAGACCAACCCCTCCGTACCCCCGCCGCCCCCAATGGAATTGTCTCATTCGAAATTGCGGGCAGCACCACCCAGGCCGCTGCAATCCGCGATTCTTGGTCTCCAACTGCCCGCCTGTACGCCGCCTTTGGCCTCGGTTTAGACTTTCTCTTCATGCCTGTTTACGCCACCGCCTTAAGCCTGTCTACCCTTTTAGCGGCCACCCGGCGAAAGGGCCGGGCCTGGCTGGGGCTGGGCGCAGTCTTGGCCTGGGGCGCATACCTGGCCGCAGGGCTGGATGTTGTTGAAAACAGCGCACTACTTCATATTCTTTTACAAGGCGCAGCGCTACCTATGCCGCAAATTGCTGCCATTTGTGCCATGCTCAAGTTCGTTGTGCTTCTTATTGGTATCGGGTACGCTTTGCTGGGGTGGTTGCTTCCCCAAAAATAGACTTGTTTCCACCAGGCGATAATCTTTTACAAATTGTTTACCTGCGCTTAAGGGGTTGATAAAACAGGCCGGGTATCCTTATGCTTAGAAAACATAAGGAGCTTAAAATGCTAATGCAAACAACGTTTGATGCCGACCACCTGTGGAACAAACTTCAAGAGCCAGCCCGCCCTGCCGGGAAACCTGCCGATTACCTGCTGCTACTTTCAGCCTTAGATGAGGGTTGGAAAATTCTCGAAACCGCGCGCGTCATTCCGTTTAATAATTTTGGCCGCGGAGGCGCTTACATGCTGACCCTCTTTCACCCACGCCGCCCACTGGCACGCCAACTGGTTGTAACGCGCAGCCCCGAAGTGGACCTGCTGCTCAAAGACGAAGACATCACCATCGTCAACCGATCTGGTTCGCCAGATTTTGATGAAGCGCGAATTTAACCCAAATTGACCTCTTTTTGTAACAGGAGCGGTGGGCCTAAATGCCTGCCGCTCCTGTTTTGCTTATAAACTCCAGCATTTTCCATCAGTTCTGCACAATTTCTGCACATTTGACCGGTATCCTTCAGTTGCAAAAAATTATCAGGAGAATTGGCATGGCATTGGCTCGTCTCAAAAAGTTCGACAAAAAAATCTGGTGGGGCCTGGCAGCAGCGGCGATTGTGGCTCTGGCAGTAGTTTATTTTTATGGGCAGTTTCAGGCTAAAAACACTGTTGCGTATCAAACCCAGGCGGTTGAACGCGCAGATTTGACCGCCAGCGTGGGCGCAACCGGAACAGTGCGGGCTGGTCAATTTGCGACCCTCACCTGGCAGACCACAGGTCGCGTCGATGCGGTTGGCGCGGGCATTGGTGATACTGTCGAGGCTGATCAGGTGCTGGCTTCTTTGGCGCAGGGTTCGCTTTCACAAGGGATTGTTCTAAGCGCCTCAGACCTGATTTCGGCTCAAAACGAATTGGAAACGCTGCTTTTTTCCAACCTTGCGCTGGCTCAGGCTGAGCAAGACTTATCCAACGCCAAGCAAGCCGTCGAGGATGCTCAAGCAAAATATGATGGATTAAGCCGCCCGCGCGTTTCGGATGAATTGCTTGAGCAAATAACAGAAGAAATTCAATCCACCCAGGCCCAACTCGATCGCATTACCTGGATTTACAATCGCTTCTATGATTATGAAAACATGGCAGACGGTCGCCCCGCGAAAGCTGAAATGACCCTCAACCTGCTCAACATTCAAAACAGTCTAAATAGCCAGATCGCCAGATACAACTGGTATACCAGCGTTCCTGATGAAATTGAATTGGAGAAATGGTTAGCGGCGCTGACTGTAGCCCAGGCTCGTCAGGCGGATGCTCAGCGCGAGGTAGACCGCCTGCTCAATGGTCAAAACGCCCAAGACATTGCCGCCGCCCAGGCTCAGGCGGATGCCGCTCAGGCGACCTTAAACCTGGCAAAAGTAATCGCTCCTTTTCATGGCATCATTACCGAAGCCAACCCTCAGCCCGGTGATCTGGTTTCACCCGGCGAAGTAGCCTTTCGCGTCGAAGATTTGAGTCGTCTGTATGTCGATTTAGAAATTTCCGAAATCGACATCAATGCGATTGCGCCTGGTCAACTTGTCAGCCTCATCTTTGATGCCATCCCCGATAAAACCTACACAGGTCAGGTTGTCAAAGTGGACCTGGTAGGCCAGGTTAGTTCGGGCTCCGTTATTTTCCCAGTGACGGTAGAACTGACCGAAATCGACCCGCTTGTCAAACCGGGGATGACAGCGGCGGTAATGGTAACTGTCAAAGAAGTCCAAAACGTTCTAATTGTTCCCAATCGCGCTGTGCGGGTGTTAGACGGTGAGCGGGTTGTCTATATTTTGAAAGATAACCAACCCGTGCCTGTCAAAATCCGCTTGGGAACCACGACCGATTTCTACAGCGAAGTGGTCAGTGACACTTTAAGCGAAGGTGATTTGCTGGTTCTGAATCCCGCTATCCGTTAAGAGTACGTTCATTTATCATTCTACAAATTCGCTCATTTGGGCAAATCATAACCGGAGGTTTTCTTATGTTCAAAAATCGCACTTTCTGGATTGTCATCGTCGTGCTCGTTGTTGCGGCGGTGGCCTATTATCTAACCATTGGGCGTTCCACAGCCGCCGACGGCACAACTTACGAGACCGAAACCGCCGCGCGCGGTACGCTGACTGCCAATGTTGGCGCAACCGGGACGGTTCGGGCCGGGCAATCAGCCATATTGACCTGGCAAGCCAGCGGGCGGGTCGAAGATGTCAATGTTATTATTGGCAAGCAGGTCACTCAGGATGAAGTTCTTGCCAGCCTTTTGCAAACATCCCTGTCTCAGGGCATTATCCTGGCGCAAGCCGACCTGGTTTCAGCCCAGAAAAATTTGGATAACGTGCTTGAATCAAACCTGGCTTTGGCTCAGGCCCAACAAAGCCTGGCAAATGCCAAACAAGCGCTTAGCGACGCTCAGGAAAACCTGACCAAGCTCGACTATCGTCGCGCTACAGATAATTTAATTGAAAAAACCCAGGCAAATATTGATCTTGCCAAAAAAAATGTCACTCTGGCTGAAGATGCCTACAAAGCGGTTAAAAACCGACCCGACGGCGATTCTCAAAAAGCTCAGGCATTGCTCAACCTGACCAATGCCCGCCAGGAATTGACCAACCAGACCAGCAACCTGAACTGGTACACAGGCAAACCCTCGGACCTGGATGCTGAAAAATACCGCGCCGCGCTTTCGGTGGCCGAAGCCCAATTGGCAGACGCCGAGCGCGAAGTGAAACGGCTTAAAGATGGCCCAACTGTCGATGATATCACCGCTGCCGAAGCGCGTATCGCTGCCGCTCAGGCCACCCTGAACCAGGCCAAAATTATTGCTCCGTTTGATGGAATTGTAACCGGGGCCGAACCGCAGCCTGGCGATGTAGTCACCGCTGGACGCACCGCTTTCCGCCTGGATGATTTCTCGCACCTTTTAGTTGATTTGCAGATTTCCGAAGTAGACATCAACGATATTCAGATTGGTCAGGCTGTAACGCTGTCGTTTGATGCCATTCAGAGCAAGGTTTATAACGGCCAGGTTGTAAAAGTGAACCAGGCCGGCGATTCAACTACCGGCGCGGTCAACTTTACGGTTACGGTGGAACTTACCGATGCGGATGGCCTCGTCAAACCTGGCATGACCGCCGCTGTCACCATTACCGTCAAAGAAATTGCCGATGCGCTGATTGTTCCCAATCGTGCCGTGCGTGTAGTTGATGGTCAACGGATTGTCTATGTCCTGGAAGACGGCGTTCTCACCATGGTCACAGTTCGCCTCGGGGCAAGCTCCGACACGGTCAGCGAAGTGGTCGGCGGTGATTTGAAGGTTGGCGACTTGGTCGTTCTCAATCCGCCTGCGGTTGCTTTTGGCCCTGGCGCCGGTGGCCCGCCCGCTGTCATGCACGGTGGCAACTAAGATGGCGAGGTCATCATGAAAGAAGTCGTTATTTCTGCTAAAAACCTGACCAAAGTCTATAAAATGGGTGATGTGGAAGTGCAAGCCCTGCGTGGACTTTCGCTGGAGATTTACAAAGGTGAAGTGGTTGCCATTGTTGGGCCTTCCGGCTCTGGCAAATCAACTTTGATGAATATTCTCGGCTGCCTCGACCTGCCCACCTCTGGCGAATACAGCCTGGATGGTGAACAAGTAGCTAACCTGACGGGTGATCAACTTGCCGATATTCGTAATCGCAAAGTTGGCTTTGTTTTTCAAAGTTTCAACCTGCTTTCACGTCAGACCGCTCTTTCCAACGTTGAATTGCCCCTGCGCTACTCTGGCAAAACCGAAGGCCGCAAAGAACGCGCCCGCCAGGCTCTGATAGCCGTAGGATTGCAAGATCGCATCACTCACCGCCCCTACGAGCTTTCTGGCGGACAACAGCAGCGCGTTGCCATTGCCCGCGCCCTGGTCAACGATCCCGCCATTATCATGGCAGACGAGCCGACCGGCAACCTGGATTCAAAAGTTGGGCAAGAAATTATGGATTTATTGCTCAACCTGAACAAAGAGCATGGCACAACCCTCATTATTGTGACTCACGACCCTCGCGTCGCCGCCCAGGCCGGGCGCACCATCAGCGTGCGCGATGGCGTGGTGGAGGAACACGGATTATGAACCTTAGCCAGATTATCGTCGAAGCGCTAGAGAGCCTAAACGCCAACAAAATGCGTTCCGGGTTAACCATTCTTGGCATTGTGATTGGCGTTGCCGCCGTAATTGCCATGCTTGGCGTGGGCAATGGCGCGCAAAATTCCATTAGCGGCTCAATTAACGACATTGGTACCAATATTCTCTTTGTCTTTACAGGCAACGATCAGGCCGAAGTGCGTAACCCGCGCCCATTGACGGTCAAAGACTCTGAAGCCATAGCAGACCCGTTTGCTGCGCCCTCGGTTCAGGCAGTCGCCCCGGTCATCCAGGGCCAGCATGAAATCGCAGCGGGCGGAGAAAAAACCGTCGTTCAGGTTAGCGGTGTAGTTCCCGTTCACGCCCAGGTGCGCAACGAAACCCTCACCGAAGGTGAATTTATCAACGAATCCCAGCTTTTGGGGCGCGCTTCGGTTGCCATCATCGGACAGGATACCGCCGACGCTATTTTTGGCCGCAAAAGCGGGTTGGTTGGCGAGACCATTCGCATCGATGGACAGCCCTTCCGCATCATTGGCATTCTTTCCTCCAAAGGCGGCGGCATGATGGGCAGCCAGGATAACCGCGTTCTGGTTCCTTTCACCACATCCCAAAGTCGTCTCGAAACCGGCTCCGCCGACAACGTCGACGTCATCTACGTTCAGGCCGTCAGCCCTGAAGCCGTTTCGGCGGCTTCTGATGAAATTGCTCAAATTTTACGCACCCGCCATCGCACCGCCATTGGCGAAGATGATTTCACCGTTTTCACTCAGCAAGATTTGCTCAGTACCGCTGGTTCGATCACAGGGGTTCTAACCGTCTTCCTGGGCGGCATCGCCGCCATCTCCTTGCTGGTTGGCGGCATTGGCATTATGAACATCATGCTGGTTTCGGTTTCAGAGCGCACCCGCGAAATTGGCCTGCGCAAAGCCCTTGGTGCTCGCAAACGTGATATTCTCACTCAATTTCTGGCAGAATCATCCCTGCTCAGTTTTTTGGGCGGCATCGTGGGCGTTATTTTAGGCTGGCTGATTGCCGTAGCCATTGAGCAAGTCTCGATTGTGCTCGAATCGCCCTTCCAAACGGCCATCAGCGCCGATTCGATTTTACTGGCAACCTTGTTTTCAGCGGCGGTTGGTCTGTTCTTTGGCATCTACCCCGCCAATCGCGCCGCCAGCCTGGAACCGGTGGAAGCGCTGCGTTACGAATAACCTATAATAATCTCATGCCCAAAACCATCCTCGTCGTAGACGACGAACCAAAAATTTTGGAAATTTGCCGCGATTATTTGAGCGCCGCCGGTTACGATGTTTTAACCGCCACTGACGGCGCTCACGCCCTGACTTTGGCTCGCAAACTCAAGCCAGACTTGCTGGTGCTTGATTGGATGATGCCCGAAATGGATGGACTGGATGTGTTGCGTGAACTGCGCCGTGAGAGCAACGCCCCGGTCATCATGTTGACGGCCAGGGTGGAAGAAAGCGACAAATTGATTGGATTGGAATTGGGCGCAGATGATTACATCACCAAACCGTTTAGCCCGCGTGAACTGGTGGCGCGTGTCAAAGTAGTGTTGCGGCGTGGAACGGGCGTTCCCGTCTCCGGCGATTTACTGCGCGCCGGAGACCTGACCCTCGACCGCGCCCGTTACCAGGCCAATCTGCCAGATCGGGTTGTACCGCTAACCCCCACCGAATTTGAACTTCTCTACACCCTGGCCTCTCAGCCGGGCCGCATCTTCACCCGCGCCCAACTATTACAAGCCGTTCATGGCGTGGCCTTTGAAAGCTATGAACGCGCCATCGATTCTCATATTCGTAACCTGCGCCGCAAAATTGAACCTGCCGAAGACGAACCGGGCTACATTGTCACCGTTCACGGCCTGGGCTACAAATTCGCTGAATAACATGGCTCATCAACCAGACCCCAAAACTGTCCACACCATTCGCCGGAGACTTTCACGCCTGGTAGCCGAGGCCTTTTTCATTGTAGTCATTATTATGATGATCCTCGGCCTCACCATGTCCATTTTCACCTCGGGCACAGACATGGTGCGTTACAAAGCCTACTTTGTGCGGCCTGCGTTACAAAGTTACTATCTCGAAAATGGTAGCTGGCAAAATATTACCATTGAGAATGACGAATTTTTACCCCTGCCGCTCGAAAGAACCCATCGCTGGTGGCATGGCCTGTACCTGCTCGATCAAAATGGAATTGTACTGCTCGATGAAGGCCAGAACAACACCCCCCTGGTGGGCCTGCCTTTAGAAATTGATCCTCACTTACGTTTTTATCCGGTGCTCGTCAATCAGGTTCAGGTCGGCCAAATCGTCATCCGCGCCGACCAGTTTGGCATTGCCACCTACATCCTCGACCTGTTGGCCCCACTCACCATGATTTTTGTTTTTGGCGGCTTGCTAATTGCCATTTTTGGCATTTTACTAACCCGACGAGTGGTTCACCCGCTGGCCGAGGTGATTGCCGCCGCTCAGGCCGTCACTCGCGGCGACCTTTCAGCCCGCGTTCAGGTCAGTGGCCCAACCGACGTGCGCGACCTGACCGACAACTTCAACCGCATGGCCGACAGCCTCGAACAAAATGAAATTCAACGTCGTAATTTGCTGGCCGATGTAGCTCATGAATTACGCACCCCGCTCACCGTCATGCGCGGCAAACTTGAAGGCATTCTGGATGGCGTTTACTCGCCCGATGAAGACCACATCGCCCCGGTTCTCGCAGAAACCTACCTGATGGAACGACTTGTCGAAGATTTGCGGCTGCTAACCCTGGTGGAAACCCGCCAAATTCATTTTGAGATCAAAGATGTCGATGTGGGTGCTCTGGTGGGGCGGCTGATTGCGCTTTTTGAAGCTCAGGCCAACGAGAAGAACATTCAACTAATCGGTCAACTTACCCCCGATCTGCCCACCGTTATGGCAGACCCGCAGCGGCTAGAGCAAGTACTGGGCAACCTGGTCAGCAATGCCTTACGCCATGTTCCTGAAGGGGGAAAAATCTTCGTCGAAACGGCCAAAACAGGCTCCGCGGTGCGTGTTACCGTCCGAGATAATGGACTGGGCGTCG
Organism: Anaerolinea sp.; assembly: GCA_020719725.1. Lineage (GTDB taxonomy): Bacteria > Chloroflexota > Anaerolineae > Anaerolineales > Villigracilaceae > UBA8950. The sequence continues at coordinate 7,676 of DYPU01000057.1, read as the reverse complement.
CCGAAGCCGATATTCCTCATCTGTTTGAGCGTTTCTGGCGCGGAGAAAAATCCCGCTCGCGCAGTTCGGGCGGAGCCGGGCTGGGGCTTGCGATCGCCAAACAACTCATCGAAGCCCAAGGGGGCGCTATTCGCGCTCAAAACCGGCCCGAAGGTGGACTGGAAGTAATTTGCGAACTGTAGAATGGACTCAAATTTCCACTGCTTTCAACGCCACTGCGTTGACTTAGCGTCACGCCCGTTCGTGGGCATGTTGAGTTTAAGTCGTGGTTAAGCACATCTCGGGCGAAATGCCCATTTTCTGTTTAAAAATCACTTTCTTGATGTTTTGTAAAAGTCCAAAGACCTAATCACTGAATACGAAGAATCAGAGATAATGTATTGGTCAAGCAAAGGCTAAACAACCGTTTGGCACTCATTTCACCACGGAGACACGGAAAACACCGAGAAAACCTTTTAAAACTCCGTGAACTTAGTGTCTTCGTGGTGATTTTGGGCTTTTGGGGCCTATTTGCGCAGTACGGTTTTCGCAAAATGTCTATCCTTTCTGTGACCAATACAAAAAATCAGAGATAACCAATTAAAAACGCTGTATCTCTGGGGTTTAAGTTGGATTTTCACCAGCTTCTCTGGCAAAACATTTCACATCACCTCGTTTTTGGCAGCGGTAATGTTAGAAAAATGATAATGTTACATGGCTGTAATTGACGTTACTGAGGGGTCATGCTATGATGCTTTGGTACTTATACCTATTCTTTCGTTTATTAATAAGGAGTTATTGATGAGTTCAGAATTTGTCATCCGCGTTGTCGGAATGTTTGTCTTTTTTATTTTAGGAGGATATTGGGGTTGGTGGTTTGCTGGCGATAATAATTTACCGGTTACCTCATACATGCTCGGAATTTCGATGGTGGGGGCGCTGTTTGGGCTGGTCATGACTCCATTATTCACTATTCGCCCGATGCGTGGCATTCGGGCATTACTGAGCCAGGTTTCGGCTGAAACACTTTTCTCCGGGATAGTTGGTTTGATGGTCGGATTAGTGGTTGCCGCCCTTCTAACTTTTCCGCTTTCCATGTTGCCGTCTCCCTTTCGAGATGTGATGCCGTTTTTCGCGGTGCTTTTATTTAGCTATTTTGGCGTTGCCATTTTTGTAATGCGACAGGGTGATATGTTCAACGTTTTAGGCTCCTTAAACGGGCGTGGAGGCAGCGAATCGGCCTCGGCGGGTGGCGCTTCGTGGAATCAGTCTTCGCGTACAATATTGCTTGATACAAGTGTCATTATTGATGGCCGTGTGGCAGATATTGCCAAAACTGGTTTTCTACCGGGCACACTCCTCATCCCGCGCTTTGTCTTAAACGAATTGCAATACATTGCCGATTCTGCTGATTCGCTCCGCCGTCAACGGGGCCGACGCGGCATGGAAGTGCTTTCAGAACTGCAAAAAACGTCGGCGGTGACGGTACGCATTAGCGACATCGACGTGGAGGGAGTTCGAGAAGTGGACGATAAGCTTGTTATTCTGGCTCGCCAGTTAAAATGTCCTATTTTAACCAATGATTACAACCTGAACCGCGTGGCCGAATTACAGGGTGTGGTCATTTTAAATATCAACGAATTGGCAAACTCGGTCAAGTCGGTTGTTTTGCCAGGCGAAACATTCAACATTCATATTATTCAGGAAGGTAAGGAACCCAATCAGGGTGTGGGGTATATGGAAGACGGCACAATGGTGGTGGTGGAGAACGGCAATCGTCACCTGAGTTCCCACAAAAATGTGACCGTGACCAAGGTTTTGCAAACTGCCGCTGGGCGCATGATTTTTGCTCGTCCAGAAGATTAAAAACATGATGGTAAAGGCCCAGGGTGAGGTGATTTCAATCTGAGGTCTTTATCCGTTAAGCAACCGCACCCCATCTTTTTACAGAATAAAAAAAGCCAACCCGTTTAGGTTGGCTTTTTTTATTAGAAGGTCTAGACTTGCGGTAAATTGCGCCGCAATAAGGCATACATTGGCAAGGCCCGTGCCGCGCCTTCGGCTACGCAAGTTAATGGATTGTCTACTAGATAGGCTGGAATGCCCAGAGATTTTGTTAGCAACTTATCAATGCCGCGCAAGAGTGCGCCGCCCCCCGTCAGGGCCATACCCCGGTCGATAATATCAGAAACCAATTCCGGGGGAGTTTTTTCGAGAACCCGCCGACAGTTTTCGATAACCTGCTTAAGCGGTTCTTGTAACGCTTCCACGATTTCGCCGGTAGTGATCGTGACCGGGCGTGGTAGACCAGTCACCTGATCCTGGCCTTGTACGTCCATGCTCTGTTCGGTATCTTGCGGAACTGCTGCGCCAACCTTGATTTTGAGCTGTTCGGCTGTAAGTGGGGAAATAATGACACCATATTTGCGGCGGACATAGCTGACAATGGCATCGTCCATGTGCATTCCGCCGGCGCGTAGGGTTTCTGCCGAAACAATTCCATACATTGCCAGCACCGCCGCTTGCGTCGAGCCGCCACCCAGGCAGACAACCATATTTCCTGAGGGTGAGTTAATCGGCAAATCGACGCCAAGCGCTGCTGCCAACGGCTGCTGAATCAAGAAGGCATCCCGACTGCCAGCTTGTAAAACAGCTTCGTGTACGGCGCGACTCTCAACGCTGGTTACGCCATACGGGACAGAAACCATTACATTCGGTTTGAAAATCCGAATTGGGCCGCTGACACGCTGTAACAAAACGCGCAACAGCGTTTCGGTAATTTCATAGTCGGCTATGACGCCGTTTTGAAGCGGTAAGGCCACTTCGATTGAATCTGGCACACGCCCCAGCATGTCGCGGGCTTCTTTGCCAATTGCTACCATTTTTTGGTCTGCAACATCAATGGCGACGATGGTGGGTTCTTCAACCAAAACCTGCGTACCATCCGCGATGCGCGTGTAAATTGTCCCCAGGTCGATGCCCAGGTCCCGTGATAAACCAGCCATAATAATTTTTATCCGTCGTTGGATGAAGTCCGTTTGGTGGAGCGATAGCGTTTTACGGCATCCAAACGCAAGTTAGAGCGACGCAAGGCCGCTTCGAGTTTTTCATAAGCGTCTGCATCTTCGACGCTTACTTTGCTCAAGGAGTTTTCGGCGCGTTTGCGGGCATCTTCTGCGCGGGCAATGTCAATTTCCTGAACATTTTCGGCGGCATCGGCGAGAACGGTAACAATTTCGGGTTGAACCTCAGCCACTCCGCCGGCAACCGTAAACAGTAATTCCTGATTTTTCGTGCGTACTTTTATCAAACCATATTTTAATGTGGTTAGTAATGGCGCATGGTGCGGCAAAATGCCCATTTCTCCGTCGGAGCCGGGCAATACCACTATGTCGGCGTCACCTTCATAAATCATTCGATCTTGCGAAACAATTTCACATCGGATAGGCATTTCAGAATCCTTCGCAGAACACGCAGCAAGTTTATATTTTTGCTGCGTGTTCTGTCACTGTCTTATTAGCTGCCTTTAGCCAAACGTTCAGCTTTTTCGCGGACATCGTCGATGGTGCCTACCATCATAAAGGCTTGTTCTGGCAGGTCGTCGCACTTTCCATCGAGGATTTCACGGAAGGAACGGATGGTTTCTTTGAGCGGGACATACACGCCTTTAATGCCGGTGAACTGTTCAGCAGTGACGAACGGCTGGCTGAAGAAGCGCTCTATTTTACGGGCGCGGGATACTAGCAATTTGTCGTCTTCAGAGAGTTCATCCACGCCCAGAATGGCGATGATGTCTTGTAGATCTTTGTAGCGTTGTAAAACGCGCTGAACTTCGCGGGTCGTGGCGTAGTGTTCGGCGCCAACGATGTTCGGGTCGAGGATTCGGCTGGTGGAGGTCAGTGGATCAACTGCCGGGTAGATGCCCTTTTCGGAGATGGCGCGTTCGAGGGCAATTGTCGCATCGAGATGGGTGAAGGTTGCCACTGGGGCTGGGTCGGAGTAGTCATCTGCCGGGACGTAAACAGCTTGCATCGAGGTGATGGAACCGGTGCGGGTGGATGTGATGCGTTCTTGCAATTCGCCCATTTCGGTTGAAAGGGTGGGCTGGTAGCCTACAGCGGAGGGCATACGTCCAAGTAGGGCCGAGACTTCGGAGCCAGACATGGTGAAGCGGAAGATGTTGTCGATGAAGAGTAGTACGTCTTTGCCCTGATCGCGGAAGTATTCGGCCATGGCTAGCGCCGAAAGGGCCACGCGCAAGCGCACGCCAGCCGGTTCGTTCATCTGGCCGAATACCATGACGGTGTCTTTCATGACGTCTGATTCAATCATTTCACGAAAAAGGGAGGTGCCTTCGCGGGTTCGTTCGCCAACGCCTGCGAAAACGGAGTTGCCTTTGTGGACGCGCGCAATTGAGGAAATTAGTTCGGTGATGACAACGGTCTTACCGACGCCAGCGCCACCGAAAATGCCGGTCTTGCCGCCCTTGGTGAAGGGTGCGATCAAGTCGATGACTTTGATACCGGTTTCAAAGATTTCGGTGTTGGTAGATTGTTCGGCAAAAGACGGTGCTGCGCGGTGAATGGGGTAGCGTTGTTCGGCGTTGACTTCGCCCATTTCATCGATTGGTTGGCCGAGGACGTTAAAGATGCGTCCCAGGGTGGCCGGGCCAACTGGAACTAAAATCGGCGCGCCGGTGGCGGTGGCGGGAACACCACGTTGTAACCCGTCGGTTGAGTCCATTGAGACGGTGCGCACCCAGTTATTTCCCAGGTGTTTTTGTACTTCTAAAACGAGCGCATCTTTTCCGGGGCGCTCGACTTCAATTGCTTCGTAAAGGTTTGGCAAATTGCCTTCGGGGAAGGCCACATCTACCACACCACCTTGAATCTGGACTACGCGGCCAATTTCTTTAGCCATTTTCGCCTCCAACAAATTGAGATGTGCCCTGGGCTAACGCTTCTGCGCCGCCGGCAATATCGAGAATATCACTGGTGATCGATTGTTGACGTGCTTTGTTGTATTGCAGTTGCAATTCGCTAACCAATTCATGCGCATTTTCTGTCGCATTACGCATGGCGACCATGCGAGCGGCATGTTCACTTGCCAGCGACTCTAAAATGGCCTGATAAACTTGCAGAGCGGTAAAACGTGGGATGACTTCGTCTAAAATTTCGCGCTCGGCGGGTTCATAGATGTAGGCCGCGGAGGCGTGGCGCACTTCAAAATTCTGCACACGTTCTTCCTGCGCTTCCACATCCAAGGGCAGCAGGCGCTTTAGGGTCGGCTCTTGTTTTACCATGTTAACGAAACTGGTATAAACCAGAAAAACCTCGTCTACAGTACCGTTCAAATAATCTTCCACGGCCATGCGCCCAATCGCTGAAACATCGGCAAAGGAGGGTGCGGCTGGCAGGTTGCTAAATTCAGCAACAACATTTGCCCGGCGGCGCATCAACAAATCGCGCCCTTTGCGGCCAGCAGTAATGTAGTTAATCGGATTTTTATGGTCCGTAAATTGACGGGTAACAAAACGAACCAGGTTGGTGTTGTAGGCTCCCGCCAACCCTCGATCCCCGCTTATGACAAGGACAAGCGTATTCTTTACGTTTTCACGTTTTGTAAGCAAAGGATGTAAGGAGCCGCGCCCTGGCTGGCTTGCTATGTGCGTCAAGACCTGCCAGGCTTTGGTGGCATAAGGCCGGGTTCCCATCAGGGCTGAAATTGCTTTGCGAACCTTGCTGGCGCTCACTGCCTGCAAGGCGCGTGTGACCTGTGAAATATTTTTTACGCTTTTAATGCGCAGTCGCATTTCGCGTGCAGAAGCCATGAATTAGTCTCCTCGTCGGCTAGTTGATTGTGTGCTAGTCGGCGTATGGCTTAGGCTTGCCAGGTTGCCTTGAAAGCGGAAAGCGCCTCGCGCAATTTCTTTTCATTATCCGCTGTAATTTGACGTTTTTCGGTGATGTCTTTGCCAATTTCAGGATGTGAAACATCCATATACTTTAGCAAATCAACTTCCCAGTTTCGCATCTTTTCCACCGGAACTTCATCGGCAAAACCTTGCGTGCCAGCAAATAATACCATTACCTGATGTTCCAACGAAACCGGCTGGTACTGTGGCTGTTTCAAAATTTCCTGCATCCGACGGCCACGGTTAAGCTGTCCCTGAGTCGATTTGTCGAGGTCTGAACCAAACTGGGCGAAAGCAGCCAACTCACGGTAAGAGGCCATATCCAGCTTCAAGCGTCCGGCCACCTGGCGCATGGCCTTGGTTTGGGCGGCGCCGCCTACGCGGGAGACGGAGATACCGACGTTCACCGCGGGACGAATACCTGCGTTGAACAAGTTCGATTCGAGATATATCTGCCCATCGGTAATTGAGATGACATTAGTGGGCACATAGGCGGATACGTCACCGAGCAGGGTTTCAATAATCGGGAGGGAAGTTAGTGAACCACCCGTATTCTGCACTTTGACAATCTTGAAGTTTTCTTTCCCTTCAAGTTTTTCCAGGGCCTGCTCAACCTCATGTTTGGAGAGTGGCCCGGCATAAACTTTCCCATCAACGCCATCGCTCGATGCGGCTTCACTTGCCGAAAAATCGGCCTTGGTAATGACAAATTTATAAGCCAATCGCGCTGCGCGTTCTAGCAGGCGGGAATGCAGGTAGAACAAATCGCCAGGGTAGGCTTCGCGTCCAGGCGGGCGGCGTAGCAACAGTGAGACTTGGCGGTAGGCCCAGGCGTGCTTGGAAAGGTCATCATAAACCACCAGCGCGTCGCGCCCGGTTTCCATGAATTCTTCACCCATGGCGCAGCCGGCATAAGGAGCAATATATTGGAGCGCGGCAGCTTCATCGGCGGCAGCCACCACCACAATGGTATGATCCATCGCGCCGTAGCGTTCGAGTAAGGCCACGGTTCGGGCAATGGCCGATTTTTTCTGACCAATTGCCACATAAATGCAGATGACACCTTTGCCTTTTTGGTTGATGATTGTGTCCAGTGCGATGGCGGTTTTACCGGTCTGACGGTCGCCAATAATTAATTCGCGCTGTCCACGCCCAATCGGAATCATCGCGTCGATGGCTTTGATGCCGGTCTGGACGGGAGTATCCACATCCTGACGGGCCACCACACCTGGCGCAATGCGCTCAATTGGCCGGAAACCACTAAAATTGATGGGTCCTTTGCCATCAATGGGTTCCCCCAGAGCATTGACCACGCGCCCAACCAGTCCATCTCCGACTGGCACAGATGCGATTCGGCCTGTCGAACGCACAGTCATGCCTTCGACAATTCCAGCGTAATCGCCCATAATGATTACGCCGACTTTATCTTGCTCAAGATTGAACGCAATGCCAATAACACCATTCTGAAACTGAACCAGTTCCTGAGAACGGACATTGGCCAAGCCTTCCACACGGGCAATACCATCACCAGCCTCAAGAACCGTTCCTACATCGCTGATACTATAATCAGGCTGAAAGGAATCGATTTGCTTTTGAAAATCGCTCGTGATTTGCTTAATCAGGTCTGACATTTCGCCTCCACCATTGGGATTTTTCTATGATTCAACCCCGCCTGAACTTCAGGCGTATAACTACACACTGTTAAATTACAAAAATGCCGTGATAAGCGGCGGGCAGAACGGCCCAATCATACCTGAAAGCCGAATGATTGTCTAGCTATCGT
>DYPU01000056.1 GCA_020719725.1 Anaerolinea sp. | reverse complement strand
TTTACAAAGCGCCGAAAACCTGTTGGCCGATTATACATTTGCAAAAGACGCTCTTTTTGCCCGCATCAACCTGGAAGGCGACGAATTGACCATGTACCACCGCGTTCACGAAGCGCTGGCCGAAAAAATTCCCCTACCGAACCTGACAGTCTATCTTTCGGCCAGCGTCGATACCCTGATGGCGCGGATTGCGCTGCGCGACCGACCCTACGAACGCGCCATGGAACGCGCCTACATCGCCGAGCTGGCAGCCGCTTACGATGATTTTTTTAGTCAAACTGCCGGGCCAAAACTAATCATAGATAGCAACCCACTCGATTTTGTTCGGAACCCTGAACACCTCAATCTAATTGAAAACCGTATCCGCGCGGCCCTGGGGATCAACCCCTTTCAGCCAGCCCTGATGGATGGAGATTAATATGCGTATCACCCGAGAATTGCTCATCAAACTGGCCCGCGAGACAACCGACAAGCGCTTCAAATCCGACCCTGGCGTGGTCGCCGTTTTTTTAGTGGGTTCTGTGCTGCGCGATGACCCGTTTCTAGGCGGCACAACCGACATCGACCTGCTGGTCATCACCAAAAACGAACCCCAACGTCAGCGCGAAATCATCAAACTCTCCAACGAAATCCATCTCGATATTTGCTTTGAAGCCGAAAGCCTGTACGCCAAACCGCGTGAGCTGCGCGGCCATCCCTGGCGTGGCTGGACCCTGTGGGACCCAATGCTTTTGCACGAAAAAGGTAAGTTTTTTGAATACACCCAATCCATCGTCCGCTCTCAATTTGAAGACCCCGCCAATATCCTGACGCGCGCGCGCGCCTTCTCGGCCCCAGCCCGCAGCGCCTGGACGATGATGCAACTTGGTGGCCCGGCCAACCTGCTGGAATACCTGAACGCGGTCGAAAACGCTGCCAACGCTTTGGCCGTCCTCAGCGGCTTTCCTCTAACCGAGCGCCGACTGCTGGCCGAATTTCCAACCCGCGCCGCAGCGGCCAACCGGCCAGAGCTGACAGAAACGCTCAAAGCCATGCTTGGCGGGTTGGATTTGCCAACAGAAACCCTGCGCACCTGGCTGCCAGTCTGGGAAGCCACCTTTGCCCTTTCTGCCCAACACTCACTCGACGAGCGAATCCACCCGGCCCGCTTGCCCTACTATAAACAAGCCATCGAATCCCTGCTGCAAAGCGATCTGCCCCTGGCCGCGCTCTGGCCGCTGCTCCACACCTGGGCCCTTTCCTCCCAAGCCGGGAACTGGGACGAAACCCAAACCACAGCCTGGCATTCCATGCTCGCAGCATTGGGACTCGACGAAACCGGGATTGAAACCCGGCTGCAAAGCCTCGATCACTTCCTCGACCAGCTAGAGGAAACCCTGGACACCTACGCCGCACAAAACGGCCTCTAAAATCACCCCCACATGTGGGATATACGAAACAGCCCAAAAACTGGATTTTCCACAAAATCTGTGGATAAGTGCCATAAAACTGTGGATAAACCGAGTCGCATGTGGACAAACCACTCAACTGTTCCACTATTGGCCCAAAAGAGACCCCCATATATGGGGGTCTCTTTTGCAACTGTCCAATTTACAGGCGCAGACAGCAAAAAATTCAGACACCTCTTTAACTTTGTGCCCTGGCTGCTCAATCTCTTACAAAATTGTCCACAGTCCTCGCAAATAATCCAACCCTGTGACCCGCAAATATAGGCCGCAGCTTGATAAAAACACCCTATATACGGGCTAAGGCGGGCTTATCCACATATCCACAGGGACTACTACGAATACTATTAATTGTTATTATTTATACATATCTTGAATAATACTTAAGACAAGTTAAAACAAAGCAAAACGGGAGAGCAAAATTTTTCAAATTCAAATCGGGTGTTGATTTGACAGAATGAATCTTGTACAATCAGTTCAAATGCGCTGCCCCTCTTATCACACCATTGAAGGGAGAATACTATGGATATGATCAAAGTTTCTGCGAACTCCCGCACATCCGCCGTCGCCGGGGCCATTGCTGGCGTCGTTCGTGAACACAAGCGGGCCGAAGTACAGGCCATTGGCGCGGGAGCTGTCAACCAGGCCGTGAAAGCCCTGGTCTTGGCTACCACCTATTTGCGCGGGGATGGCATCGAGGTGGCCTGTGTCCCAGAGTTTGTGGATGTGGAAATTGAAGACAAAGTTCGCACGGCCATCAAGTTGGTTATTGAACCGCGCTGATCGTTTTTTGCTACGATTTATCTGCCTGAACCGCAGGGTATAATTTGGGGGATGCTACGCTGTAAAACATGGCGTTCTTTCTGCGTGCCTGTTTTCGGCTTAAGAGATTTGCCTCGATGAGACTTTTTCCTGCCCACCTGTTTCGATACCAGCCAGGTTTCCAGACCTGGCTCCGTCGATTCCTTTCGGGGCTGGCGCTGGTTGCGCTGGCAAGTTCGCTGCTCTCAGCGCCGGGGCTGCTAGCAAACGCTAAATCGGAAAATAGCCCAGCCAATATAGTAGGAATAAATATTGTTATTAGTGAGTTTCGTACTCGCGGTTCAGATGGGGGAAATGACGAATTTGTAGAAGTATTTAACCCAACCCAGAATCCAATTGATATTAGTGGTTGGAAGATTGTTCGTTCGTCAAGCACAGGAACTTCGCCTTCTACACGGCATGTTTTTGGCTCTGTAACCTTACAGCCAGGACAATATTATTTGGTTGGTAGTGCAACCTATGCAAATGATGTCACTCAAGTTTCTGTAGATGCAATAGCCAATGGAGGAAATTCGACAGCAACGCCTAATCCGCTTTTCGATATTGGTTTAGCTGATGGAGGTGGTTTAGCGCTTCGCATGGCAAATGACACAATCGTTGATCAGGTGGGCATCGGGGCTACTGCATTTGGGGAAGGCACCCGGTTGCTTACAGAGCTTACTTCTGATAATGATCGCGGATATGCGCGGGTAAATGTTTGCGAAGACAATAATAACAATTCGGCAGATTTTACTTTAACAAATCCAAGCCAGCCTCGCAATTCCGACTCACCTTTGACCCCTTGCCCGGCCCCTACTGCAACCTACACGCCCACATCCACCCCTGAATGGGAGCGCCGTATCCTGATTAACGAAGTCGCCTGGGGCGGGACGCAATCGGATGGCTCCGCCGGGCAATGGATCGAATTGTACAACCCAGGCGCAGATCCAGTTTCTTTGGATGGTTGGACCCTAGAGGCTGATGATGGTTTCCCGTTTATTGGCCTCACTGGCTCCATTTCTCCTTACGGTTATGTCTTGTTAGCGCGCCGTTCCGATGTTTTTCAAGCACTCCCGGTTTTACAAACTTTTATCGATCCTCTTCAGCTAAGCGGCGAAACCTTGCGCCTCTATTCTCCAGATCGTCAATTGGTGGATACCGTCAATCAAAATGGTGGTTCCTGGCCGGCTGGCCAGGGATTTCCGTCCTATGCCAGCATGGAACGCAACGCCAATGCCCCTGAATCGGATGCATCCTGGCTCACCTTTGCGAATGTCCCTCCTTCGGTCAAAGACCGCAATGGCAAAGATATCTACGGGACACCAGGAAACCCAAATTGGGCCTTAAATCGAACCCAAGCGCCCTCCCCCACCCCTACCCACACAGCAACGGCCACCTTTACTCTCACCCCTACCCACACGTCAACGGGCACCTTTACTCTCACCCCTACTCATACGCCAACTTCTACCTTGACCCGTACCCCCACCTTCACCCTAACCCCAACCGATACCGCCACTCCAGCCGGAAGCCAAACGATTCTCATCAGCGAAGTTGGCTGGGCTGGCTCTGCCGCCAGTGCCAGCGACGAATGGCTGGAACTTTACAATCCTGGCGGCGCTCCCATCTCGCTGGCCGGGTGGAAACTTCGCGCGGACGATACTTCCCCCAGCATCACACTCACTGGTTCCATCCCGGCTTTTGGCTTTTATCTGCTGGAACGCTCGGATGACAACACCATCAGCGATTTGAACGCCAATCAAATCTACACCGGCGAAATGAGCAATTCTGGCGAAACCTTGCGGCTGTTCGACGCCAGCAATACCCTAGTTGATACGGCTAATCTGAACGGCGGCGGCTGGCCGGCGGGAAACTCCGCCACTTTTTGCAGTATGGAACGCTATAGCGTTGCCCCTGAAACCGATTCATCTTGGGTCAGCAATAATAACGTGCAACGGAACGGGCTGGATGCCGATGGCGACCCTATTTGTGGGACACCCGGACAGCGCAATTGGGCTTTTGACGTAACGCCCACCGCGACGGCTACAATTACCGCAACCTCCACCCAGACCTATACCCCTACTGCCACTTACACCCCCTCTGCCAGCATGTCTGTTTTGATTAACGAAATTGGGTGGATGGGAACCATAGCAGACCCTGACCATGAATGGATTGAGCTATACAACCCTGGCCCGGCAGCCATTGACTTGAGCGGTTGGAAAATTACGCTCGATGACGTGTTACTGCTCACCATTCCCAATGGTCGCACCCTTGGGGGCGGGCGTTATTTTTTACTTATGCGGGATACTAATGCCATCAAAGGCATTTTGGAAGAAAATCGTTCCAGCTTTTCCTCACCCATCTCAAACGATGGCAAAAAAATGAAATTGATTTCCCCATCATCGGCTTGGGTAATTGATACCGCCAACCTGAATGGCGCTGCCTGGCCTGCGGGGAATTTAACCTCCAAGTGCAGCATGGAACGGCGCAATGTCACCCTGATGGATAGTGATTTTGCCTGGATTACCAATACCGGCATTTTGAAAGTCGCCAAGGATGCCGCCGATAATTGGATTTGCGGTACACCTGGCTACCGCAACTGGGCCTATGATGTTACCCTCACCCCAACCTTGATCAAATCACTGACCCCCAGCCGCACCCCCACCCGTACCCGCACGCCCACAGTCTCTCCTGCAAAAATCAGCCAATTGGTCATCAATGAATTTTTGCCCTACGCCCGCCACGATTGGAATGGAGATGGGCGCACCGACAGCGGCGACGAATTCATCGAACTGATTAACGTTGGTAACCAGACCATCAACCTGCAAGGCTGGAAACTGGACGACCAGCAAGGAGATTCATCCGCCTACGCTCTGCCCGAAGGCAGCCTTGCTCCAGGCGCGCGCAAAGTCTACTTTGCCAGCCAAACCGGCTTGCTACTCAGCAACCGCGCCGACAGCGTCATTTTATATAAATCCAGCGGCCAAATCTCCGATGCGTTTAGCTACCAATCCGTGCCTTTGCCAGACCAAACCTGGTGCCGCCTGCCAGATGGCGGCGCAATCTGGCGTTTTGGCTGTCAACCCACGCTTACTGAAACCAATCAATTGACCCAAACCCTATTCAGCGGCAGCCTGAACCTGCCCGCCATTTGCGCCTCAACCAGCCTGCCCGTCGAAATTCAGCTTGCCGAATGTCAGCCCTCCGGCCTGGAACTTTGGGCACCTCACCTTTGGGAGAGCTGGTTGCCCGCTTTTCAACTGTTTCTGGAACGCCAGGGCCAGGAATACTGGATTGAATAAATCCGCCCCGAAGGGTAAAATCGAATCATGATTGCTGAAATTTTACGCATCTTACTCGGCGCCTACCTTGTGCTTTCACTGGCGCTTGCCATTACCTACCTGGCGCGCCGTCGGCTAACGCTGGGCGAATGGTTCTTTTGGGGCGGCCTCGCCCTGATCATCCCGGTCTTTGGCCCCTTTTTCGTCATCAGCGCCAGGCCAGGCCCCCGCCAACCTTCCCGCCGTCCCCATCTCCCTAAATAACGAGGAAAAACTTATGAAGCAAGACCGTTTTCTTATCGGCATCCTGAGCGGGATCGCCGTTCTTATCGTATTGGCCCTGATCGTTTTCTTTGCACGGCCCAACACCCTCCAATACGGAGAAGAGGCCACCCCCTCTGGGGTTGTTCACAATTATTTGGTGGCGCTCTATCTCAAAGATTATGAAAAAGCCTACACTTATCTGGCCGACCTGGACCATAAACCCAGCCTGGCCGAATTCCGCGAACCGCTCTTGCTCAACTACATCAACCCTTCCAGCGCTGGCGCTGAAATTTTGGAAACCGAAATTACCGGGCAAGATGCGGTTGTTAACCTGAGCGTACTTTACAGCCCAAACGACCCCTTCTCCGGCAACTATCGCAGCCCAGAACCGGCTTTGCTCTTTTTACAAAATGGCACATGGAAAGTGCGCCAAATGCCTTATAGTTTTTGGTATTACGACTGGTACCAAATCCCCGCTGAAGACAGCAAGCCTTAAAACAGTTTTTTTCACCCGTCGAAACTTCTCTGCGGATTTTTCCACCCGCAGCCTGTGTTTGGGAGCCTACTATGCGTACCATCCGCCGATTATATTTTTACGCTGTTGCCTTAATCAGCCTCGAGGTTGTTCTCTGGGGCCTTATCTCTCTTCTGCGCACCATGTTTGCCCAAGATGTTGTCTTTCCAACCGCCTCGGCCCTGGCCCAGGCCCTGGCGCTGATTCTGGTGGGTGTGCCTATTTTTTTGATTCACTGGCTCTGGGGCCAGCGCGCGGCAGCTCAGGACAGCGAAGAACAGGCCTCCACCGTCCGGGCTGTCTTTTTTTACGCGGTTTTGCTGGCAACCCTTATCCCTGTGGCGCAAAACCTGTTGGCCCTAATCGACCGTACCTTCATCCAGGCTGTTCGCCTGGATCACGCTAGCGCCCTGTTTGGCGGCAGTCAGACCTGGCTGGATAATTTAATAGCCATTCTCATGAACGGAATGGCCGCTGCCTACTTTTGGAATATTTTGCGCTCCATTTGGCCTGCCCTGCCCGAAAAAGAAGCCTTTGCCGATGTGCGCCGCCTTTCCCGCTACATTTGGCTGGCCTATGGCTTATTAATGATGATCTTTGGCGCACAGCAAGCCATTCGTTTTCTCTTCTATGTTCCCGATCAGACTCTTTTGGGGATTTCCGGCCAACAAACCCTGATTAATGGGATTGCCTTGCTTCTGGTCGGAACGCCGGTCTGGCTTTGGGCCTGGCAAATCTGTCAAACCGCGCTCAACGAAGTTCAGGAGCGTGGTTCCACCCTGCGGCTGGCGGTGCTTTATCTGCTTTCATTGTCGGGCGTTGTGGTAGTGCTAGGCTCCACTGGTGTAGTCTTGGATGTTTTGCTGCGCTGGCTTTTTGGCGAAGCGCTGACGCTGGCCCAGGGATTGCAGAACATAGCCAATGCGGTTGCCATCGGCGTTCCGCTGGCTGTTGTTTGGGTCTACTATGGGCAGTGGTTTCGGCACGAGGCCGCCGCTGCTCCGGGTCGCAAGGCGGGCATTCAACGCCTTTATTTTTATGTTCTAGCCCCCATTGGTTTGGCCGCTACCGTAACAGGATTGGCCCTTTTGCTGTCGTTTCTGATCGATACGCTGGTTTTACCGGGAGCGCTATGGGGGGAAGGATTACGTTCCCGCCTCAGCGCGGCGCTTGCGACCTTATTGGTTGGGCTGCCGCTCTGGCTGCTGGCCTGGCGTCCCATGCAGGCGGAGTCTCTGGCAGGTGGTGAAGCAGGAGATAAAGCGCGGCAGTCGGTGGTGCGGCGCGTTTATCTGTATCTTGTCATTTTTAGCGCGGTCATTGGTGGCATGATCTCTGCTGTGGCCTTGGTCTTTATTTTGCTCAACGCTTTGCTGGGCGGAGAGTTCCCGTCCGAATTCCTTTCTTCGGTGCTGAATGCCATGCAAATTTTGGGGCTTTTTGTCGCCCTACTGGTTTATCACACCGTCACCTTGCGGCGCGATGGCGGGCGCGCTGCCAAAGACCTTTCGGCGCGCTATTTGGATTTTCCCGTGCTGGTGTTTGAACGCGCTGAAAGCGGGTTTGGCTCTCGGTTGGTGGCGGCGCTGAAACGACAATCCGCCGCTTTGCCTGTGGCGGTTCAGGCTGTGGAGCAACCCATTTCCGATGGGGCGGCCTCCGCTCGCGTGGTGGTACTGCCAGCCGAGTTGGCGCTGAACCCACCCGAAGCATTGCGCCTATGGCTTAATGGCTATGAAGGCCAACGGGTGGTGGTTCTGTTAACCGTGTCGGGCTGGTGGTGGGTAGGCGGCGCGACTTCCCATCCCGAAATCCAGGCTGCCCAATTAATTCGCCAACTGGCGGATGGTGAGACGCCGCGCCTGACGGCGGGATTGCCCGCCTGGACGATTGTGGCGTATGTTTTTGCGGCCCTGTTTACTTTGCAGGTTATATTTGTGCTGCTAAGCCTGGGCGTTTCGGTAGTGGCGGGTTTTTAGCAACTCATGATATACTTTTTTAAATATCATTCTAGGAGATAGGCTAATGAAAGTTACCGTCCTTCAAGAAAACCTTGCGCGTGGTTTGGGCATTGTTTCTCGCGCTGTTTCACCCCGCAGCACTTTGCCTGTTTTGGCGAATGTTTTGATCGCCACGGATGAGGGCCGTTTGCGGCTTTCGGCTACCAACCTGGAACTAGGAATTACTTGTTGGATTGGGGCAAAAATTGAAGAGGATGGCTCCACAACTGTCCCCGCGCGCACTTTTTCAGACCTGGTTGGTACAATGCCCGACCCACAGGTTAGTCTAACCTTGAATGCCCAAACTCAAACGCTAAACATCCGGTCGGGCGCTTCTATTAATGACGTTAAAGGAATTGACGCACAAGAGTTTCCGCCTTTACCCGTGCCCGATTTTGAAAACGCCATTTTGATTAATGTGGCTGATTTAAAAGAGATGATTCAGCAGGTGGCTTTTGCCGCTTCGACAGATGAAGCGCGCCCGGTCTTGATGGGTGTGCTGGTGACTGTGGAGAAGGATACCGTGACGATGGCTGCCGCAGATGGCTTTCGGCTTTCGGTGCGAAAAGCCACCCTTTCGACGCCAGTGACGGCCTCGGTCAGCGCTATCATTCCGGCCAGGGCGCTTAATGAATTGGCCCGGATTGCCTCAGATGGCGACCAGATGATTCAGATGATTTTGCCTAAGGGGCGAGGGCAGGTTGTTTTCCGGGTAAAAGATGTAGAGTTGGTGTCTCAACTGATCGATGGTACTTTCCCAGATTATCAACAAATTATCCCGCGTTCGTATAAATCGCGCACGCTGGTTGCAACGGCCTCGTTGTTGAAGGCTTGTCGCCAGGCCGAAATTTTTGCCCGCGAAGGCTCCAATGTGGTGCGCCTGAATATCAAAACCAATGGCGAAATGCAGCCTGGCGAAGTGGAGATTTCGGCGCATAGCGAAGAGACCGGCTCCAACGAAACACTGGTTGAGGCGACGGTGGACGGTATCCCGCTTTTGATTGCGTTCAACGTAAAATATTTGCGTGAAGTGCTGGAAGTCATCAAATCCCCCAATGTCGCCATAGAGACTTCCGCTCAAAATGCGCCGGGTGTGGTTCGACCGGTTGGCGATGATCATTTCTTGCATGTCATTATGCCGATGCACTTGGGATAGGCGTAACGTAGAAGTTTGTAGATAGTTTTAGAGAAAAGCGCCAGGGTTTCTATTCCAGGCGCTTTTTGATTTAGAATAAGGTTTGTTTCCGTATCGCCACAATTGCAAATTGGATTCCCATGACCCTTCCTCATCCATCTGCTGATCGCGTTCTTAATATTTACCTGGCGTTAACCCAGTATCCCATTATGGCCTCGCGCATTCGGGCCAAAATGCGGGCCGAGTTATTTATGCGTGGCATCATACTGTCCGATGTTTTTGAATCTGAAGTGCGAGATCGAGCAGTTAAATCGCAACTGCGCGAGGGGTTGCACGATCCATTTGGACAGGAATCTTTTGATGTTTGGGAAGTACGCATGGGGCGAATTCGTGACACGCTAACCGATTATTATTTTGCCTACAACCTACCTTATCGGGAGTTTGAAGCAATCGTGCGTGATACGATTGGCGACCGCGGCGAAACGCCCAATTTCATCACATTTAATCCCGAATTGGCTCCACAGGATATGCTCTTTGAGCAGGCCGAAATGATCGAGCGGCTTTCCCCAGAAAAACGCAAACCGCTCGAAGCCCGCTTGCATGAGATCAAAGTTGTCTTAATCCGCACCATGATCAGCGACCAATTGGCCTACATCAAAATTGCGCGAAAATGGTTCACCATTGCCGACCTGAAAGACATCCGCAGTCGCAAAATCGGCTATGGCAAAATCGGCGGAAAATCGGCGGGGATGATGTTGGCCTATCGTATTTTGCACGATGCCGCCCCACTCGAAGTGCGCGAGGCCTTTAGAATTCCAGTTTCCTACTTCCTTGCCTCCGATGTTTTCTACACCTTTTTGTCAAAAAATGGCCTGATTCACTGGTCGGATCAAAAATACAAGACCGAAGACCAAATCCGCGAGGAATACCCCCAACTTGTTGAAGAGTTTTTGCGCGGCAAATTTCCGCGTGATATTCTGGAGCGCCTGGGCCGAATTGTCGAAGAAGCCGATGGCCGCCCGCTGATTGTACGCTCTTCGAGCCAATTGGAAGATAACTTTGGCACTTCATTTGCCGGTAAATACGAAAGTTACTTTTGTCCAAACCAGGGTTCTCTGGATGAAAACCTGGAAGCGCTGACCACTGCCATTGCGCGGGTTTACGCCAGTGGGCTGAACCCAAACGCCTTGCTTTACCGTAACCACAAAGGGTTGTTGGATTACGATGAGCGAATTGCTGTGCTGATTCAGTTTGTAGAAGGTGAACGGTACGGGCGATATTTTTTTCCGCATGGGGCCGGGGTGGCATTCAGCCGCAACTTGTACCGTTGGTCGCCGCAGATTCGGCGCGACGACGGCTTCTTGCGGCTGGTCTGGGGCATGGGCACACGCGCGGTGGATACCGTCGCCAACGATCACCCGCGCCTGGTCGCGCTTAGCCATCCGCTCTTGCACCCGGCTGCCGCCACAAAAATGATTCGACGCTACTCCCAGCAATTTGTCGATGCAGTAGACCTGGAAGAAAACAGCTTCAAAACCTTAGTCGTCTCGGCCTTAATAGATTCACACTACCCCATTTTGCGCTATATCGCCCAAATTGACGAAGGCGATTACCTCTCCTCCATTCGTAGCAGCGCCATTGACATTGAAAATGCTGTCATCACCTTTGATGAACTCTTGCGGCGCACCTCCTTTGCTTCTACCATGAGCAAGGCCTTAAAACTGCTCGAAGAGTATTACTTAGGCCCCGTCGATACCGAATTCACCCTCCAGATCGATGAGCCAATGTCCCTTCAACCCAAAGTCAAAATCACCTTATTACAATGCCGCCCGCAAAGCGCAATCGAAGAAGAAGAAGCCCATATTCCCGAAGAACTGGCAGAAGAAGACATTGTCTTCTCCACCCGGCGCATGGTTCCGCGCGGCGCGGTGATGGGCGTGCGCTATGTCTTATTTGTCCCCGCCGAAGGCTATTTTTCAATCTCATCCCCCGCCGAACGGGTGCGCCTGGAACGCGCCATTGGTCAACTCAACAAATTGCTCAAAGATGAAACCTTCATCTGCGTTGGGCCGGGCCGCTGGGGCACCTCTACCCCAGACCTGGGCGTTCACATAGCCTATGGGGATATTTACAATACCCGCGCCCTGGTGGAAGTTTCAGGAATGGGGATTGGCCCCTCACCCGAACCCTCCTTTGGAACCCACTTTTTTCAGGATTTGATGGAAGCCCACATCTACCCCTTGGCTGTTTTTCTGGACGATAAGGACGTTGCCTTCAACCGGGATTTTTTCTACGAAACCCCCAACCGGCTGTCCGAATGGCTGGATGCGGACCCGGCGCTTCAAAACTGCTTACGACTAATCGCCGTGCAAGATTTCAAGGCCAGCTATCACCTAAATCTGGTGATGGACGATGATGAGGGCTGCGCGGTTGGATATCTCGAATCCGAGCGACCCTAATCCACCCTATTTGCCACCAGTCACCTGGTAAACGACAAAACGCTGATTTTTAAAAACGACCTGTAATCCGGCCTCAGGATTGCAGGTTTTTGCTTTATCTGGGGCAAGCTGGCCGTTACCTTCTTGTTTGAGGTGAATCACTAAATAATTGCCTTCGGGCAGGCGGGCGCAATCGTCCAGCAGAATGCTGTACCGTTCGCCCAGCAGGCGCATCAGGCGCGGCTTGAAGAAGATGATGGTGCTCTCGGCGGCGGTTTCCTGGCGGATATAGGCAAACATTTCTGCGCTAACGGGATCAAACGGGCCGTTGATTTCTCTGCGCTGAAAGAGACTGCCCCCTGTTTGCAGGAAACTGACCAGCAGCGCCACCACCCCCAAAGCGCCAAATAAAATCGTTGGGCTGTGTCCTGACCAGGTTGATTTCGTTTGAGCGGCCAGGTTGAGCAAGCCATGCGCCGCAAAGATGAGATAAAAGGCCAGGATGGGGTAGATGAAGCGCAGCCCCTGTCGTTCTGGCCAGGAAATGTAGAGTACAAGCGTTAGAAACGAGAAGGCCAGCGCAGGCAACTCGGCCCGCGCTTTTTGGGCCAGGCCCCACAGGCTTAGAAAACTAATCAACCCAAACAGCAGGGTTGGGTAAGGCAGTTCACCAAACAGGCTGGCGGGCAGGCCCACATAAAAGAGTAGATTATCGATCAATCTGGCTGGGCTAAAGAAGAGTTCGTAGTGCTCAAAATAGGAGCTTTGTCCGCCCGGAAAAAGGAGCAGGCTCAGGCCTGTGAGCAGCAGAAAAGTCAGGTAGGGCAGGCTGGTAAGGTGCAGGGCTGGCCGAGGGTAGGCGCGGCTCTGGAAGAAGTCTACCAGCAGCAGCGGGCCGAGTAGCAGAATCCCGTTGGTTCGTAGGAAAAAGCTCCAAAAAATCAATATCCCGATGCCTATTTTTTGCCAGGTGATTTGTCTGGCGGTACGCCATTGGCGGTCGATGAGATAGACTGCCAGGCTGGTGGTGAAGAGAAAGGCAAAATCGGCCTGGATCAGGTCGAGGGCTTTTAGCAGAGTTGGGTTGAACCCCATAAAGGCCGTTAGCGCGGCGCTGAGGGGCAGGCTAAAGCGTTGGCGGGCGTACAGGTAGAGTGTGGCGAGGAATGCGGCGAAGAAGATGCTGTTGAGCAGTTTGAAGGTGGTCAGGCTGAGGCCGGTGAGGGCGTAGATGGGGGCCAGGAGCAGCGGGTAGCCCCAAGGATAGGCGGCTGGGCCAACCGGGTAGGTGGATTGGGCGATGGCGCGTCCGTTTTCGCTTACAAAGGCCGACATTGTGCCGGTTAAAATGGCGCGGGCTTGCAGAATGTAAGAGGCAAAGTCATCCCACCAAAATTGGCCGGTACTAAAGAGTGAAACGCTCATCACACTGGCGATCAGTATGATGAGCAGCAGGGTGAGGCTGTCTTTTCGCATGAGTTGGGTATTTTAAGCTGGCATGGAAAGGGTGGAGGTGCCTGCCGGGGGTAGCAGAACTTTGAGAGTGGTGCCTTTTTCCAGACCTTCACTTTCTGCCCAGATGCGCCCGCCCTGGGTTTCGATCAGGCCTTTGGCTATGGTCAGCCCGATGCCCAGTCCGCCAAATTTGCGGGTGGTATGGGGTTCAACCTGATAAAATTCCTGGAAGATTTTTGTGAGCTGGTTTTGGGCGATTCCGATGCCGGTATCCTGAATATTGATGAGGATGTTGCCGCGTTGTTGGCTGGCGCTGATGGTGATTTGGCCGCCGGGAGGCGTGAAGCGAATGGCGTTGTTCATCAGGTTGATGAAGGCTGGGGCCAGTTTTTCGGGATCGGCGGTTACGAGCAGGGATTGGGTGGGCAGGTTAAAGGTGACGGTGTGGCGCATTTCTTCGGCAATTTGGCGCATTTCGGCATAAGCGGCGTTGAGCACTTGTTGGACCGGGACGACGCGCGGTTTGAAGGTGAGTCCTTTGGCCTGAAGCAGGTGCAGGCTGGTCATGGCTTCGATGACGGAACGCATTTGGCTGGCGGCCGCCAGGACGTGCTCGGCGTGGTCTGAGACTTCACCATCTTCGGCTTGCAGGAAGGAAGCGTAGCCGATGATGATGCCGAGTGGGGTGCGAAGTTCATGTGAGGCCAGGGCCAGGAAGTTGCTTTTTAGGCGGTCGGTTTCGCTGATGTCGTCGTAGGCTTTTTGCAGGGCTTGAATTAGACGGGCATTGTGAATGGCTACAGCGGCTTGGGCTGCCAAAACGCTAAGAATGCGCTCGTCGTCGCTGGTGAAATCCCCTGTTTTTTTGTTGAGGGCTTCTAGCACGCCGATGCCTTTTTCGCGGATTCGCATTGGGACACCGAGCATGGTGTGGGTTTCAAAGTTGATTTGTTGTGAGACGTTAACGAAGTGCCGCGGGTCTTGTTTGACATTATTGAGCAGAATGGGTTTGTCTTCGCGGAAGATGGTGCCTGCCAGGCTGCCGTCGATTGGGACGGGGATTTGAGCCATTTTTTTTGGGTCAGCATCTGTGGATGCGGCGAAGAAGAGCCGGTTGCGTTTTTCATCATAGAGCAAAATGGAGGCGGCTTCACAATCGAGAGTGTCGGTGGCGGCTTTGATGATGTAGAGCAGTAACTCATCCAGATTGAGGGTGGAGTTGAGCGTCTGGTTGACTTCCATGAGCCGGGCAAGTTGTTTGGCTTCTAGGCTGGGGGGTGTTTTTATCATGCGCTAAGTTTAGCGCGAATCGACGATAGAATAAATAGAACATAAATTCTAATTATTCTATCGTCGATTCTTGATTGTTATGCGTCGTTTTTGGTTTTAGCTCTGCCGGGCGGGAAGTTGCTTTAGCCCGATAAGCCCAAGGATGATCAATCCCATTGGAATCCAGCCAGCCAATCCGAGCGGATTTCCGCCTAAAGCATAGTCCAATCCGTCTGGCTTTAGAAAGAAGAAGATGATTCCGGCGATGGCGTTGAGTGCGCCATGCGCCAGGGCTGGGGCCCAAGGGCTGCGGGTTTTGAGATACAGCCAGCCGAGGATGGTGCCCAATAGCATACATCCGCCGATCATCAATGGTATGCCAAGGTAAGGATGTTGCGGGAAGTTATGCCCATGCAGGAAGATGGCGGGCGTATGCCAGAAACCCCAAATGGCTCCACTTAAGAGCAGGGCTTTCCATTCGCCAAGATGAAGCAGTTTTGGCAACAAAAATCCGCGCCAGCCGATTTCCTCTCCTACCGCAAAGAGAACGTTGATGAACGGCGCAATCGTCAACGCAAAAGCAAGCTGAATGGCCGCTAAAACTTCTACTGGCGGCAGGTCCTGCGTCTGAGGCATTAGAGCCAGCGCTTCGCGCAGAATGCTTATTTCCGGGTCAAAGGTTCCTGTGCCAAGCAGGATTGTGGCGGCCAGAGTCAGGATTGCGATACCGGGGGCCAGGAGCCAGGCCCAGAAGTAGTAGCGCTTGGGGCCGAGCGTGTTGAGCCGTAACGTAGAGAGCGGCTCACGGTTAACGAACAAGGTCACAAGAATGGCCGCGAGACCCGGCCCCCACATGGCGAGGGCGAAGAGGCCCTGCAAGGCGATTGGGTAAAGTGTTGGGTCGTCTTTTACCGCCAGCGGCGCAGCAAACAAGACCCATGAAAACGCAAAGGATAGGATGGTAAACCAAGTGAGCGTTTTTTTTCGAGCATGATGTTTCTCCAGGTGAACAGCCGGGGGCGATCCTCCACGGTCAAACGAGTAAACTTTATTCAGGAAGGTTTGCCGTTACTGGTTGGCATACGAAGGCATCGAGCGAGTCCGCTTGACGCGTTCGGTCAGCAGGCGTTTGGCGATGACATTTATTTTATTTTGATTTTCGAGAATATGGGTCGAGACGACTTCCCAGCCCTCCTGGCCCCATTCGTTGAGCAATTGTTCCAACTCATCGGCTTTGACGCCGCTCCAGATTGAGCCGACGGTTTGGACGCGATACTCCCACTGTAAGGTTGATTCTGTCATAGTATTCTCCAGGATTTGAAGCGCAAGCCAATTAGGATCGGCGCGTGATGGCGGTTTTGTTTCATGTGAAACCTTATTTGTTTTCACGCTTCCAGAGCACATAAGAATACACAATTGGGACGAGCACCGCAGCAAATAAAGCCGCCATCATTAACCAGACTCCGCTTTCGCCTAGAAAAGCGCTTAGAAATACTACAGCACCGCTGCCCATGAACATCTTCGCGCCGAGTTTGTGCGTCTCGTCCCAAATAGTGTCGCTGGAAAGCGTCCAGGGCGTGCGGATGCCGATAAAGAAATTGCGTTTGGCGCTTTTCATCATATAGCCGATACCGATGAAGACCAATCCCATAGCGGGTATCAGCATGAGCGTCATATTGAAGTCATAGCCGAGCGAGGCCAAAAGCGTAAGGGCGTAGACATATAGCATGTAGGCGACAAAGCCGACGATGAAGAAGTTGTATAGGCTGCGAAACTGAGCGATGTTGGCCCGGAGCGGGTCAATCTGTGGCACGAAGACCAGCAGTAGGGTGAGGCCTGCTGTCACCAGGGGCATCATAAAGATGCCCCAAACTTTTGTCATATAGCCATCCACCTGCCCAGCGGCATTCCAATGTGAAGGCATGGGGTCGGGAAGCTGCGCCGATAGCGTCAGCCCGACGCCAGTGGCGATGATAATTAGAATAAATGAAAGGATGATGGTCAGCTTGGTAGACATTTTTTCTCTTTCTCGTGGGGATGTTTCATGTGAAACATATTCGTTAAGTAGCGCGACCTGATAATTTATCTCGCTTGCTGTTTATTTTTCTTTGGGCAGGTTGTTTTGCGCCATGGCAATCATCCCGCTCATTCCGCCTAAATTCATCGTATCGACTGCTGAGCTGGGGACGATAACCAGTGCGCCCTTTTCTTTGAGTCCTTCAAAGAGCATGTTCATGGCGCGCAGGTGCAAGGCGGTGGGGTTGTTGATGTAAGATTGGGAGGCGTCGGCAAACGATTCTGCAATTTGTTTTTCCGATTCGCCGAGGATGACGCGCGCCTGGCGTTCACGTTCGGCCTGGGCCTGGCGGCTCATGGCGTCTTCCAAATCTTGCGGGATGACAATATCGCGGATTTCGACCGATTGGACGGTGACGCCCCAGGGGGTGGTGCGTTCGTCGATAATTTTTTGTAGTTCCTGATCGATGGTGCTGCGGCCCACCAATATATCAGCCAGCATCATTCTGCCGGTGATGTCGCGCAAAGCAGTTTGGGCGGCCCAATCGACGGCGGCTTCGTAGTCTTTGACTTCCAATGCGGCTTTTTCTGCGTCCCACACAACCCAGAACAGAACCGCGTCCACGTCCACTGGGACGGTGTCTTTGGTGAGGGTTTTCTGCGCAGCGAAGGGGGTGACCATGACACGGTGGTCGATCCAGGTTGGGACGGTTTCGATCAGCGGAAAAATCCAAAACAGGCCGGGGCCTTTTAGCCCAATAAATTTGCCCAATCGCAATACGATGGCTTTTTCCCATTGATTGGCAACTTTGAGCGCAAACATAACGTAGGTGCCAATCAAAGACAGGCCCAACACATAAGCGCCAATCCAGCCCTCCGCGACTTTGCCGTCCATCAGGATGGCTCCCAAAACGGCAACTGTCAACAGGGTGCCAAAGATTGTTCCGGCGATGGGCGAGATGCGCTGGTCAATTTTTGCATTGGTCAATGCGGTTTTCGCTAATAGTCTTGAATTCATTGTATTCTCCTTTTTTATTCTCCGGTTGTCCGGTGATTGGTTTCTGTGGTTTCTTCGTCTTCAGTGGCCTGGAAGATGTGCAGGCTTTGTTCGCGGCTAAAGCCGAGCCGTTTGGCTTCGACCAGGTAGCGCCGCGCCATGGCTTGCAGCGCTTCGCGGCGCAAGTGTTCGCTCGTTTCGGGCGGAGGCTGCTCCAGAATGAAGGTTCCTCTTCCTTGCTGGGTTGAGATAACGCCGACTTCGTCCAGAATGCGGTAGGCGCGCGCCACCGTGTTGAAGTTAACACGCAGATTCTGCGCCAGCGCCCGCACCGTGGGCAGTTGGTCATTTGGCTTTAGTTTCCCGGCGGAGAGCAGGTGTTGAATCTGTTCCACGATCTGATTGACGATCGGCAGGTCAGAGCGAAAGTCGATTTGAATGTTCATGATGCGTTCTTCCTGAAATTGTATCTTTGTATCATTGTATTGGTTTTTCTTTGCGTTGTCAAGCATATTTTTAAGATAATTTATTCCGAGTAAAATATGCTTTATGACATTGTCAAAGCAAATCGACAGAGTTCCCGAACTCGATGGTATGCGTGGTCTGGCTATTTTGATGGTTCTTTTCTATCATATTGTTCGCCTCAACCCAGCCGAGGTAACTCATCCGATTTTTGAAAAAATTATGCAGTTTGCCGAAATGGGCTGGGCCGGAGTGGATGTGTTTTTTGTTCTCTCAGGGTTTCTGATAACTTCAATTTTGCTGCGCACCAAGAAGGGCGTGGGCTATTTAAAAAAAATTATGCCCGGCGCATTTTGCGTATTTTCCCGCTCTACTACGCATCCATTACGCTGATTTTTTTGTTTGTTCCCTTTATTAGTCCAGAGCAAACTTAATCCACCCGCGCCACCTGGCCGTGGTATTACTTGTATCTTCAAAATTGGGGCAATGCGCTGAATCTTATTCCTACGATCTTTTCGATTGGCATCACCTGGTCTTTGGCGATTGAAGAACAGTTTTATATGTTTTGGCCCAGTGTGGTTAGATTTTTGGACTCTAAAAAGCTCGGATTTCTTGCGGTGGGGCTGATCGCTTTTTCTCTCGTCTTGCGATTGGTGATTGTTGAGCGCTTCCGAAAACTACTGGATTACAATAAATTTTCTATTTTTCTACTGTCACGCGGCTTGACTCGCTTATTCTGGGGGACTTACTTGCTATTTTGTTTGAGTCGGATGGGTGGCGCAAGATTTTAAAACCGATAGCGGCCCCCGTGTTTTTGGCCGGATTGGGAACTGTGACCTATTTTGCCTGGCTCAAACCGAACTCACCTTTGGTGGATAATTACCCCATGTATACTTATGGCTATACGGTCATAGCCATAACCAGTGCGGCTCTGATTGTGATGTTGACCACTTATTCCAAGAAGAATCGCTTGCGCTCGGTTTTTCGTTGCTCTGTGCTGGCTTTCTTTGGAAAATATAGTTATGCCATTTACCTTTTTCATATGATCCCGCTTTCTATTTAGTTCCCAGCATTCAAGCGCTGTATAGCCTTGCCCAGGCGCCGGAGACCTTCC
>DYPU01000055.1 GCA_020719725.1 Anaerolinea sp. | reverse complement strand
TCTGCCTAATTTGCCCGATTTTCCCCTTTTTGCCTAGTTTTTAAACAGTCTCTTATGAAAACTATGGATGACTCCAACAAAATCGCAGTCTTTCTCGGTAAAACCTGCAACGGATTCGGGATGAGCAGTTGGCAGGCACACAAGAGCGCCAGGAGTTTATTACCCATGCTCGTGTTACCAGGATGAATGGTAATGAACTTGGCGAAAAAATGGCCGGTTACTATGGAAAAGAAGCGCAGTTGAAACGAAGAGAAGTTGCCATCCAAGAAGAGATGAATACCCTTGCATATTTGGATTTTGACGACCGAGTCAGAGCCTATGTAAACGATCTCCAGTCAGGTCTGGAAGAATTGAAAAGTGCCGATCCCCAGAGTCCTGAAGAACGCCATACGCTATTTCTCATGAAGAAACGCCTGGTTGATACGCTTTTGGAAGAAGTAGTGATCGATGGCAACCAGCAAATTCAGATCAAATTTCGGGCAGACCTCGTCAATCTTGTAGGGGGCAATAAGGAGGAAGCGAGCAGGTCAAATGAATCTGACAATCGACACACCAAATTGCTTGATAACGGCCAAATTGTCATCCAGTTATAGCAGCTTCCTCTTTGTGATCATCCAGAACTCAAAAACACACTCCCCGGCCCTTGAAAGGCCGGGGAGTGTGGCGTGATTGTTTTTGAGAGAAATTTCCATTCCCGTAAACAAATATTCCACTATATACAGGATTTTATGCAATTCTTTGGTGTTTTTATTCCATATATGGGGGCTAATTTGTGGTATGCATCGCGGCTGGCCGGAATTTGTAGCCGTAGACAATCACCCCGCGCTCGTCGCCGTCATTGCGCAACTTACGCGTCACCATCTCCACCGGCATTCCAATCTCAATCGGCTGATCACCCAAATCGGTCAGTTGAGCCGTGACAACCGGGCCTTCTTCCAATTTTACCAGGGCCACCGTGTAAGGAGCCATTTCATCGTAGCCGGTCGGCGCTTCGTAAATAGTCGTATAGGAATACACTTCGCCCCTACCGCAAAAGGCAAAAGTGGTCTTAGCCTCGCCGCCGCAAGCCGGGCAAACATCACGTGGCGGAAAAATCTTCACATCGCAATGCGGACAAACCTCGCCCACAAGAGCATAACGTTGTTGTTTTAAGCGCCAATGGCGTGAAATTTCCATAAGTTTATCTCCTTTTTGCAATTCTAATTTTATGCAAGCCAACTGTCAGGAACTATCAATGTTCCAAAACCAGAATCTCAAAAAAGGAAATTACCAATTAAACCAATGCCCTTCTGAAAAACTCGCGCAGACCAGGCATAAAAACCCTCCCGCAAGTTTCCTCCATTCAAAAGAATTTCGGAACCCTGCGAGAGGGGTAATGAGCGCCTGAAGAGCCTTTACTGCGGAATGGCTGGCATCTCTGGCAAAGGAAACAAGAAGGGACTATCGTAAGGCAGCAACATCACCTGAACATTCGGTGAAAGCTTGTTAATATACTGATAAGTCAAAAGATTCGGATTTTCAGAAAGCACCTGAGCAATCAACTTCAAAGCCTTGGCCTCGGCCTCAGCCTGAATAATACGCGCTTCAGCATCCCCTTGCGCCACGATCACCACCGCATCCGCCGCGCCTTGCGCAATCTGACGGGCCTGTTCGGCCTCCTGCTTTTTCGATTCCACCACAAACTTGGCTTGTTGAGCCTGCTGCTCGGCAATCTGCTTTTGCTCCACCGCCAACGCATACTCATCACTAAATCGAATATTCCGCAACACAAAATCTTGCAGGATTAAGTTATTGTCTGAAAAAACACGTTCCAATTCAGCAGTGATCGCCAATTCCATCTCAACCCGCTTGGAACTGACAATTTCCTCAATACCATACTGAGAGGCCACATCCCGGATAATCCCACGCGACGAAGGCCTCACCAGACCGTCTTCATAATTATTACGCCAGGTCTTATATAACGTAATCATCTTAGTCGGGTCAATGGAATAAATTACCGAAGCATCCACGTAGACTTGTTGACCATCCTTCGTGCGCACCTGAATCGAATCGTCGCCCGAAATCTGGCCTTCCGTCCCAATCGCCGACATGGTATAGGTCTGGCGCAAAATCGTATAACGCTCAACCCGCTCAAAAAACGGGATCACCCAATGCAAGCCCGCCGAAAGCGGCTCAGGCCGAATACCACCATCCCCAACAGCGGTAATCACCACGCCCAACGCATCTGGCTCAATAAACACCAAACCAGCCGCCACGCCACTCAGCGCCACTGCCAGCACAAACACCACCAACGCCGCAGTGCCAAAGCCCTTGGCCGACTGCCCCCGGCTGGCCCGAGTGACCACCAGCACCAGAAGGAAAATCGCACCCAGCCAAACAATCCCAGCCAAAAAACCAATTACATCAGAAATATTCATAGATTACTCCTTTTTTTAAATTATATCGTGTTAGCATTGATAAATGCACATTGCACAAGGCCGCGTTGATGAAACATATATAAATGGATGGCGCGCTGCGCGGATTGACTGCCCTTCAGCCTTAATCCCCGCGCCCGGTCAATATCTGCTAGCCCAAGCCCTTAACCAGGCCAACGCCCCGATACCTGCTCCCGTTTATCTAGCCGCCAGCAGCCCCAAAGGATTCTACGCAGCCAACCCCTATCCCGTTGCATGGCATCCCGGCACAACCCTGGCGCTCAAAGGGCCGCTTGGACACGGCTTTAGCATGCCACCCGCCGCCCGTAAAGTTTTACTGGCATCCTGGAGCCAATCGCCAGGCCGGGTACTGGCCCTGCTCGAAGCCTGCCGCCGTCAAAAGGCCGAAATCGTATGGATAAGCGCCACCCCTCTCGAACAAATTCCGCTTTCTGTAGAAATCCTGCCCCCTGCCGCCCTGCCCCAGGCCGCTCAATGGGCCGACTATGCCGCGCTGGATATTCCACACTCACAACTCGGCCAAACCTTCACCAACCCGCTATGGTTAGATGCGCAACCCTTTCTGGCTGGCTACGCGCAAATTTTTCTCGAAACCCCTGTTTCGTGCGGCGGAATAGCTGAGTGTGGCGTATGCGCCGTTCGTGCCCAACAAGGCCTGCGGTTGGCTTGCAAAGATGGGCCAGTGTTCAATCTATCCGAGATAGTAAATGTCCCCAGATGATTTGTCATCTGGGGACATTTTTTGTTTTTTTTGGGTCTACTTCCAAATACGGAAAGAGGTTACCGCATTGCTGGAAAGCCCCTCGTAATACACCTGTACTTGCACCTGCACCAAACTACCATAGGGCTGGTTAATCACATCAAAAGGAATTATCACTACCCCATATTCATTGGTTGAGAGATTCACGCTTTGGGGAGTGCCATTGCTCCAGTGAATAGTCACAACCGCAATGGCATCTTTTACCGGGCTAAGCGTCTGATCCTGAACGATAACATAAACCGTTTGAACATCGGTAGGCTGCGTCACCGCTTTCCAGACAAAGGCGCGCGCCTGAACCGACAGCACCTGAATAATATCATCTGGTTCAACGGGTTTTAGCAAACTGGCATCTTCGCCTGCAAAATCAAAATAGACGCGCCCCAAATCCGCCAGGACTACTTTTCGTCCTTCATCAAACTCAGGATACCATTCAAAACGGGCATTTTGAAAATATTGCACAATGCGCCCATTTAATACTTCAAAACCAGAAATAGGGTAGCCAAACACAGCTTCCCCACCATTTTTCTCGAAAAAATCGAGAAACGCGTAACAAACTGCCTTACCATTAGAGAAAGTACGGCAGCCAATGGGGGTAAAAAGACCCAACTGCCCCCCAGGCACATAGAGATAATCTCCCAAGGTGGAAAGGCGAACGCGTTTGCCTTCCGGCCATTCGGGATACCACTCAAAGCGAGTGCGGGTAAAGTATTGTATCAATCGCCCACTTTTCGCGTCGGTAAAGGCTTCGGTGATGGGATAGCCAAAAACCTGTTCGGCATTGGTAATGCTTTCGTAAAATTGTAGAAAGTCTCCAGTAACGTTGTGGCCTGTTTCAGAAAAATACCTGGACGAGCCTTCCTGTGCTCGCGCGTTTTGAGACGGGCTAAAGAGAAGGCTGGCAACAACTATAAGTATGCCAAAAACTTGGGAAAACGTTTTCACCTTTTCATTATACAACGATTATGAAACTGTAATATTTCAAATTTGTTGGCTGACTCCCAATCGGCGCAAGCTGAACCCTGCTTCGCGCCAGGGGTTTTCGCTCCAAAGGCCAACGGTATCCACCAGGATGCGGGCGGATGTTTGGCTGGCGAGTTGGGCCGGGGTAAGAGCGCGGAATTGGGTGTGGTTTACCAATAGTAAAACGAGGTCGGCATCAGCCAGGGCCTCTTCGAGGCTGGCAACGGCCTCAATATCGGCGAGATCAGCGCAGGGTTTGAAGGGTTCAAACGCTTTAACGGTTGCGCCTGCGGCTTGCAGCAGGTAAATCACTTCAACGGCGGGGCTTTCGCGTAGATCATCCACATCGGGCTTGTAGGCCAGGCCAAGCGCGGCAATTTTCTTATCTTTTAGTTGGCCCAGGCTTTGACGTACCAACTCCAGTACAAAATGGGGCTGAGAGTCGTTGACCTGTCGGGCTTGCAAAATGAGTTTTGCAAGGTCTGGGGCCGATTCGACAAAGAACCAGGGGTCTACGCTGATGCAATGTCCGCCAACGCCAGGGCCAGGGTTGAGAATTTTAACGCGCGGATGGCGGTTTGCCAGGCGGATGGCTTCCCAGACATCGACACCAAAGCGATCTGCCAGGCGGGAAAATTCGTTGGCTATGGCAATGTTTACATCACGGTAGGTGTTTTCCATTAATTTAACCATTTCGGCAGTGGTGGCATCGGTTTGGATGATTTCACCCTGAACGAAGGTGGCATATAGATCATGCCCAGCCTGAGCCGATTGGGGGGTAATGCCACCAATGACGCGCGCATTTTCGATGAGCTCGCGCAAAATTTGGCCGGGCAAAACGCGCTCTGGCGAGTAGGCGATATAAAAATCAATTCCGGCCTTCAGGCCTGATTTTTCGAGAATGGGCAGCAGCAAATCGACCGTGGTACGGGGCGGGGAGGTGGATTCAAGTACCACCAGGTTGCCCTGGCGTAAATGCGGCACAATGGCTTCGGCGGCAGAGCTGACGGCGCGCATATCGGCGCGTTTATCTTCGTAAAACGGGGTTGGGACGGCGATCAGGAAGGCATCGGCGGGTTCGGGCTGGTTGGCAACGGTAAGATTGCCAGATTGGACAGCTTGCTGCATGGCTTCGCCCAATCCGGGTTCGTGGATGTGGATTTTTCCAGATTGCAGGGTTTCGATGACACGCGGGTTGACATCGACACCGAGCACTTTTAGTCCGTGGGTTGCAAAGATGCTGGCAGTTGGCAGGCCAATATATCCCAGGCCCAGAATGCAAACTTTATTGAATTTCACAGAAACTCCTTAATGACCGTTCATTGAGCGGAATGGTGAAAACAGATGTATTATAACGCCGTGAAAAGTGAAGTTCTGAGGTGATTCTACAAGGGACAGCGTATATTAACAATCCGAAATTATTTCGTTGTATAATCAATTTGGCCGTTGCAAAAGGAGTTATGTATGGAATTCTTAATTGATGCGAATATAGCCTATGCGCTTTTAGTGACAGGGCTTTTGCTGGGGCTGTTAGCGCTGGTGACACCAGGAACAGGTATTCTTGAATTGGGCGCTTTTCTGACCCTGGGGCTGGCTGGATATGGAGCTTATCACCTGGGAATTAACTCTTGGGCGATTGTGATCTTGGTTCTTAGCATTGTTCCATTCTTATATGCGGTACGCGCCCCGCGCTGGCGGCTGGCCTTGCTGGCAACTAGCATTGTATTGGCAATTGGCGGCTCCATCTTTCTGTTCATCAGCGAAACTGGTTGGCCCGCAGTTAACCCGATCATTGCGACGTTTGTCTCTTTGTTCTATGGTGGGATTTTGTACTACGGCATCTCGCGCATGGTTATAACCCTGCACACCCTCCCCAGCCACAATCTGGATGCGCTAATCGGAAAAATTGGTGAGACCAAGAGCAAAGTACAAGATGAAGGCTCCATCCAAGTAGCTGGAGAGTTATGGTCAGCCCGCAGTGAGAAAAGTATTCCTCAAGGCAGCGCTATCAAAGTGATTGGACGTGAGGGATTCGTGTTGCTTGTTGAAAAAATATCATCCTGATTCCATTTGCTCACTAAAACAAGGAGAGAAAAACATGTTAGAAGGTTCACTTTTTGTACTTTGCATCATTGGCGGCATCCTTTTGCTGGGAATCATTTTCGTGGCAAACGCGATTCGGATTGTGGCAGAGTATCAGCGCCTGGTTGTCTTTCGATTGGGACGCTGTATCGGAACCAAAGGCCCCGGTCTGATTTTTCTATTCCCCTTCATTGACCGGGGCGTAAAAGTGGATTTGCGCGAGCAAGTACGCGAAATTCCGCATCAAACCTCCATCACCAAAGACAATGCCCCCATCTCTATCGATTTTCTGTGGTACTACAAGGTGCTAGACCCGTCTCAGTCGGTTTTGCAGGTTGGAAATTTTGAATCTGCCGCCGCTGGTATCGCCGCCACCACATTGCGCGCCGTCATCGGCGGTATTCCGCTAGACGATGTACTTTCAGAACGCGAACACATTAATACCATGCTCCGCACCCGCCTGGATGAAGTAACCGAACGCTGGGGCGTCAAAGTCACCAATGTCGAAATCCGCGAAATTTTGCCCCCGCGCGATGTGCAAGATGCCATGAACCGCCAAATGTCAGCAGAGCGCATTCGCCGCGCCGTCGTTACCGAATCCACCGGTACACGCGAAGCCGCCATCAACGTGGCCGAAGGCGAAAAACAATCGGCCATTCTAAAAGCAGAAGGCCAAAAACAAGCTTCCATCTTGCAAGCGCAAGGCGAACGCGAAGCACAATACCTGCGCGCCGAAGGCTACGCCGCCGCACTGGAAAAAATTTACGGAGCGGCGCAATCTGTAGATCAAAAAACCATGACCCTGCAATACTTTGAAACCCTCAAAGCAATGGGTATGAGTCCTTCCACAAAATATATCTTCCCGATGGAATTTACTTCGATGCTCGATAACTTTCTGGGAAAGAAATAATAAAACCAACAACCTAAGGTACAATAAAACCTCCCCCAATTGGGGAGGTTTTATTGTTT
The DNA here is from genome assembly GCA_020719725.1 of Anaerolinea sp. Taxonomy (GTDB): domain Bacteria; phylum Chloroflexota; class Anaerolineae; order Anaerolineales; family Villigracilaceae; genus UBA8950. Next base: position 12,161 of record DYPU01000055.1, on the reverse strand, counting down.
AGTCAGCACCGCCTTGATAGAAATATCCCACGCCACCCTGCTGGATTTGGGCGCACTGCGCCAACTGGAACAGGTCTGTTTTCCAAAAGACGCCTGGCCGTTATTCGATTTAATTGCCGTGCTCAGTTTTCCAGGCATAATTCGAATCAAAGCCAGCGAAAACGGCCAAATGGTAGGGTTTGTTGCCGGAGACCCCAGACCCCACGAAAACCTGGGCTGGATCGCCACCATTGGCGTACTTCCCAATCAACGTGGGCGTGGAATTGGCAAACAACTACTCGACGCCTGCGAAATTCAACTAAACCAGCCGCGCATTCGGCTAACCGTGCGCCAAAGCAACTACAATGCCATTTGCATGTATGAAAATGCCGGGTATCGCGCCGTAGACCACTGGCTTGGTTATTACAACGATAGCGAAGACGGCCTGGTGATGGAAAAACAACGGCCACAAAGTGCGCTATAATTTAAAGATGCTTCCCGAAGCCCCACTCACACCGCCCGTCTTAATTAGCACCCAGCACAACCTGAGCCAAATGGTTCTGGACCTAAAAACGCAGGCGCGCGTTGCAGTGGACACCGAAGCCAATTCACTTCACGCCTACCACGAGCGCGTTTGCCTGATACAGTTTTCCACCCCCGAAAAAGATTATCTGGTAGACCCCCTCAACCTATCCAACATCTCCCCGCTCGAAGAAATTTTTGCAAACCCGAACATCGAAAAAGTCTTTCACGCTGTCGATTACGATGTCTATGGACTAAACCGTGACTACGGCTTCACCATCGTCAACCTGTTTGACACGATGATCGCCGCCCGCACCCTGGGCTATACCTTGCTGGGCCTCGGCCACTTGCTTGCCGAAAAATTCGACATCGAACTCAACAAACGCTTTCAAAAAGCAGATTGGGGCCAACGCCCCCTCCCCGCAGATTTGATCGACTACGCCCGGCTGGATACCCACTACCTGTTGGCCCTGCGCGACAACCTGGAAACCGAATTGCACGAAAAAGGACGCTGGGAACTGGCTCACGAAGACTTTGTCCGCGCTAGCCAGACCAGCGGCCATAACGGCGATTTACGCGAACGCTGGCAACGCATTAGCGGCCAACAAGACCTGACCCGCCGTCAACAAACCATACTGCACGAACTTTGCCTGGCCCGAGAACGCATCGCCGAAAAACTAGATCGGCCCCTCTTCAAAGTCATCGGAGACCAAAGCCTGCTCACCCTGACAACCGAATCTCCGCAAAAGATGAGCGAACTACCCGATCTGGGCCTTTCCGAGCGCCAAATTCACCGGCTGGGGCGCGCCATGCTGGATGCCATTCAACGTGGACAAACCGCCTCACTGGTGCGCGCCACCAGCCTTGAACGCGCCCCGGAACCCATTCTATTGCGCTTGCAAAAGCTAAAAGCCTGGCGCAAAACCACCGCAAAAACCCTCGAAATCGAGTCAGATGTCATTTTGCCGCGCGTCACCATGCAAGCCATCGCGGAGCAAAACCCGCGCAGCTTGGAAGACCTGGCCCACATCATGAAAGAATCACCCTGGCGATTTGCCAATTATGGTCAGGAAATACTCACAGCCTTGGGGGTTCACTCAGATCCAACAGACTCAGCGGAGGAATAGCCATGCAAATCCACTTTCACGGCGCAGCCCAAAGCGTCACCGGCTCCATGCATCTCATTGAAGCCAACGGTAAAAAACTCCTGCTGGATTGTGGCCTGTATCAGGGAAAACGCAAAGAAAGCTACAGCCGCAACCACAACTTTCCCTTCGACCCCGCCAGCATCGATGCAGTGCTGCTCTCTCATGCCCACGTAGATCACTGCGGCAACCTGCCCAACCTTGTAAAACAAGGCTTCAACGGCCCAATCTACGCCACCCCAGCCAGTGTAGACCTGGCCGAGATTATGATGCGTGATTCAGGCCATATTCAAGAAGCCGACGCAGCCTACCTCAACTATCGTGAAGAACGGCGCGGCGCAGACCGGGTCGAACCGCTCTATACTCAAGAAGAAGCCGAAGCCGTGCGCCCGCTAATGAAATCTATCGAACTAGGCATCGACTTTGAACCAGTCCCTGGCATTCTCAGCAAACTGGTTGAAGCGGGACACATCCTCGGATCCGCCTCCATTTCGTTGAACGTGGAAGAAAAACATAAAAAAACGAGCCTCTGGTTTTCAGGCGATATTGGCCGCCGCAAACTGCCGCTGCTACGAGACCCGGTTTTACCCGATCCGGTCGATTTGCTCATCACAGAATCAACCTACGGCGACAAACCGCACCGCGACCCCGACGAAGCCTACAGCGAACTGCGCGATGTGGTTGCTAGAACCATCCGCCGCGGTGGAAAAGTGATTATCCCCTCATTTGCAGTTGGCCGCACTCAAGAAATTATCTACAGCCTGCATCGTATGATCAGCTCGCGCGAAATTCCCCACATCCCAGTCTTTGTCGATAGTCCTTTGGCCGTTAACGCCACTGATATTTTCAAAAAACACCGTGAATGCTTCGACGATGAAACCTGGGACTTTGTGCAAAAAGACAAACACCCAGCCTTAGAATTTAACGGGCTAACCTACATTCGCAACCTGGAAGAATCGAAACAACTGAACACCCGCAAAGACCCCATGATTATTATTTCGGCCTCTGGCATGGCCGAAACCGGGCGCATCCTACACCATCTTAAAAACAATATTGAAGATAAACGCTCCAGCATCGTCATTGTCTCCTGGCAGGCTCCCAATACCCTGGGCCGCCGCCTGGCCGACCGCGAAGAGCGCATTAAAATCTTTGGCGAAGTCTTCTACCGTCAAGCCGAAGTAGCCACCATCGGTGGCTTTTCTGCTCACGCCGGGCAAGACCTGCTGGCCGAATATGCTCAGGCGGCCCAGGCCCGTAAACATGGCATCTTCCTGGTACACGGTGAAAGTCGCGGCGCAAGCCCTTTAATGGAAAAATTGAAAGGTATGGGACACTCTAATATTTACTACCCACAATTGCATGAAACAGTTGAAATTTAATCAGCAAGCGCCAAAATTCACCTTACAAAAACATAAATCCCCCGATTCGCAAAAAGAATCACCATCAAAATTTTCATGGTGACTCTTTTTGCGAATCTTCTCACTTGCTTTTCAAAAATCAATCTGTAAAATAAATACATTCACACCCGTTTTTTAGGAGAAAACTGATGGTTGCATTGCTGGCTGCACTATTTTTTGGTTTTGTACCCTGTTTCTTTTTTGCCTACATCCTCTATTGGCTCGACCGTTACGAAAAAGAACCCAAACTCTTGTTGGGAGCCGTCTTTCTCTGGGGCGCAGTAGTCGCGGCAGGCGGCTCCTATGTTCTCAATACCCTGTTTGGTATCACCGTCTTTTCACTGACAGGCTCCGAAGGCCTGGCAGATGTAGCCGGGTCCACCCTCAGCGCGCCATTCGTAGAAGAAACCCTCAAGGGACTGGCCGTGCTGATTGTCTTTCTTATCTTTCGCAAAGAGTTTGATTCCATTCTGGACGGAATCGTCTACGCCGGGATTGCCGCGCTGGGCTTCGCCGCCACCGAAAACAGCATCTACATCTGGCGCGGCTATGTCAGCGACGGCTGGAGCGGCCTGGCCCTGCTGGTCTTCATCCGCGTTATTCTGGTCGGCTGGCAGCACCCGGTCTATACCGCCTTCACCGGCATTGGGCTGGCAATCGCCCGCACCAATCGCAACGGATTTATCAAATTCCTGGCCCCGCTGACAGGTTGGGGACTTGCCATGTTTACCCATTCCATGCACAACTTCCTGGCTACCGTTCCTCTACTCGGTGAATTAACTTGTCTGCTAGGCTCCTTCCTTGATTGGACAGGCGTCTTGTTCATGCTTCTCATTATCATTTGGGCCAACTGGTTGGAACAAAAAAATATCCGCCTGCACCTGCGCGAAGAAGCTCAAATGGGCATTATCACCCCCGCCCAATACCGCACCGCCTGTTCAGCCTGGGCCCAATCCTTTGCCTGGCTATCGGCCCTGTTTAGCGGAAAATTTATGGCCACCGGGCGCTTCTACCAAATCATTGGAGAATTAGCCCATAAAAAAGAACAATTCCATAAACATGGTGAAGAAGAAGGCAACAGCCTGCTTATTCAAAAATATCGGCAAGAACTGGCAACACTCTCACCCCGCGCCCAAGACTAACCGCCTCACCCTAATAAAAACCCCGCAACAAACAAATAAAAAGCCGCCAGAAGGCATGAGCTGCCATTTTTTAGCAGCTTCAGCCTCTGGCGGCATTACATATTAACCAGCCAATCTATTCTACAAAAATCTCAACGTGCTCACCATCTTTCTCATCGATCACATCAATAATCTTACCCGTCATCCCAGAGCGCAACGCCTCCATAATAGTAGACATATCTACCCCCTCCACCTCCGCCGCAAAATGAGCGCCGATCTTCATCCCGGCATCAATCAAATTCAACGGCAATTGTACCGTCGCCTTGGCGCGCCCTGTGGCAACATCTGTCACACGCACCCTCAGCCAGCGCGCGCCACCATAGCCGCGCCCAACTCCCGCCCCAGTTGGAGCGCGCCGGTTTTCGCTTAAGGTTGAAAGCAACTTCGCGCCCTCTTCCGCGCTAATCTTGCCTTCATCGATCATCTTCAAAATTTTCATTCTCTCTTCAGCAGTTGCCATAGCGCACCTCCTAGCCAATATAAACGTTCACTTTGTCACCATCTTCACCTTCGTCCACCTGTACAACAAGCGGTTCCTGGCTGGTAGTGGTATTAATCGCATTCAAAACCAATTCCACCTTATCGCGCTCTTGGCCCGGCACAAACCCCTTAAACGTGCCAGCCAACCAGCGCACAATCTCCAACGGAAAACCAAGCATAATCCGGCCCGGATGTTCACCCGGCTTTTGCTGAATATCTACATACACCCAGCTCGATTTTTGGCTGCTAGCGCCCAATCCCACCAACCCAATGCCAAACAAAAACAGCGGAAACATCAGGCAATAAAAAGCAAACCCCAACGACCCCTTCTCCACCGCCTGATACATCAACCAGGCCAATAAAATTGTGATGACTACCCCACTAAAAAGCGGGATGACATAAAAGGAGCGCACCTTACGCTTTAGCCGCTCCACAACCGGATCAGGCTCAGGAGCGGCCTCGCCGCCTGCTTCCGCTGTAGGAAAATAGGGCGCAGCCTCGGCTTCTTCATCCAGCGCCAGAGCTTGCATCAACTTCAAACCCTCTTCGGCTGTAATTTTACCTTCATCAATCATTCTTAAGATTTGCGCGCGTTCACTATCCGTCATGGTAGCCTCCGATTACTTTCCTTCCAACGCAGTCAACAGCTTTTCAGCTTCTGGTAGCGAAATCTTCTTCTCTTGCAGCATCTTCAAAATAGTCAATCGTTCCACATCGCTCACCGGCTCCGACTTGGGCGCAGCCGATTGAGCCGAAAAATCGACATTGAGATGCCGTCGGCCACCGCCCACCACCGTAAAAACCTGACGCTGCTCTGCCGCCCGAATTTTCTGCTCGGCCCGCCGCATCGCCGTTTCAGCCCGCCGTCCGGCTTCTTCCACCCGCCGCCCAATCCGTTCGTTTAGTTTTTCGCTAAAACCTGGCATTCCCGGCACTGGCGGGATGGGGGGAATCGGAGGGATGGGGGGAATCGGAGGTATGGGTGGGGCACCCGGAAAATCGTGCAAATCCCAGGCATCCGGCCCAAACTCTGCCATCGATTGCCATTCTTCGGCGCGATGCGTGACAATGATTTCGTCCCCGGCAATCAGGTTGATTTCAGCCTCGCCAGCCCCCAAAACAAGCTGGCTGGGGTTGCTCAGTTCTACATCAGGAAAATCGACGCGAATACTATCGGTTTGGCTCGCCACCATTTTCAGTGTAGCGCTGGCATCCAAAGGTAAACGCAGTAAAATATCGCTTCCTGCGCGAACATTGTAGGTCTGGCCCGCTGCCGGGTTGATAAACAAAACCGCATCCGCATCAACCGTCACCGCCAGCGTCCCGCTCACCTCGCGGACATATAGGTCTGCGCCCACCTGCATCAACCGCACGTCGCCATCCACTCTGGTCAGCGAAGCATCTCCACCAACGGCTTCAATATGACAATGCCCTTGAATGGTTTTTGCCTTCAAACTGCCGCCAATCGTGTTGAGTTGCAAGCCTGCCACGCTGGTCACTTGCAAGTCGCCGCCCACCGTGGCGACGACAACCGGGGTTGTCAGAGCGCGCAAATCCATATCGCCGCCGACTGAGCCAATTGTCAGGCTGGCATGACGCGGCAGGTAAAGAATCAGGTCGTCGGCACACTCAAACATAAATAAATCGTCTATTTGCTCAATGACCAGTGTATCGCCATTGGTTTTTATCGCAATTTCGTCACGATCCCAGCCCGCAACCTGTAAATCGCCATGGGCCGCGCGAATATTGACTTGTGGAGCCGGAGAACAAGTAAAAATTTCTCGTTTCATTTAATCCTCCTCGCCTCGCAAAATGCGCATGGCCGCTTCGGCAGAAATTATGCCAGCATCCAGGTCTTCCAAAATTTTGCGGCGGCGCTCCTCGCTCACTTCTGCGGTTTCGTCTTTGCCAGGGTCAAAGCCCAGGGCGCGAATCACTTCATGTAAACGGTTGCGAATCGTCGGGTAAGAAAGGCCCAGTTCCGCTTCCATACGGTTGATTTTGCCCTCACAGCGAATAAAAACTTCGATAAAATTGAGTTGGTCTGTGCTAAGATGAGAAAATGGCCCGCCGGTAAACCGGCCTTCGAGCGTGGTATCGCACGAATCGCAGTGTAAGCGGGTAATCATCAATTCATGATCACAAACCGGGCAGCGCGTAAGAGAAGTTTTCATAAATAAGGCTCCTATCGAGTTTGCAAGGAAGCGCGTTGCGGTTGAGGTGCGGCCTGCGCCTTGATTTTTTGACCACTCAGGATAAGCCAATCGCCAAGGCGCACGCGCACTACCGCGAGCCATTGGCGGGGCAAGCGCGGTTTGCTTTCCGGCTCCGCGGCAAGCCATTGCAGGTAATCTTGCTCGCAAGCGCGATGCGCCAGCCGAGCGGCTTCATCTGTTCCAGCAAACCAGGGTATATACATTGTTCTCTCCAAATCTTTAACACCAATCCGAATATCTAAAAGTATTATAGCAAATTATTTAATAATGTCAATACTAAATTCAATATTATTAAATAAGCAACTAAATATTCTTTATTTATTCTTTGTAATTATCAAATTTCCCATCAACGAGGCCCTATGATACGAACCCTTTGCTTTCTGCCAGACCAGGAAATTCGCACCGACCTAACTGTGACAGACTATATTGATCTGTTGAAAATTCCAAATGTCTTGCTGTGGGTTGATTTTGACAATGAACCCGACGATGCCGCCGAGGCCATTCTGACCGGCATTTTTCACTTTCACCCGTTGGCGGTGGACGACGCTCTTCAGGAAACCCATTCTCCCAAAGTGGACGATTGGACCGATTATCTCTACATTGTTCTCAATAGTCTTGAGCTTGATAACCATCACACTTTCCAACTGCGCGAGTTGGATATTTTTTTGGGGCACAATTATGTTGTTACTCATCACGATCAGCAACTGGATTGTGTTGAAACCACCTACACCGCCTGCTTTCGAGATAAGCGCTACCTTTCGCATGGACCCGACCACCTGTTATACAAACTAATCGACTATCTGGTGGCCGACTATATGCCAATTGTCGAAAAAATGGACGATAAAATTGATGAAATTGAAGATAAGGTGCTCGATAATCCTAAATCGACCACCCTGCAAGAGATTTTTGCCGTTAAACGCGCCTTACAACTCTTACGCCGCACCCTAACCCCGCAACGCGAAGTGCTGAACAAATTGGCCCGCGACGATTACGAAGTGATTGATCCCAAAGACCGCATCTTTTTCCGCGATATTTACGACCATCTGGTGCGCCTGCACGACCTGAACGAATCGATGCGCGATCTGGTTGGCGGCGCACTCGACACCTACCTTTCAGCAGTCAACAACCGTATGAATAATGTCATGAAAACGCTAACCATCATCACCACCCTTTTTATGCCAATCTCGTTTGTCACTGGTTTTTTTGGGATGAACTTCTTCGAACCGGTTGCCAGCCTAACCCATTGGACGGGCCGGGCAGTTTTTGTGCTGACGCTGGTTGGAATGTTTACACTGCCGATTGCCATGTTCCGCTGGATGAAAAATCAAACCTGGATTTGAGCATGTTTCAGTCCCAAAAGAATTTTCTCGAAAAAGGGGCGAAGACCCTAAGGAAACTGTTAAAAACTACCCGAGACCACAACTTTAGTCGTGATTTTTGTCGAATAGTAGCTAAAATTGCGGTCAATCGCCATCATTTGACCAGTAATTTACTAGAAAAGCATCGCGATTCGAGTCATTAAACAGTCTCTAAAGGTTTACCCGGCAGGCAAAATATCTGATTTGGCAGAAAATCTTTAGAGTTTGGATGTTTGCCCCAAATTCTAAAGAAGTTACAAAAAAAAGAACCCGGCGCATCCAGTTTTTAGGTGCGCCGGGTCATTGCGGGAACGAAGATAGCTGATTACTTGGGCAGAATAACACGCGATTCATCGCAATCCTGTTTGTTGGAAAAAAGAGTTACCAAACTGATTGGTACAAACAAAAGAATGACTAAAAGAATAACAATCATGCTAATTGGGTCCAAAATAAACCTCCTTCTATGGATGAATAATGAGTATACGCAAACAATAAAAAAAAGATGCGCGAACCAGAAAATTTGTTCCCTGCATTAAGTAAAACACACCCCAATCAAAATGGTTCCTTACAAAAACCGTACAACCTGCCCATGCTTCGCCGCCACCATCTCCGCCAGAATCGACAGCGCAATCTCGTCCGGCAGCACCGCGCCGATATTCAGCCCAATCGGCGCGCGCAGACGCCCCAACTGTTCATCGGTCACGCCCAGTTCCCGCAGCGCCGCCCAGCGTTGTGGGATTTTTTTGCGCGTTCCCAACATGCCCACATAGCGCGCCGGGCTTTTCAGCGCTACCGCGATGGCCGGGTTATCCAATTTCTCATCGTGGCTGATAACCGCGATGTACGTCCCTTCATCCGGGCGCAGTTTCTCCAGCGCCACAGACGGCCATTCGGTCAGCAACTCATCAACATGAGGGAAGCGCTCACGGGTGGCAAAGGCCGCGCGCGGGTCAATCACAATCGTCTGATAACCGAGCGCCTGCGCCAGCGTCACCAGCGGGATGGCGATATGTACTGCACCCACCACCATCAGCCGCGCAACCGGCGCAAAGACCTCCACAAACACGTCGACACTCTCGCCCGCCAGCGCAAACGCCTTCCAGGTGGTCTCCTGCATCGCAATTTGGGTCTGCATCCAGTCCAGCGCCGGCCCATCCAGCGCCGCGCTGCCCAAACTGCCGAGCCTGCGCCCGTCCAGCCAAAGCATCAACTTGTTGCCCAGCCCCGGCCCAGCAATCACCGTCGCCACCGCCGCTATCTGACCCTGCTCCAGGCAGGTTTTCAGCGCCGGATAAATCTCGCGCCAGGATAAAGAATCCAACGCCTCCACAAAAACATCCAGCGTCCCGCCGCAACTCAGCCCCACTTCCCAGGGGTTTTCGTCGCCCACCACGCCATAATGCAACAGTTTCGGCGCGCCGCCCGCCAGCACTTCCTGCGCTGCCTCATAGACCACGCCCTCGATGCAGCCGCCCGTCACCGAACCTGCAATCTCCCTTAACGAGGTCATCACCATCTTGGCCCCCAGCGGTCTCAGCGACGACCCTTGAAGTTTGACATTCGTGGCAATTGCCACCGGTTTCCCGGCGGCGCGCCAGGCTTCAATTTCGGCTAAAACTTCACGCATTTTGACATCGCTGGAGCACTCTTTTGAGTAAATTCCCAACTTCTTGTGGATTATGGTGACACTTCACCGTTGTTTTTAGGGATGAAACGCCCCGCAGCGCCTGCTCCACCAAATCAGTAGAATCCGCGCTGGTCAGCATCTGCGTTTCGACAAGCAGAGACACTTCCACCCCGACTCCTGCTACCGTTACCGAAAAATTGAGCAGCCCCGGAATGGGGAACAACGCCTCGTCAAAGTCCGGCAGCTTCAGGGTTTCCTCGCCAACGGATACGAAGCCGCTAAAGCGCCCGCGCACTTTTTCCAGCGTCCGCAAACTGGTTCCACACGGACATTTTCCCGGCAAAAACCGGCTCCGGTCGCCCATTCGGTAGCGGATCAGCGGCATCCCGCGCCGCGTCAGCGTGGTAAAAACCACCTCGCCATATTCGCCATCGGGGGCAGGTTCCCCCGTCTCCGGGTCGACAATTTCAAACAGCATATCCGCCTCGCGCAGGTGATAACCGCGCCGGGCTTCACATTCCACCCCGCCGCCCAAGCCCATCTCGGTTGCGCCGTAATGGTTTAACACCTGGCAGCCCCAAATTTTCTCCAACTCCGTCACAATCGCCGCCGGGACATAATCCGTCGAGAGCAGCACCGTGCGCGGAGCCTTGTTCCCTAGATTCCAGCGCCGCGCCAACCCCAATACCTGCGTCGGCGAGCCAACCAGGCAGTCCGCCTGTTGGCTTTCCATCGTTTCAAGGGCATGAATCGGGTCGCGCACCGGCCCATACGGCAGCGGAATCCGTCCCTGCCGCGCCAGCCCCAACCGCAGCAAATCGCCGACACTGCCGGGCGTTTCTCCGGGCAGAAAAATCAGCACCTTTTCGCCCGGCTCCGTCAGTGTGGACATGCCCACGCCAAAAAAGTCGATGGTCAGTTCCTGGTCAGCCGCGGTGAAATAAATCCGCTTGGGCTCGCCCGTCGTCCCCGAACTTTGCAATGTCACCACCCGCTCAATCTCGTCCTGCGAGACGCACACCAACCGCAGCGGGTTCTGGCGCACAGCCTCCGGCGTGGTGAACGGGAATTGGCTAAACTGAGCCAAACTTTCCAGTTTTTCGGGCATTCCCACCAAATGGTTGCGGTAAAACGGGCTTTTCTCCCGCGCCAAAGCCAACGTTTCATTCAACTTTGCCAGTTGCCATTCGGCAACGGACTCCAAAATCTCCCGATTTTGGGCGCTCGAAAGTCTGGAGACTTTCGACTCCGTTATTTTTCTTTGAATCCAGGCATCAAGCGGCGTAATTCTCATCCATCACCCCGCCCCATCATCCGTTTATCCGCTCGGCGCAGCCATCCGCTCCCGCATCCGTTTGAAACACACCCCGGTACAGCGCCCGCCCCTCCCGATTCGTCAGGTTATACGCGCAAAACGGAACCAGCCGTCCATCCGGGCTGGCGACGTGGATGCAGCAATCGCGCAAGCGTTCCAAATCGAGATTCCAGGCGTCCTGAAAGGCCATCCCAGATATAAAAAAGGAATGGGTGCGTTTGCGCTCCAGGAACACGTCCCACTCGCCCAGGCTGGGGCCGCTCAGGACAGGCAAATCTGTAATCAGGTTGGGCGCTGCCCAATTGGCGGCGACAAAGGCGCGGGTGCGGGCCGCTCCCTCCGCCGCGAGGATCGGCTGGTAGCCGCAGGCCGCCTCCTGATGCCGGGTCAGCGCCTTCAATTCGCCATCCGGCATTAAGACAAAATTCCCGTGAAACGAGCAGAGCGCATTCTCACAACCCGGCGGAGCAAAAGTCTCGGCGCGAATCTGTCCATTGGTTTGGGCTTCGATTTCGCGCAGCACTTCAGGGATGGTGATGCGCGTCTCATCGGCGGGTGTGTTGGGATAACGCCCAAAATAACTGACCGGCTGGAAATGCACGCCGCGCACGGTGGGCATGTGCGCCAGCGCCAGGCGGAGAATGTTGCCGATGTCGTCCACGTTCACGCCCGGAATCAGCGTCGGCACCAGCACCACGCCCACGCCCGCTTTTTCACAGTTTTCGATAACTTGAAGTTTTTTCTCGAACAATTCCCGCCCGCGGGTCTGGATGTGGATGGCGTCGTGAGTCCCGTCAAATTGCAGGAAAACTTGCGAAAGTCCCGCCGCTTTTAGTTCGGCCAGATAAGCCTCATCGCGCGCCAGCCGCAGTCCATTGGTATTGACCTGGAAAAAAGTAAATCCGTATGCGCGCCCCAGGCGGATAATTTCGGGCAAATCG
>DYPU01000004.1 GCA_020719725.1 Anaerolinea sp. | reverse complement strand
CTTTTCTCCTGATTGCAAGATAGCCAGTTTTACCTCATTTTAGATGCAATCGCCCAGTTTCAGGAAGATTGTCTGAGTGGGACTTCCAGGAAGAAAGTGCTGCCCCGCCCAAGCTGGCTTTCGAGCCAGACCTGTCCGCCATGCCGCTCGGCTATGGAGCGGACTATTGCCAGGCCCAAACCGGAGCCTTTTTGTTCGCGGGCTTCGCGCTGTCCGCCACGGTAAAATTTTTCAAATAAGCGTGGTTGGTCGATGGGAGAGATGCCGATACCGGTATCTTGGACTTCAAAATGAAGGTGATCGCTGTCTAAGCGGGTACGTACTGTTACCTGGCCGTTTTGCGGTGTGTATTTGATGGCGTTTTCGACCAGATTGTACATGGCTTGTTGCAGAAGAGCGTGGTCGGCTTCGATCAGGGGCGAAATGTTTTTGGGCGTTTCGACATTGAGTGTAATGTTTTTTTGTGAAGCTTGCATTTGAAGGGTGCTGGTGACCCGTTCAATAATATCGAAGAGAGGGGCTGTTTCAAGTTGCAGGCCAACACCTACTTCGATTCGACCCAAGTCTAGCAGGTTATTTACCAGTCTCGCCATGTTTTCGACACCCAGAATAATCTTCTTAACATAGCCTTGTTGTTGTTCGTTTAGTTCACCTACCATTTCCAGCATGGTAGCGTAGCCGCGCATCAACGTCAACGGTGAGCGCAGGTCGTGGCTAACGGTGTTGACGAATTCGGTCTTCATCGTATCCACTTCCTTGAAGTGCGTTACATCGCGTAGGATGCAGACCCGTCCTACCAGGCGGCCATCGGCCACGACCGGGGAGGCGGTTGCCAGAAAAACCTGTCCGCCAGCAACGGTTACTTCGGCAGAGAGTTTGTCGGCGGATGAGACTTGTAAAATATCGAGCAGGGCTTTGTGGCTGATCACTTTTTCAATGGGTTGGCCCTCTGCTGTGCCAACGGCGGCACCTAAGGTTTGCCAGGCGGCCGGGTTGGCGAGCAGGAGCCGGTTGAGGTGATCTGTTACCAGTACCGGGTCGGGGGTGGAAGCCAGGATGGCGGCCAGGCGCTGACGGCCCACCTCAGCAGACAGGAAAAGGTGATTGTTGGAGGCGGCCAGCGCGGCTTGCCCGGCCAGGGTTGCCAGGAAGCGCACATCGGCTTCGGAGAAGAGGCGGGGTTGGTCGTAGGCAGCCCAGAGCGTGCCGTAGTAGCGGTTTTCGTGGCGCAAGGGAAAAGCCATGAGTGAGGCTGGGGCGGGTTGTCCGGCGGGGAAGGCAAAGGTGCGAGCGCGGCTGACGTTGGTTAGCACGATTTTGTCTTGCTGTTGGGTTAGGCTCAATATCTGGGCATCCAGATAAGGATATTTTTCTTTGGATGGGCCAAGCGCAAAGATGGAAGGCACATCGCGTTCTGTGTCTTGTAGGCTGGCCTGAGTTAGCACTACGCGCACGGCGCTGGCTCCGGTTGCTAGAATGGCTTCAAGTACGGGTTCGACAGCGTCGCCCATATCGAGGCTGGAAGCAACGCCCTGGCTGACGAGTAACAGACGGTTGAGTTCTTCCAGCCGGGATTGCAGGCTGACGCGCATCTGTTCAAAGGCGCGCCGAAGCTGGCCTACTTCATCCACGCCTTCGACGGGAAGCGGATGGTCCAATTGGCCTTGCGCAATGCGGACGGCTTCGCTTGCCAGGGTTTGCATGGAACTGGTGACTGTTTTTAGGCCGAGGCGCAGAGAAGCGAGAGAGACAAGCCCCAGCACCAAAATCATCACGGATAAAGGAGCGGCGATGCTCAAGGCTTGTTCTTGTGATTGTTGAGCGGGTACGGTGATAACGACGGCCCATGAACGCCCCAAGGCTGGCTGGTAATAAATTAGGTTGCGGGTTCCATTAGCCGATGTATCATCAAAAAAGGCCGCTTGGGTGGTCGATTGCCCTGGATATTTTTCCATGAGGGCGCTTGTGGAAGCGCCGTGATATAAGATTTGATTTTTTTCGTCGAGTAAAATTCCCGCGCCATTTAAGTCTTCCATGCTTTTTAGGCTATTAATGAGAGGCTGGGTAAATGGATTGGTCTCAAGATTAGTGCGGCCGATGAGAACACGTTCTGCTAATCCATTTTCGGGGTTGAGCAAACTGATAACGAAAGAAACCCGGGCCGCATTGCCATTTGCGGCGGGTGGGATGGTATAGGTTTGGCTGAGTACCCCGCTAAAAGCCAATTGTAGTCCGGCGCTTTCTTCGGGGTAGAGGAAGAGCTGCGCTTCGGTGACGGGGGGGTAACTGCCGACAACTTCGCCTAGAGGATTGAGTACCATTAATTGATCAAAAAATGGGACAATGCGAATTTGCTGTTCGAGCAGCAGGTTTAGCTGATTGGGATCATCCAGGCTGAGACCTGGGGTAAGGGCCAATTGTCCGGCCAGGTTTTGGCCGGTTTCAAGGAAGAAGGGGATGCTTTGTGATGCCAGTTCTGCGGTGCCCTTCATGCGGGTTTGCAGCATTTGGCGCGCCGCAGTTCCGGCGACAAGCCAATCGCCAATTAGCAGCGCTACGAGCAGGGCCGTGATCAGCGTTCCGGTGCCGAGCAAGAAACGCGCTTCAAGGCTGCGTTCATCAGGCGAAGGCATGAGAGGCAGGCTGCTGCCCCATAGTGCCGGAAACATAATGGAGATGACTTGCGCGAAGCCCGCCGCGATAAAAATTTCTCCCGCAAAGGCCAGGGTCGAATATAGCAAGCGGGTTTGGGCGTAGTCTAGCCGGGTTGCAACGGAACCCGATACAATCATGAAAACATCTACAACAAAGAAGAGTCCAAAAACCAGGGTTAATAAGACAGCTGTAATCAATGGTTCGCGTAAGAGCCGATAGGGCCAGGTGCGGAAGCGTTGGCGTATCGCAGCGCTAAATAGCGCTGCCAATAAGGCCATCTCTATCGGCGTGAAAATTGATTGCGTATCGATGCCAAACCGCACCAGACCAGCCACAAATCCTACAATGGCTGCCGCAACTGGGCCAAGAAGGCCTCCGGCCAGTACCCACGGTAGGGCAGCCAGGGCCATCAGCGCTGGTCCGCGTGGAACAATCGGAATGCCTGGTGGGGAAAGTGCCGCGCCAGCCGGAAAACGCAAGCCGATAAAGTTGTTGAAGATGATTGCTAAAACTGCCAGGCCAAAGACCATCCCCCATGAACGGCCATCCCAAACGGATTGATAATTTTTCCAGTTATAAACCTGCCAGCTAACGAGAAAAGCCAAAATTGCCCACCATAGCCAGCCTGCATTTACCGGCCACAGCGGCGGGACAAAAGCGCCTTCAAAAAGAGAAAAGATAGGTTCCATGATTCTCGATGATGCAAGATTTATGCCAGAACAGGCTGATTATAGCACGGCAAATTAAAGTAGACGCTTAGCTACACGCTTGTCTGGGCGATTTGCGGCTGGCTGTATACGCCATGATATTCTTTGGGCAATAGGCTGGCGATGTGGTGCATCACCAGGTCGGCATTTTGCTGACGTGATAGACGTTTTGCTTCACCTTTGCCGGTTACCGCTGGCAAGTGGATGGGTTTGCCGATGTGCAGTTCGAGAGTTGGACGTTGGCCGCGTATGGCGCGGCTGAAAAAGTCGGTGCTGGTTCCGACGATGCCGACTGGCAGAACCGGGACGGAACTTGCCTCGACGATGAAAGCGATGCCGGGCCGGGCGCGGCGCATGGCCGAAATACGGGTGCGGCCACCTTCTGGGGAAATTAACAGTGGAAAACCAGATTTTAGGATATGGGTCACACGTTCTAGCGCCTGGCGGTCATATTGGCCGCGGTGGACGGGGATGCCGCCAAACAAGCGTACCAACAGGTTTTGGCCGAAGCCAGCCCGGTTCCAGATGTCGGACGCTCCGAGGACTTCAATTTCTTCGGGCCAGAAGGTAAGCAGGAAGGGCGGATCGAAGGTGGAGACGTGGTTAAAGGCCGCGATGTAGGCTGTGCCACGTGGAATGTTTTCCAGTCCATCTATACGGATTTGGGCCAGCAGGCGGAATAGGCCGCGGAAGATTGGACGCAAGATGGCGCGGGCGAGTAAGTTGCCTGGCGGTGGGGTGTAACGATCTAGCGCTTGCATAATGACAAGGCTTTTTCAAAAACCTGGTCAGCGTTGAGTTTGTCGGAGTCGATTAGAACGGCGTCAGCGGCTGGTTTAAGGGGCGCAATCGCGCGGGTAGAATCGATCCGGTCGCGCTCGTTGACTTTGGTCAGAATTTCAGCCAGGTCGGCTGTTCCGCCTCTTTGCAGGGTTTCGTCGTAGCGGCGGCGGGCGCGTTCTTTTGCTGAAGCATCCAGGTAGATTTTGACATTGGCTTCGGGTAGGACGACGGTTCCGATATCGCGTCCGACCATGACAACGCGTCCACGCAGCCCGATGCGGCGCTGTTGAATGGTGAGGGCGGCGCGGACGCCGGAGTAGGCTGCCACGATGGAGACGTTGGCGTCTACTTCGGGTTGGCGGATTTTCCAGGTGATGTCCTGCCCATCGACAACGATATCGCAGGAGCGGCCATCTTCAAAAGAGGGTGCAGTGACTTCGATGGGCATATCTTCGGCCAGGCGGGTCACCGCGGCTTCGTCTTGAGCAGACAGGCCGCGCGCCAGAGTGAGCCAGGTGACGGCGCGATACATGAGGCCGGTGTCGAAATACAAATAGCCGAGGCTTTCTGCCAGGCGAAATCCGAGCGTGGATTTGCCGGAAGCGGCAGGGCCGTCAATGGCGATAATACAAAGGTCAGACATGGCTCTCCTGTGTTTAGGGGACTAGGTTTTGCGAATCGGGGAAAAGGTCACTGCGCGCCCAGAGTAGAACGGGTTCTTGTCCTTGTGGCAGTTCGTGTAAGACAATCCAGCGCAGCCACTCGGCAGAGGTGGCCTGGTTCCAGCCCGGATAGAGCCGTAACAGGAAATCGGCGCCGCGATAGGCTGTTTCAAGTTCGGGGCCGGTGAAACTCTGATTGGTTATTAACAGGTCGGGGGCCGAGGCGATGGAGAGGGCCTGGGCTTCGCTAAGCTGCCAATCGCGTAGTAACCAGTTTAGGGCTGGGGATTCGATTCCGATTAGGGTTATTTTTAGGGCTTGGGCCGAGCCGTGACTGAATTCCGAAAGGTCGTCGATCTGGTTTAGCAGGATGGGGGCGGGGATGGCTTGTGGGCCATCGGGCCACATTTCGACGGAGGGGGCCGGGTGCAGGTTGGCGCTAAAGGAGGTCATTGCCAGGCTGTAGAGGCTGAGGGCTGTCAGGCTGCCCCAAAGGGTGCCGTACGCGGCAACTCGGGTGGACCAGCCAAATGCAACCAGGATGGCGCTGAGGGCCAGCAGTATCAATGCGCCGATTGTCACCAGCCAGCGTAATTGCAGGGTGGGTTGGTCGAAGGTGTGCAGGGATATGCCGATGAAGTTAAGCCAGGCAAAAGAGATCAGGATGAGTGTTAGCGCGGCCATGCCAAGCGTTTCCCAGATGCCATCCGAAACTTTCACCGGGTGGATGTTGAAGCTGGTGGGTTGGTCGGCGGGACTGACAAAGGCATCTTCGTTCAGGTGGAGTGATTCTGGGATGCGTTCTGCGCGCATTTCGATGACGGGTTTGATGGGTTGAACCCAGCGCACCACTTCTAGTGTTGCCAAAACCCAAAGTGGTATCAAGGCCCAGGCCAGGTGGCTGATCTGCCGGGCTGGGTAGGCTAGCGCCAGCAGAATGGCTGCGAAAAGCCAAAATCCAAGAAAAATGACCATCGCATTACGTTGCGAGCGCAGCCGTCCCAACTGGACAAGCGCTAAAATGAGCGCCAGCGGCTGATAAAAGACCAAAGCAGACAACATGCGTAAGGCGGTTACGTCGGTTAGTTCTTGGAGCGCGGTGAAAATGGCCGGAATGGAGGCCAGGCTTGCGCTTAATCCGCCAGGGGCCAGCAAAAAGAAACTTCCCAGAACCAGGTAGGTTCCCAGCGCAAAAAGCGCTGCCGGACGAACATGTTCCTTTTCAAATTTGAAAGAAATTTCTGGCGCAAAGGCGCGGGCTAATAATAATGCCAGCCCCAAGCCGAGTGCGCCAAACCAGAGTGAACTGCCCGAAAGTAAGGCCAGCCCGGCCAGAAACCCGGCCAGGCGCAAAAATCCATTGCGCCATGCGCCCCAGGCCAAGATTAGGGTTGTAACTGCCAAAATAGGGCTGCCTGCCTGGCGCGAAAGCGCCACCAGGCCCGGATCGAGCGCCAGCGCAAAGGCCAATGCCAGTGTCACTTTTTCGCCGAGCCGCTCGCGGAATAAGAGTGGCGCTAACACCAGTGCGCTGCCTGCCAGGGCGGGCAGCAGGCGCGCTGCAAAATTGCTGGATTGCAAGATAAAAAAGAACAGCGCCGTCAGGTTGACATAGCCCGGCTGCGGCCCAATCTCTACGGGCAGACCGCGTACCAGGTTCAGTGATTGTAAGGCCCAAGCCGCCTCGGCATCTGAAAGCGGAATTGCGCCCAGGCGCGCCAGGCGTAAAACCAGTCCCAGCATAAAAGCCAGTCCAAACCAGAGTTTTGTGTTTTTTAAGTTAAAGTCCATCTTGGTCGTTTACCTGTTTTGTAAAAAGGGTATTTATGCGCCATTTTAACGATTTTGCGAAACTCCACCGAGCTACCGCTTTATTTTCCAAAGAA
This sequence comes from Anaerolinea sp., assembly GCA_020719725.1. Lineage (GTDB taxonomy): Bacteria > Chloroflexota > Anaerolineae > Anaerolineales > Villigracilaceae > UBA8950. The sequence continues at coordinate 54,590 of DYPU01000004.1, read as the reverse complement.
AGCCAGCGCCCAGACAATGATCGGAGCGATTAACAGTGCAGGCAAAAAATTACCAACCCGAATCTTCTTTATTTCGAGCAGGCTGCTTAGGGCCAGCCCAAACAAAATTACCCCGCCGGTTGCTGTTATTTCTGCCATCATTGCCTCGCTAAGGACATTGCTTAACGTTCCTGCCAGCAGGCTGATACCGCCCTGGTAAACAAAAACCGGCAAAATGGAAAAAAGCACTCCAATGCCCAGGGTGGAAGCAAAAGCAATTGAAATAAAACCATCCAAAACCGATTTCACCGCTAAAAGCTGAAAATCCCCATTCAGCCCATCCTGAATCGAACCCATAATGGCAATTGGCCCGGTGCAATACAACAGTGAAGCGGCCAAAAAACCGCGCACAAAACGGCTGGATGTGCCTGCCTGGTTTCCGGTAAAGCGCTTTTCAAGCCAGACCCCCAGCGCCGCAATCCCGTCTTCAATGCGCCACCACTCGCCCAACAAAGCCCCAATAATCAGCGCGCCCAGCACCACCAGCGACTCTTGCGTTTCGAAAAACATTTGCAAACCAATTGCCGCTGTAAACAGGCCCATTCCATTTACCACTGTCGCCTTAAGAGTTTCGGGCAGCTTGGCTCCAAAAAAAATACCAATCAGGCTGCCCACCACAATTGCAACAACATTAATCAAGGTTCCAGTCATGGCGTAACCTTTGCCAGGTTACTTTTTTGCCCGGCTTGGGCATTTTCGGCCAACTCCAACATAAATACCAACGAAGAAAGCCGGTTTAGATAAGCCAAAAGCTGTAAATTTTCCAATTGCCCGGCCTCAAACAACGCCACCACCCGCCGCTCGGCGCGGCGCACAATGGTGCGTGCCAGCGCCAAAGCCGCGCTGCTCGGACGATCGCCCGGCACAATGAACTCGCGCGGCATCTCCAGCGTCACTTCCAGCGCGTCGGTTTGGGCCTCCAGCCAGTTCACCCGGCTTTCGTCAATAGCCCGAAACCGGGTTGCATTCTCAGGGGTAGCACTTACCTCGGCCATCAATTTATACAAATCGCGCTGAACTTCCAACAACAGCGTGGCGGTTTGTGGCAATTGCACGCTGGCGCGCGCCAGCCCAAGCGCCGCAGTGGCTTCATCCACTGCGCCCAGGGCCTCAATACGGGCATCAAACTTGGACACCCGGCCTTCGCCTAAGAGGCCGGTGGTACCTTCATCTCCGGTACGGGTATAAAAAGGGGACATGGCCGGTATTATAACGGAATCTCATTGGTTCTTGCCGCGCAAGTTCTTTTTTCGCGCCAGCAAAGCCGCTGCAGTTGAAGTCTCGGCTGGCATTTCAGATGAAGAAATCGAGCCAGATTCCGCGCTGCCGGGTTTTTCCGCCACAGCAGTCTCTACCGGGGCCGGAGAGACTGCTGTTCCCGCCTCAGCCTGGAGTGAGCTGCGATGCGCGCGCTCCTTCGCCTGGAACAAAGCCCCCATCTGTGAATTTGATTCTGGCAAAACCGCGGTTTTCTTGCCGAAAATTAGCCGGGCGAACAGGGCTGCGCGCCAGGCCGCGAAATCGTGCCGGGTCACAATCAACCGCCGCGCAGCCACATCCAATGGTAAAAGAATTGCCGCCAGCGCCAAGAGCCAGGGCCAAACTGCGCGTGTCGCGCGTGCAGCTTTTAGATCGTGCGAAAAAGCCTCGCGGGGGTCAGCCGAAGCCACTTTGCCGTCGGTCAGCGCCGCGAGACGCACCAACAGGTCTGGATTGGGCTCAATGGCGCGGTACTCAGGTGAATAGGACAGAATCCAACCGGTCGTTTCAACAAATCCAGCGCCGCCCTCTTGGCCTGGTTGGCCTGCCAGCCGTAATAAATAAATTCCGGGCGTAGTGGACGTAAAATTGGCTTCATAGCGCCCTGGCGCAACCTGGCGCAGCGTCACCGCTTGAGTTTTGCCATTTGGCCCGACCACATTGGCGGTAATCTGGTAGCCATTTAAAAAGTCTCCGCCGGGAGCGCGGGCATCGAGTGTGAATCGGGCCTGCTCGTTTTCTGTCACCACACTTAATTGCAAGGCGGCTGCGCTTGTTTCGCCCAGGGTGTAGCGCACGGCTTGCGCCCAAAAGGTGGCGTAGTTTTCCCAGTTCACCCAGTCGCTACCCCACCGCCCGGTGGCGTCGGATGTAAATGCTACGGAGCGGCCCAGGCCATATTGCCAGGCGGCCAGCAGGGGATCGTCTTTTTCAGATTTTAGGATCACTTGCGCCAGGGGTTTGGGGCTGGTAGCCACATAGCCATACAGGCGCGGCAGAGTTTCGATGCCTATTAAAATAGGAGATGAATTAACCAGTTTTGGGAAAAATGCGCCTTCTTCAATGTAAGCGCGGGTTGCCAGACTGGTTTCCTCGGTGAAAATGCTGGGAATACTGCCAGCATCGGTGGTGAAATGGTAACGTCCTGCTCCTGTGTCGGCTAATTCTTGCAAAAAAGGTGCAGCATCGCGGCCAATTGCCACTGTAGAGAGTGTGATTCCGCTTTCGGTACTGAGTTTTTCCACCAATTCGGCAATGCCGGTTGGGTCGGCTCCGCCATCGGTCAGCAAAATGACGTGTTTCACTTTGGCAGGATCATTGGGCAGGACATTTGCCATGGCTTGTACCCCGGCTAAAATATCGGTGCCGCCGCCAGATTGAATGCTGCCAATGGCCTGCTGAATGGTCAGGATGTCTGCCAGGTCGGTCATCGGCACAACCCAGGCGGCGGTGTCATCGAAAGCGATCACGCCAACCCGGTCGGTTGGAAAAAGTAATTCCACCGAACGCGCGACAGCTTCTTTGGCAAGCTCCAGCTTTTCTACGCCGCCGCTGGTTTCACTCATACTGCCAGAATGGTCAATGATGAAGACAATTGCCAGGCTGGGGCGGCGCTGTTCGTCTTTGATTTGCATTTCAAGCGGCAGGGCGGCTTCGAGCGGTGTATCGTAATAGCCGCCGACGCCGAAACTGGTTGGCCCGCCGATGGTTAAAAGTCCGCCGCCCAGATTGCGGACGTAGTTTTGCAAGGTTTCCATTTGACGATTACTTAATTCACGAGCCGGGACATCTACCAGAATCACGGCGTTGTATTGGGCCAGTCCTGCCAAGTCGGTGGGCAGGCGCTTGGGCGCTACAAGGTCGATACTGTAATTGGCAGCTTGCAGGGCCGCCAATAGTGTGGAATATTCATCGGGCCGGGTTGCGCCGCCTGGCAGGTTTTCGCCGGGAGTGGGGCCAACCAGTAACAGCCGCGGCAACCCATCAATTTGAGAAAAAGCATCAATGCGGTTGTTTTGGTAAAACGTATCTTGTTCTGGCGTAATTTGTACTTCATAGCTGGTGAAACCAGTTTCCCCGGCGCGGAGGGGCAAGCTAAAGGTTTGTTGACCACGCCGCAGGTCGTGGGGCTGTTCATAAAGAATTGTATCGCCAGAAAGCACCCGCAGGGTGGCTCGAATGGGCTGGTTGGACTGAACTGAAACATTCAGATGGAAATTTTCGCCAGGGCGCAGGTGGCTGGGAGCCTCGACTGCGCTAATTAGCGCTTCTGCGCCGGGCTGGGTGATAAATGGCACCGAAATGATTTGGACATGGATGGCTTTTGCAAACTCGGCAGCTTTGAGCGCGTCGCCGTTGGTTTGCGCGCCATCTGAAAGAATCACCATCCGGCGCGCCGCGCCAGATGGGAAGAGCGCTAATCCCAGCCGGATGGCTTGCGCCAGGTCGGTTTGGGTGGTGACGGGCACAGAGGTGATCTGTCCCAGGTCATTGCCGGGAAGCATGGGGCGCTCAACGAGTGCATCGCCCCCAAACAGGATGATGGCCGATTGATCATCTGGGCCGCTGGCGGCTAGCGCTGTTTTCACATAGCGCGTGGCCGCGTTAATGGCTTCATCTGACATTGAATCGGAAACATCTACCAGAAACACGACTGCCAGTTCATCGCCGCCGCGAGGCAGTTCCAGCCCGGCCAGCGAGAGAATCAAACACAGCGCCAGGCTCAACCGTAAGAGCAGGGCGATAGTCTCTCGTTTTTGGGAGGGGCCGCGGGTGGGCCAGCCGATCCACGCGAAGAGTGGCAGTAATAGCAACAGCAGGAGACCGATGGGGCTGGTAAAGGTCATTTATCCCCGCTTTTAGGGCCTGGCAGGGTGCGCCGATGATAGACTTGCCATTCAACTATTAACACCAATAGCGCCAGGGCGGCCAGCCACGGCCAGATTTCGCTCAGCCCAATTTGATTGGCTGGGGCAGGCTGGATGGCGTTTTGGCCGATTTGGAGGCTTTGGCGTGGCTGAATGTCTGATTCGGTGGGGTTAAACAGGTTGACGGCAAAATAATCCACCTGAGTTGAGTCGTTGCTGATGAAGTTGACCGCGTAGTAGCCGGTTTCTGCGGTATTGGTGAAACTCAGGCTGGCGGCGCTGGGGAGCAAGACGTAGGCTTGATTGGAGGGTGAGGCGATAACGATTTTCTCTACCCCTGGCGGGGGGATGATGGTTAGGGGTTGGCCGGGCTGAAGGGCTTGGGTGGTGTCGAAGGCGGCAGGCGGGACGAGGTAGTTAATCAGGTTGCTGAACAAGATGGGATAGGCCACCTGTAGTGGCAGGTCGCTTTCGCGCAGATCAAAAGCCAGGCTGGCGATGCGGCGATTTGCCGTTTGACCGGCAAAAACCAGTGGGCCAGCGTTGCTTTCAATTAGCGCATCGGCCCAGGCGGGTGGTTGGATGGTTTTGGCTTGCAGGATATGGACGTTGCTCCAATCGACATAGCGGGTGAGGGGATGTGCGCGGATGTTAAGATTGGTCATCTCGCTGAAGGGTAAACCAACTTCAAAAAACGGATTGCTAGCCGGGTTGATCAAGAGCAGGCTGCCGTTGGGCCAGGCCGCGGGCAGCAGTCCATCAAAAATATATAGGTCGAAGGGGTCGCTGGGTAGTTGAAGGGTTCCATCGGCGGCGGGCAGGGCGCGAAAGGGTTGCAGGCCCGGCAGGGAGGCCAGAAGTTGTTCCAGGTAGAGATTGCCTTTCGAAACGAGTAACACGCGCCGGGTGGCGGCGTCTTGATTGACGGCAAAGGCCAGGTCGTCGAGTGGCAATACATCCAGCGCGGTAGCGGTTTGCGGGGAAGAAATCTGGGCCCGATACAGGCCGGGGGTGGTGGGGAGTTGGGTAAGGCTCAGGCTTTGGCTGGCTCCAGCATCGAGCTCCAGCAAACGGGCGGTGAGCAGTTCATCGTTGAAGTAAATGGAGAGGAGTGTGGCGCGGTGGCTAACGCTGTAGTTGGTGATTTCGGCGAAGAGTTGATCGGAGCGCAAGGCCAGGGCGCTGATTGCCAGGTTGTCAGCGCTGGTGCCGATTGGGACGTAGCGTACCTGGCCGGGGAGCGCGGGCAGGCCAGTGGCGGGTAGCCCGCCATCGGAGAGGATGATGAAGGTGACGTTGGGGCTGTTTTGGGCGGCTCCGGCGGCCAGGGCGAAGGCGTTCGGCCAGTTGGCGCTGCCCTGAGAGGGCTGGGCGGCGGCGAGGGCGCTGCCCAACAGGGTTTGATCGGTTTCGGCAGAGATGAGGGTTTGGGGGGTGTCTCCGACCAGAATCAGGGTCATTTGTGCGCCGTTGCTGAGGCTGTTGAGGATGGTTTGGGCGGCGCGCCGGGCGTTTTCAAAGCGGCTGGGGCGGATGTCGGTGGCGTTCATGGAGGCCGATGCGTCTAATAGGACGATGACTGAGCCAGAAGCGACAACTGGGGTAATTAGGGCTGGGCGGGCCAAGGCTAGTGCCAGCGCGGTCAGTATGAGTAGTTGCAGGAAGAGTAGCAGGTTGCGTTTTAGCTTTTGCCAGGGTGTGTTGGCTTGTTGGTCGCGCAGCATCCGTTCCCAGAGTAGGGTGGATGAAACTTGCACCGGTTTGCGGCGCAATTTGAGCATGTAGAGCAGCAGAATCGGAATAGCGAGGGCCAGCAATCCCAGCCCGGCGGGGGTTAGGAGTTGCATTCTATTTCACTACTCCCGCTTTACGCATTTGGAGCAGGATGGTCTGCTCCCAGGGCTGGTTGGTGTTCAGGTTGAGATAGCGGATGGCGTGTTTGCGGCAGTCGGTTTGGATGGTTTCGATCCAGGCCTGAGCGCGAGCGCGATACAGGCGGCGCAGTCCGCCGTCTAGTGAGACCTCCTGTTCGTGGCCGGTTTCGCTGTCGATGAGTTGCAGGTCGCCTGCCAGGGCTGGGTCGAGCTCGTCAGGAGCCAAAATGTGGAGCAGCGCGGCCTCGTGTCCGCGCGCTTGCAAGGAACGCAGACCGTTTTCGTAGCCCTGAGCATCCAACAGGTCTGAGAGTAGAATCAGCAGGCCTGGGCGGCGTGGGGCGATGGAATATCCCCGCAGCGCGGCGTTCAGGTTGGTTTCTCCGTTGGGTTCCAACCTTTCGAGAAAGCGGAACAGCCGCGCCAGGGCTGCCTGCCCACGGGTGGGGCCAAATTCGGCGGTGATGCGGCCATTTTGCAGAAAACCCAGTGAGAGTGAATCGCCGGAGGAGAGCGCTACGGCTCCCAACCCGGCGGCCAGGTGTAAGGCGTAGCGGAATTTGTGTAAGTCGCCTGCGCCCCAGTCCATTGAGCGGGAACCATCCAACAAAATATGAACGGCCAGGTCTTCTTCTTCTTCCAGGAGCTTTATGAAGGGCCGCTCCAGGCGGGCGTAGATGTTCCAGTCGATACGGCGCAGATCGTCGCCGGGAGTGTAGTCGCGGTAATCGGCAAATTCCACGCTGCTGCCGCGTCGTGACGAGCGGCGTTCACCCTGGATGGCTCCGGCCCGCAGGCGCGTGGCAACCAGAGTTAATTGGTTCAGTTTACGCAGAGTGGATTCGTCAAATACCATAGAGAATAGCGAAAGGGATTGATGAAAAAGAGGAAATCTTAACCGGATAGGTTTCCACAGAGTTTTTATTAATCAGAATCTGCCATGCTGAAACCTGTCAGGTCTGGTGCGTTCAACTCATTTGGAACACTTTTAATGCGGCAAGGCTTTTAACAATTCAGCAATCACCTTATCTGGGTTAAGGCCTTCGGCCAGGCCGTCGAAGTTGAGTAGCAGGCGGTGGCGCAAGGCCGCCGGGGCAACTGCGTGAACATCCTCGAAGGCCACGTTGTAGCGCCCGGCCAGCAGCGCGGTGACTTTTGCGCCCAACATTAGGGCCTGCCCGCCGCGCGGCGAAACGCCATAACGCACATATTGTTTGACCAGTGCGGTGGCATTGCTATCGGTTGGGTGTGTAGCGAGCATTAGTTTGGCAATGTATTCTTTAACGTGGGAAGCCACCGGAACCGTCCGCGCCAGGGCGCGCATAGAGACAATCTCTGCGCCGCTGGCGGCCCGGCCTGCGCAAGCGGTGGATTGGCCGGTGGTGCGCTCCAAAATTTGCACCATATCGGCCACATCTGGCAGCGTCACATTAACCTTGAAAAAGAAACGGTCGAGTTGGGCTTCGGGCAAAGGATAAGTCCCTTCCATTTCCAGCGGATTTTGGGTTGCCAACACAAAAAACGGTTCTTCCAAATGATACGTTTTCTGGGCCACTGTCACCGAGGCCTCCTGCATGGCTTCCAATAGCGCCGATTGGGTCTTGGGCGTGGCCCGGTTAATTTCATCGGCCAACACCAGGTTGGCAAACAGCGGCCCAGGCCGAAAGCGAAATTCGCGCCGCCCGTCCTGGTCACTCAAAATCTCAGTACCGAGAATATCAGCAGGCATCAGGTCGGGCGTAAACTGAATGCGCGAAAATTTCAAATCCAGGGCCTGGCCCAGGGTACGAATCAGCATGGTCTTGCCCAGGCCGGGTACACCTTCCAGCAGCACATGCCCGCCTGCTAAAATACTTACCAGCACATGCCGCACCACCTCGGTTTGGCCCACAATCACCTGGCCCACCTCGTTTTCAATTTGACTGGCAATCTGACGGAACTGGTCGATGGAAAATTCAGGCATAAGGCCTCCTGGAATAGGTGCGCGGTGTGCTAGGGTTTCAACGAATCGAAATAATTGCGGATCACCTGGCTAAACTCAAATGGAATATCACCATTTTCGATGGCCTGGTTATTAAGCTGTTCATATTGCCCAAAGACCTGATCATAGGGAACCAGGCTCTGTCCGTCCTGGCCGGGCGTTAGCGGGCCTTGCCCGATAATTTCACCTTCACCCGACCCGCTGGACAACCCCACTTGCGGGCCATCTGGGCCGCCGAGCAGGCTGGGCGCGTAGATTTGCTCATAGGTGGTCGCGCCGCCATCGCCCGCGCCGTTATTTTGGGGAATGGGCGCATCCCCCGCAGCCTGTCCGCCGTTTTCAGCGCTTTGACCTGGGCCCAGGCCGCTGCCCGCTGCGCTCATGCTGCCGTTTTGCGGGTTTGGGCTTGCGCCTGGGGTTTGTCCACCCCCCGCCGCCACAATTTGCCCAGCCCCTTGTTGTAGCTGTTTGGCAGCTTGCCCGGCGGCCTGGCTTAAGGCTTGCTGCTGCCCGGCCTGGGTTAGAGATTGGGCGGCCTGGTTCAGGGCTTGCTGGGCGGCAGCCGTATCCCCGTTTTGCAGGGCTTGCGCCGCCTGCTTTAGCTGCCCGGCCAATTGCGGATTGGTCGCTTGCAGGGCTTGCGCCAATTGTTCGAGTTGGGCGGCAGTTTGGGCAGCTTCGGCCTGACTGAGTTGACTCAGATCAAGGTTGGCTAATTCGGCTGCGGCGGCAAGCGGGTTGCCTTGGGCCAATTGCTGGCCCAGCGCTTGCAGGGCCGAGTTTTCCTGTCGGGCCAGGTCGCTCCCAGCTTTTTGCAGGGCCTGAGCGGCGGCTCCCGCTTGCGGATTGGTGAGTGCTTCCAGTTTTTCACTGGCGCTCACCAGCGTGGAGACGGAACTTTCCAGGCTGGGGTTTTGTTCCAGGTTGTTGAGCGCCGCTTCAAGTGGGGCTGTCAGCGCTTTTTTTTGTTCTTCGCTTAGGGTTGGGTCGGTTTCAAGCTGTTTTAGCAGCGCTTCGATTTGTTTAGTTTCTTGTGTGATAGCTTTTTGCACGTCACGCGCTTGCTGGGCCGCCTGAAACAGGGCTTCGCTGCGCGTGTAAACGGCTGCCAGGATCAGGGTAAGTGCCAGGGCCAGCAGCGCTTCGCTGGGGCGGATGCGCAGGGGTAGATCGCGGTGTGGTTGGATGGTTTGGGCGGCGGTCAGGGCGTCGGCCAGTTGTTTTTGGCGTATTTCGGCGGGGATGTTTTGGGGGTGCTGGTTTAGTTCGAGGGCGGTGCTGATGCGCTCGTCCAGGCGCAGTTCCAGGTCTAGGGCGCGGGCTGCTTTAAGGTGCGAAATCGGCCAAAAAACGGCGAGCAGGCTGGCGGTGAGTGCGCTTGTAAAGGGTAGGGCGGTCACCAGAGTTAAAAATTCAAGTTGTAATAAGCGGGCCTGCCATACGCCCCATAGTCCCAATAAGAGTGAACTGGTTAGCCCCAGAATCAGGCCGCGGACGGCCCAAATCAGGCCGCGTTTCAGGCGCAGCCAGTGTATCCAATGGTTTAGCAGGTGGGTAAGGTCGTGGAAGGAGGCCATTTTAGCGGTCGGGGTGTTTGACGAATTCGATGCTGAGCAGCAGCATGATCAGGCTTAGGGCCAGGTAGATCAGGCTGAAGGGAATCCAGGGGGAGGGGGCGTAGAAGCCGGCACCGCCGCCCAATGGGGCTGTGTTGGTAAAAAAGAGGGATTGTGAATCGATCAGCAATACTTCGCTGATGATGGCCGTGAGCAGTGGATTGGTATCAACAATGACCCAGATAAGGATGTTGATGATGGTTTCTGGGATGGTGTCGCTCCAGGCGGAGGAGAAAATGGTTAGCAGGATGAAGATGATGCCCAGCAGTAGAATGGAAAGCACAATGCTGGCATAGGCGGCTGTGTTGGCGATGGCGGCGCGTTTGAGAAAGCTGGAGAAAAATAGGCCCAGAGTGCAAAAGAAAAAGGCTGTAATGATGAGCAGCAGGCTCGAAACGATCAGCTCGGCCATGCCTACGCCTCCTATCAGAAAAGCCAGGCTTTGCAGGGGGACTGCGGCAAAGATGAGCAGGAAAACGAAGCTGAAGGCGGAACCCAGTTTGCCAAAAACCAGGGCGCGTGGGGTGAGCAGGGTGGTGCGCAGCAGGTCGAGGGTTTGATTTTCGCGTTCGGAGGCGATTGCGCCGGCGGTGAGGGATGGGGAAAGCAGGATAATGAGGGTGAGTTCGGTTAGGACGATGGTGCCAAAGAGTGTTTTTCCAAACATTTGGCGGACTTCCGGGTCCCAGCGAAAACTGGCTCCGCTGTCGGAAAGTATTGCGCCATAGATGATGGCGACGAAGATGCTGATGATGACGAGATAGGCAAAGAGCAAAACGTAGGCCTGGCGGCCTCGCATTCGCTTACGCAGTTCTTTGAGGATGACGGGGTTTTCGGCAATGCTCTGAAAAAAGGCTTTAAGGGCATTGGGCCATTTTTTTTGGGTGGGGGCTGGGGTGGGTTCTGACATGGGCGTTTTTTTACGAAACGATGCCTTGCGTGGCGCGCAAGAAGACTTCTTCGAGATTTTTCGTATCTTCGCTGAAGTGGATGACGGGCAGGTTGTTTTGCACAAGTTGGGGGAGCAGGCCCGCCAGGGCGTTCGAGTCGCCGTTAAAATCGGCTTCGAGAGAGATGTGTTCGGAGTGAATCAGTCCATCTTGTTGGCGTGGATTGGAGATGCCCGGCAGGCTGGAGAGTGTTGCCAGGGCGGTTTCGAGCGGGATGGTTTTGAGTAGTCCAATTCGAAGCAGGCGATGTGGTAGGAGCTTTTCTGAGAGTTGGTTCAGGCTACCGAGTGCGGCCATTTTGCCATTTTCGATGATGGCGACCCTGGTGCAGAGTTCGGCCACATCGGCCAGGATGTGGCTGGAGAAGAGTACGGTTTTGCCGAGGCGGGCCACTTCGCGCAGCAGTTCGCGGATTTCAACCCGTGCGCGCGGGTCCAGGCCAGAGGCGGGTTCGTCTAGCACCAGTACGCTGGGGTCGTGCATCAATACCCGCGCCAGGCCGAGGCGCTGCTTCAGGCCGGTTGAGAGACTATCCACCCGGTCGTCGCGGCGGTGGCTGATATCAACCAATTCCAGCAGGTCTTTGCTTAGGCGGGCGCGCTGGGCTGGGTGGATGCCGTAGCAAGCGCCAAAAAAGTCGAGGTATTCCAGAATGGTCATGTCGCCGTAAACGCCAAAAGAGTCTGGCATAAACCCTAATTGGCGGCGCACTTCTTGGGGGGCTTTTCGCACAGAGTAGCCTCCAACCCAAATTTCACCGTGATCGGGCCGTAACAGCGTCACCAACATGCGCATGGTGGTGGTTTTTCCGGCGCCGTTGGGGCCAACCAGCCCAAAGATTTCACCTTGTTCGACCGCAAAGCTGATATTGTTGACGGCCAGACGTTTGCCAAAGCGTTTGCTGAGTTGTTGAATTTCGATGAAGGCGCTCATCGGTTCACCGTTAGTTCAAAGTCGATGCGATTGAGGTAAACCCATTCTTGTGGAATACCCTCCAGCCGGACACGAATCTCGCCGCCGGGGCCGACATACTGTTCTGGGTTGGGTAGGGTAATTTCGGGCTGGCTGAGGTCTTCGACGGGTTCCCAACGCTGATTTTGGAAATTCCACAGCCAAAAGGTGAGGCTGACGCTGCTGGAGGGGTCCAACTCTTGGTACAGTTTGAGTTTGCTGACGCTGCTAAACTGAAGGGGAAAACTCGGCCAAAAGCGTAGGAAATAGCCTTCGGCGGGCAGGGTGATGCCGGAGTTGTAGACCGATGGATATTCACCGGTGGAGGCTTCGCGCAGCATGAAGCTGGCAGGCAAGGTGAAAGCTTGGGTTGGGCTGGAAATGGTTGGCGTGAGATGAAAGATGACCAGGTTGGTATCCACACTCTCAAATTTTTTGTTGAGCAAGCTGACCGGCAGGGCGGGCATATCGATCCAACCGGTGAGATAAACGTTTAAGTCATTTTGCCAGCTATTATTATTAAATAAGGCTTCCGAGAGCATCCTTCGGCGGTAGTCTGTATCGGTCTCGCTATCATCATAAGAGTTATATGGGTAGTAATCTGGCTGATGTTTGAAAAGCGGGTTGGATTGGGATACGACATATTGAATTGAAGAATTGATTTCTTTGGTTTCGCCGGGGCCAAAGTCGCCTAGATCAATATTCTCGCTAGATAGGTGCAGGGTGGCGGCTTCGATCAGATAGGGCGTCGTATTGGTAATGCGCCCGGTCAAATCCACCGGATTGGTTGAGAAGTCGAGAGTTAAATCGTGCGAAAGGGCCAGGGCCGGTTGGCTGCCATCTAGCGCAATGGTTTTCATGCCGCCAATTTCCACTGCCAGGTTGGGGACAAGCCAACTTGGGCCTTGTTGGAGTGTGTTTAGATCAGCAGAACCATCTTCGTTTGTCAGAGCATAAATGACAAAAGGAGATTGTGCTGCCAGGGTATATTTGGCGCGGTTGGGCGAATAGACCCCCGTCAACCCGCGCACCTGTGACTGGCTGACGCCGTCCCAGGCCAGGATGACGCTTAGGCGGTTGACGATGGGATGCGTACCGCGCGAGATGGCCCCGGCGGCGTAGGCGATCAACGTAAAAACAAGTACCAGCGCCGGAATACTGACCCAGGCCAGTTCCAGGCGTTTGATGCGGCGCAAGAAAAAGTAATTGAGCGGGCCAATGACCAGCAAGTAAATTATCATCCAGCAACAAGAGAGCAAAATAGACGGTATCTCTAGTCTTGGCAGTGCCGAAGCAGCCAGCGCGGCGTTGTTTGGGTTCCAGGATAAGTCCCATGCCGATAAGTTTTTACGGGCCAGCGCAAATTCAAAAACAGTGCGTAATCCATCCCAGCGGCTAAGGGGTTGCAGGCCAGCATCCGCTGCCAGAAAATAGGCTTGCCCGAACCCCAGCGGTTTGACCGTTAGCAAGGGGATGCCGTCTTGTTCCACCAGAATCGAGGCCTTTGGGTGCAGAGTCCCCACGGTCAGTGTGGCCGCGCCATTGAGGGGGGAAGTGATGTTGAAATATTGGCGCAGAGCCGCCAGGCTGGTAACATTTTGGGTGGCGGTTGGCGTCATAGGCAGAATATCTACCAATCCCGCTGTGGCAGGCTGCCAATCTACACCTCCCACGACAAGCAAGTTTCCGCCACCGGCTAACCACAATTCCAGCGCTTGACGTTGGGCCAGGCTCATGGCTTGAGTATCCAACCCGGCCACGACCAGCGCGTCTAACGTAGCCCAACTTCTGGCTTCGTCTGGCAGGTCATTTAAATTAAGTTGGGCAATTCGGGTTGTGCCGCGCAGGGCCTGGACATCTCCCAAAAAAGCATAATCCGCTGGGCTACCGGTGAGCAGTCCAATTAATAAGTTCTCGGATGCCATGCAGTTGATTTTCAGGTCGGTTTCGGCCAGAGTTTCGCCATCTACCACCACTCGTACTTTTAGTGCCTTAAGAAAACTTTGTGGGTAAACGTCTACAAAAAATTCTTTGCGGGATGTGCTGGGTAGGGAGATTTCGACTGCGCTAAAAGGAGTTCTTGCGAAATTGGCGGCGTTAATTAGTTGAATTTGGGCTTCTACCCCTGCTCCGTTATTTTCTACCGTTATCTTTACCGGAATCCAGTGATTGTCTTTGCAGTAGCCATCAAACCCGGCTCGAACCGATAGTTGGATGACATTTGGACTTTGGGCCAGAGCGGTAGACCAGCCAAACAGAGCGGCAAACGCGGCCACAAAGATAAAAGATTTTAGAGATTTGGCTAAAAGGTGATAATTCAAAACTGTCATCTCCCTTTATGGATCAATTTTTACATCATATCATAACCTTGTTATGCCTGGCGCATGGGAAAATTTTATGATTTTCACCCCTTGATTAATTTGCGAATACATATATAATTGTCTCTGTTGCACGGCAGGATGCCCCCCTCATCCTGCCGTGCAACAAATTTAAGCCCAAAAAAACGCGCCTGATTGGCGCGTTTTTTTTTATTTGGACTAGGGTTTTTGATACCTGGCTTCGTTCGGGCGCAATCCCAAATGCCCAAAACTGAGCGCAAAGAGCCAGTAATCGGCTGTGTTGCCAAGCAGGTTGCCAATTCTGATCATTCGCAGGATGATCAGAATTGCTTCGGTTTTTTCATCACCGTATACTTCGCGCAAATGTTGTGAGGCAGTTGGTGTGGCTTGGGCGTTACTATCGGCCCAATGTTGGGCATAAAGCAGGGCTGGAAGTTCTTCGGCTGGAGCATCTTGCGGAACGGAACCAGCCAGGAGTTCACGCAATTGCGCGGCTGGCACGCCGCTGCTCAATGCTTGTTTGGCATGGTAGTAGCTGCAATAGCGGCAGCCATTAACTTCGGTCACGATCATCATCAGGCGTTCACGAAAATCGACCGGGATCAGCTCACGCATGGCGCGTCGAATCAAGCTGCGATGCGTCAGCATATAGCGGAAATCTTCTGAAAATTCGCCCAAGTGGGCATAAAAGCGGCGATGAAATTTTTTATCCATAGTGGGGCTGCTTTCAGCGTTTAATAGCGTGACATTTATGGCAGTATTGCGATTCCTGTTCTTGCGGATTTTGCTCGCAAGCCGTCCCCATCACGGGGCGGAAGGTGAAAAATTGTTTACTGGCCTTGCCGACCATCTCAAAATTGCCATCGGACCGTTGACGGACATTCCAGAGCGGCTCGCCCTGCTCGGTGACGATGATGGTATCACCGAGTTTTAAGTCAATCACCGGGTTCAAAAAGGCCATTCTGAACGCAATATCATTCGGGTCGGTCAGGGTTTTCGTGAGGGGCGGCTCGGTTTGAGTGCCGTGACAGGTTTTGCATTGAAGATATTGGATGCTGGCTTGATTGGCGTGCAGGTCGCCGTCTCCCATCACTTCGGCGCGGGTGTGGCAATCGATGCAATCCAGTGTGTATTCGCATTGGGTAAACTCTGCGATTGGCTGATAGTAATCGTCGCTGCGCTGTGAGGGCTGGTCGCTGCGCTCCACAAAAGTCATTGTGCGCAAGTCGTAATTGCCACGATTGTGACAGGTGTTGCATTGATTATACGGGATGGCGGTTGTCAGGGTGTGCTGTTCCCCTTGCGTGGCGGGAGAATGACAAGCGGCGCACCCAGTTTGACGCGCGTAAGCTGGCTGTCCCTCGCGCGGGGTGGCGTTAAGATGACAGGTTAGGCAGTTTTCGCCAAACTTTTGCAAGAGTGGGTTAGATTCGAGGCCCGGATTGAAGGCTTCCAGGGTGGTGATGCCAGTTTTGCTCGTCAGATCGCGGATGTCGATGCTGCCAAAGTGGGGCGTTTGGTCGGGCTGTGCCCCAAAGGTGTAGCGAACATTGGTAATTGCGCCGGTGTAAGTGGATTGGATGCTGGTTTGCACCCGCTGAATGTGATCGCGCCCTGTGGCGGATGCTCCGCTGTGGCATTCACTGCCTCCGCACGATTGCTCTGCCACTCTTAAATCGGACGGGTTGACCCCGCCTCGCATGGAACTATGAGCCAGGTCTGCGGTTAGGGCCAGCCTTTCGCCACCGTGACAGAGCACGCAGCCGAACGCCGCTACCGGATGCGATGGGCTGATTTCGGGCAGGTTGCTGTGACAGGTGAGGCAATATTCAGGCTGCCCGGTTAGGCTGGGGGTCAGCGAAACCGGCTGCGGGTGGTTTGAATCTTGCCGCCAGGCCAGGGCCAGCGCCAGCAGCAGGAATCCAGCCGCCAGGGTAAGTCGAAAGTCGAAGCTCAAAGGTCGATTAGGTTGCATAGGGTCGAATGCTAATAAAAAACGGGTTACACAGATTGTAATGCTTCTGTGCAACCCGCGCTTGGTGAACTGGGGCCAAAGTCTTTTTGGCTAAGCGTGCTCGCTATGCTCGAAAAGCGGCAGGTATTTGGCGGCCAAATTGAAAGCCAATACGCCAGCGGCGACGATGCCGAACGAGACGGCTACTTCTGGCAGGGTGGGGAAGTAGTCCACGTTGCTCATGAAGGATGGAACGTAGGTGAGCGGGTCGGAATGTGTGATTGCCAGCCAACTGACGTTGAAGCGCCCAAACATGAGACCTCCCACGACAAAAATCGCTCCGATGAACAGGGTTTTAGGGTTTTCACGGATTTTCTCTTGCGAAAAGAGCGCAATGGGGATGATTGAGCCAACCAGGATTTCGCTCCAGAACAAGAGACTCATGCTGCCGCTGGTGAAAAGCAGGTGCAGGTGGCCTGCCAGCGCCAGTTGGGTGAAGCGAATTACCAGATAGGTTAGCAGGACGAAGACATCTACCAGCGCCAGTTTTTTGAGCAGGTGGGTTTCGAGGCCCTGACCAAAGGCGTTGGCGCTGAGGGTTGATTCGACGATGATCATGCCCAGCCCAACGTTGATGGCTGAGACGAAGAACAAAACTGGCAGGATGGGTGTCCACCAGAGCGGGTGCAGTTTATAGGGTTCGATGATGAGCATCGAACCTAGTGAGGATTGGTGCAGGGTGGAGAGTACCACGCCCAGAATGACAAAGGGGAATGAGTATTTGTGGATGGTGTGGGCGATTTTGTTCTGCTTGAGGCCTTCCAGGATGACTGGCGAAAATTCGATTGCCAGGACGGTGGTGTAGAGCATGACGCAGATGCCGACCTCGAACAGGATGGAGGTGTGGTTCTGGTAAACCATCATGTGCCAGATGCGCAGGGGCTGGCCGAGATCGACCAAAAGGGCAATGACCACCATCACATAGCCGAGGAAACCGGTTAGCACGGATGGACGGACCAGCGGGCGAAACTCTTTCAGATCAAAAATCTCGACGGCGGCCACGATGGTGAATGCGCCTGCGCCCAGGGCGACGCCGCAGTACAAGTCGAAGCTGATCCAGAAGCCCCAGGGGTAGGCGTAGCTTAGATCGCTGATGGCGCCGATGCCAAAGGCAAAACGCACCAATGCTGAAATGACTCCGGCGACGATGAAAGCAATCATGACCCACATGGCCGGGGTGATGGGGATGGGAAAACGGCGCAATTTTTCGTCCAGTTGCAGGTTTAGTTTCATTGTTTAGCCTCCGTGTGGGGCGCAGCTTCTTTTTTTGCGGTGGCGGTTTCTTTTTTCTTGTTGATAACGCGCGACACCCCGGCGACAGCCGTTAGAACAGCGGCCCAACCTACTGCAAATGGGATGGTGCCTTCCATGATGGTTTCGGTGGTTTCATTGATGGGCTGTTCGGTCATTTCGGGCAGGCCCAATTCTTTGAAGGGGACATGCGAGAGAATGAGGTAGGATGTGCCGCCTTTTTCGAATTCGCCGTAAACATGGTCTATGTAGCGGTCGGTATGGGCTGCGATGCGTTCGTGGGCCTTTTTGAGCAGTTCTTCCCGTTCGCCGTATTCGAGGGCGTCGGTTGGACAGGTGGCTACGCAGGCTGGTTCTTGTCCATTGTAGATGCGCTGTGGGCACATTGTGCATTTGTCGATGAAAGCCCCATCCACCAGACCCTTGTCGTAGTCGAAGTGGGGCACGCCAAAGGCGCAGGCGTTCATGCAGTAGCGGCAGCCAATGCAAACATCGGCATTGTATGAGACGGGGCCATCGGCAGCTTTGCTGTAGGCTCCCACCGGGCAAGCCGACATACAGTCGGGATGTTCGCAGTGCATACAATGGGCCACCATTGTGGCGCGTTCCAGGTTGGGATATTCGCCTTTGACGCCGATGCCCGCCACCCAGATGCGGGTCTTGTCCATGGGAATGTTGTTTTCGACACTGCAAGCAACCATGCAGGCGCGGCAGTCGATACAGCGGGTGGCGTCAAAGAGATAGGCTTTATGTTTAATTGTGTCTGTTGTCATGGTTCACCTAAGCCTTTTTTACCGTTACAAAGGTCTGACTAAGGGCCTGGCCGCCGCTGATGGGGTCGGTGTAGGTGACGTGCAAGGCCGAATCGCTGGCTCCGACACCGAAGGCGGTTGTCAGGCCTTTAGAGATGTGGCCGTAGCCAGGAGTCAGGTAGACGCAATCGGGTCGAATGGCTTGGGTAACAAGCAGCAGGCTGTGGGCGGTTCCGACCGGGCTGGTGATTTCGACCCATTCGCCGTCGCTGAGTCCTTTTTCGGCGGCGGTTTTGGCATTCATCCACAAGCGTGGTTCGTCGGAATATTTGTGCAAAAGCTGGTTGTTCTGCGTGCCAAATTGGGTGTGCTGGGCCACTTTGCCGGTGAGCAGGTAAAACTCACCTTCGGCGGGCATGAGCGGTTCTTCCCAAGTGGGCCAGGGTGAGAAACCAGCGTTTTTAAGGGTTTCAGAATAGACTTCGATTTTGCCGGAAGGTGTATTAAAGATTAGTTCGCCTTCGCTTTTTTCTGCTTCTGGCATTTCAGCGTAGCCCTTCTCTTTAACTTCTTCCAGGCTGATTCCGAGTGGGGCCAATTGCTGGCGGATGTAATCTTCCTCGTCGGTGTATTGGAAGTATTCTCCCAGGCCGAGGCGTTCGCCAAGTTGTTTGTAAATCCAAAGCGCCGATTTGGCTTCACCTTGTGGTTCGATGACTGGCTGGCGCAGGAAGGCTTTATCGCCAACCGGCAGGAGTGGGTCGTAGCGCTCCAGGTACGAGGCTTCGGGCAGGATGACATCTGAGAACCAGGCGGTATCGTTCATGATGATGTCTATTGTGACGATGAAATCCATTTTTTCAAAGGCTTTCAGGGTTTTTTGGCGGTCGGGCAGGGATGAAACCGGGTTTTGGCGCGCGATAAACCAACCGTGTGCCTGATACGGTTCGCCGCTGACAATTGCATCTCGTAATTCTTGAAAGACCCCCAGTTTTAGCGGCACCAACGGATATTTCCAGGGGGTCCCGTCCAGGCGCAGGGCCGAAATGCGCGGGTAGGCTGGTTGGGGTGGCGCGCCCAGCCCGGCGCCTTCGGCAGCTACTTCGGTTGAAAGACAACCACCCACTTTGAGTACGTTGCCGCTTAAAGCGTTGAGTGTGGCTATGGCGCGTTCGGTTTGAAAAGAGTTGATAAAGTTGGAGGTGCGCCAACCGGGATGCGCCATGGCATTGTGTTGGGCGGCGGCGTATTCGCGCGCAATCCGCTCGATTGTGGCGGCGGGGACGCCGGTAATTTGTTCGGCCCAAGCCGGGGTGTAACGCTGCATGGCTTCGGCCAGATCGTCACAGCCTTGCACATACTTTTTGACGAATTCGCAGTTTGCCAATTCGTTTTGAGTGATGACATTAATCATCGCCAGCAAAAAGGCCGAATCGGTGCCGGGGCGAATGGGAATCCACTCGCTGGCTTTGGCGGCGGTTTTGGTGAAGCGCGGGTCGAGGTAGACCAGCTTAGCGCCGCGATCCAGCGCGTGTGAGAGTTCTGCCGTTTCTGAGGTGGAGATGGCTTCCATCATGTTGCGCCCCACCATTAGGATGTAATCTGCGTTTTCGTAGTTGCGCGCTGGTTCTTCAATGCCGTAGGTTAGCAGGAACGCTGTAATCATGGCGTTGAAGCATAGGCTGCGCTGGGTTCCGTAGTTGGGAGAGCCGTAAGCGTAGAGCAGGTTTTCAAACTGAACCTGGCTTAAATTATGGGTGGATGAAAAAACCATCGCTTCTGGGCCGTATTTCTCTTTGATTTCGAGCATTTTCCCGGCAACCAGGTCGAGCGCTTCGTCCCAGGAGGCTTTGCGGAATTTGCCTTCGCCGCGTTGCCCAACCCGGATGAGTGGTGTCAGCACCCGGTCGGGGTCGTAGGTATTCATGAGGCCAGATTGGCCGCGTGGGCAGAGGTTGCCGCGTGAGTGCGGATGTTCGGGATTTCCATCCAGTTTGACGACGCGGCCTTCTTTTATTTTTGCAATCAGCCCGCAGCGCCAAACGCACATTTCGCACATGCTGGAGATAAAGCCGTCACCTTGTTCGTCGATTTGTCCGGTTTCGCGGGCGGCTTGCGCCACCAGTGGTGGGAGCATTTGTCCTACCGCCAGGGCCGCTGTGGCCGCGCCACCCAGTTTTAGAAAATCTCGTCTTGAGATTGTGTTTGTCATAGGATTCTCCGGTAAAAGCAATGCGGAATTTAGAATGATGAATGCAGAATAGCCAAGGGTCTTGAGCTTATTCAGCGTTCATTATTCATCCTTCAGCATATCTTTCCTCTGCCAGCCTGCCCGGTCAATCATGTAGAACAGGAAAAGCGACATCAGCGCAAAAAGTAAAACCATTAAGTAAGGGTTGAGATTCCATAGGTCTGGCATGACCACATTGCCATAGTTGGCAATTGCCGAAATGGCGGGAAAAACCTGCTGGTAGGTAAGACCATAAATCGCCGCACCGGCTAGAAAGCCGAGCAACCCTGGCACAATGTAATCCAATTTGCCTTCGCCTGCGCCAGCCGCGCAAGTGCCGGGGCAGTAGCCGCTGAGGGCCATGCCCACCCCAAAAATTAGTCCGCCCAGCAAGTTGCCCACAATGTATGTGGCCGGCACAACCGGGAAAGTGACCAGTCCCAGCCCGCGCAGAATATACAGGCCGCTCATCGAAACTACCAGCGCCGTCATCATAAATTGCAGAACTGCCATATCTGTAAAACGGAACACATTGACAATCTTGTGATACTTGGTTAGCCCGGCCTTGTTCAGCGCGAAGCCAAAAAACACACCAAGAATGAGCGCTACAATATAGTTCATCATGTCAGCCTCCTAATAACGCTTGCCATAAATAATCAGAGCGGTCACAATGCCCGAAGCGAACATGCCCGCAATGAACAGAAAAGCTGCCGGAGCCAGCAACATGCCGCCCGAAATTGCCAGGCCACTGGTACAGCCGCCCGCAATGCCTGCCGCATATTCCAAAACAATTGCGCCCACAAAAGCCACCAACCATCGTTTCCAGGTCTGTGGCCCAAAAATGCGTTTCCACTGGTGGTCACTGTTGGCGGTATCCTTCGCGCCCCACTTAAGCGTTCCGCTGCTGGCCGCGCCAATCATCCCGCCAAAAAAGATGCCCACAATTAGAATAACGCTGGTGGTAATGCCTGGCGGCATGATGAAATTGAAATACATATTGTCAAACGCGGCAGGCGCAACGGCCTTGCCAATCAGCCCCACCAGGTTTTCAAATGCGCCCGAAGCGCCCAGCAGGCTGTTGCTAATCCAAACCGCCGCAATACCTACCAGTCCCAACAAAATACCGGCCACATACGGCGACCAAACTTCTTTATGAAGGTAATTCAGAATAAATTTCATGGTTCACTCCTTACCGTATTCAGAACCGATATTATTCGCGGTTTTCTCATCTGAAACCACGGCATCCATCAAGCCCAACACCTTATCGGCTTTAGGGTTTGCCAGCACGTTTTTTAGGGCCTTGCGGCTATTGGATTTGAGATTCGTAATCGCAGGCAGCAAATCCACCACGTCCGCCGGGTACTCCGCCCCAGCCTGCTTCACCTCGCCAAACGAAACCTTCACTAGCTTTTCACGCATCATCATAAATCCGCCGCCACCCACGGCCATCAGGCCAATCAGGCCCAGCAAAATGGCATTACCCCAATTGATCGGTTTCTTGCCCAACACAATTTCATCGTAACGGGCAACATAATCGACCAAATTGGGATCGTCATACTTAATTTCACTCGAAACGGGAACCGCTGCCACGCTGACAGGCGCTTCGGCCACCGTCACCGGCTCACCCGCTGCCGGGCCACCGGAACCAGTACCAATTTCTACCCCAAGCGCGGTTGCATAGACCTGAGCGCGTTCCGTCAAATCGTTGGGGTGACACTGCTGACAGGAGGCCTTCACATCTGAAAGCGGAGCCACCATCCCGGTATGCGCTTCGGCCTTATCTTTGGCCTGATTATTGCCTGCATGGCAAATGTAGCAAAAATCGCCAAAGGCATGCGCCGTATGCCAGGACGTACCATCGCCATTAACGGGTAGTTCCGCCTGCACTTCATGGCAGCTCTTGCAAGACGAAGCCTGCGAGCCACATTGCGCGCTGGCGGGCGTGGCCGTTGCCAGCCACAGGCCGCTGCCGATGACTAAAATTAGCCCGGCCAGGACGAAAATCAGAATAGTTCTTTTGCGTTGCATGTACATTCCTCCGAGTTTTTAGAGAATTGCTTGGTTGGGGCAAGCCCATCTCACAATGACAAAACAATCAGGCTTCAGATTCAGTCACCAGGTTGGCGCGATGAACCAATCGGTCGCGCATCACTGCGCGCAGCAGGTCCAGCGCATCCAACAGCCGCCGGTCTGCCAGCCGGTAGAGCATATTCGTTCCCTGGCGTTCAGCCATCACCAGCCCGTGATCACGCAAGGTTTTCAGGTGACGCGAGATTGTGGGCTGGGCCAGGTTCAAATCGACAGTTAATTCGGTCACGGTGCGGGGGCGTTCATCCAATTCGTATAGCATCAAGATGCGGGTAGGGTCGGAAAAAGCCGAACACAGTTCGGCTTCCATCATGCAAACTTCCTGAGTCAAAGCTGAGGTAATTGTCATCTTTTCCCGTTGATATATATGGCTTAACGAATAAATGAATATATCTATGCCGATGTTACCGCTGCCCTGAAATGGGTCATAGTGGTATTTGTCACAATGTTTTGTGTCTTAAGTAATCAGCCTTTTTGGGCTTTTATGGCCGGCGCGGAGGGCCGCGATCTGGGGAGTTTTAGACTGATTTTGGCAAAAGATAGCCACGCGTCAGCGAGCGGGCTATAATTCGGGTATGCCTACTTTGCGTTTTTACCACCCCATCGAAGTGCGCTATGCCGATATTGACGCGCAAGGCCACCTGAACAATGCCAAATTTCTAACCTTTTTCGAGCAAGCGCGGATTCAGTATTTGCGCCATTTGGGGCTTTTCGCGCAAGCTCAATCATTTATGGACATTGGCGTTATTTTGGCGGATGTCCATCTTGCTTTTCGCGCACCCGTTTTATGGGAAACCGCCGTGCGGGTGGGGGTTGCCACCACCAGACTGGGTAACAAATCAATGACCGTGTCCCAATGTCTGCTGGATGGCGCTACCGGACAGGTGATGGCCGAGGGAGAGGTGGTTTTGGTGACGTATAATTACCACACTGGTCAGACTATTCCATTGCCAGAGTCGTGGCGCACAGCAATTTCTCAATTTGAAGACCTTCATTCTTAAAAAGGATTAACGATGTCAGCTTCTTTGCCTCCTATTGATAGCGCGTATCAAATTGATTTTCTTGTTCGTTTGCTGAACACAGCCTCGCCCACCGGTTACACCGAAGCGGCGATTGGCCTGGTTGAACAGGAACTTTCTGCTTTCAACCTGCCCACTCTCACCCTGACGCGAACTCGCAAAGGCGCATTGGTGGCGCGTTGGGCCGGGCGCGAAAATAGCGCTCCGCGCGCCTTGACGGCGCATGTTGATACTTTGGGGGCAATGGTCAAAGAAATTAAGGCTAATGGGCGCTTAAAACTAAGCCGTATCGGTGGGCTGGTGATGGGTGGCGTTGAAACCGAAGGCTGCTGGGTTCTGACGCAAAGCGGCCAGCGCATTCGTGGGTCTTACCTGCTTCACGAGGCCTCCGGCCATGTTTATGGCGCGGCGGCCCACGAGTCCAAGCGCAGTGAAGATAGCATGGAAGTGCGTCTCGATGCCCACACCTCCAGCGCCGAAGATACCCGCGCTCTGGGCATTAACATAGGCGATTTTGTGGCTTTCGACACCCGAACCGAAGTCACCGATGGATTTGTGCGTTCCCGCTTTTTGGATGATAAAGCCTGCGTTGCCAATCTGGTTTCTGCCATCAAAACCTTGGCCGAGGCTGGATTACAGCCCGCCCAAACTACTTACTTTCACTTTAGCAATTACGAGGAAGTTGGGCATGGCGCTTCGGCGGGCATCCCCGCTGAGGTGCAAGAACTGGTGGCGGTTGATATGGCTGCGGTTGGTGATGGTCAGGAATCTGATGAATATCACGCTACGTTGTGTGTCAAAGATAGCGGCGGCCCATATCATCATGGGCTTAGCCAAAAATTGCGCCGCCTGGCAAAGATTTATGATATTCCGCACAAAATTGATATTTATCCCAACTACGGCTCGGATGGCGAGGCTTTTTGGCGGGCGGGTGGTGATGTGGCCGTGGCTCTGATTGGCCCTGGCGTGGATGCTTCTCATAACTACGAGCGCACCCACATCGCAGCGCTCGAAGCAACGACCAATTGGGTTGTGGCCTACTTGCTGGATTAGGTTTTTAACGTTTGTGTTATAGCATTCCCAAAGGAGTGACCGTGAAACTGGATGCCGCCCTGCCCCCCATCTCCCTGGTGGAAGTGCCCGCCACTGCCGCTGCTGCCGAAGCGCTCGGTTTTGATTGCCTGTGGACGACCGAAACCCAGCATGACCCCTTTTTGCCTCATGCCCTGATCGCTGAACATACCAACCGCCTTAAAATGGGAACCGGCATCGCGGTCTCTTTCGCCCGCTCTCCAGCAGTGTTGGCTTACACCGCCTGGGATCTGGCGGCTCAATCGCAGGGGCGCTTCATCCTGGGGTTGGGGACGCAAGTCAAAGCGCACATCGAGCGGCGCTTTGGCCTGGAGTGGCCGGACTCCGTCACCGGTAAACTGCGTGAGCAAATTCAGGTCATCCGCGCTTTGTGGCAAACCTGGCAGATGGGCGCGCCCCTCAACCAGCGTGGTGACTATTACAAAATCACACTGATGTCGCCTTTCTTCAACCCTGGGCCGCTACCGCCCTTCCCAGCCAGATCCGGTGCCGAGCAAGGCCGGGTTCCCATCTATATTGCCGGAGTTAATACTGGCCTGGCAAAATTGGCCGGGGAATTGTGCGATGGCTTTCTGGTTCACCCCTTTCACACCCCGCGTTACCTAAAAGAAGTTCTGCATCCCGCAATTCGGGCCGGGTTGGAAAAAGAAAGCCGAGCCTGGGGGGACGTGGTGGTTTCAGCCTCCGTTTTTGCGGCGACCAATCGCGCCGAGCGTGAAGCCTGCCGCCAGCAAGTCTCCTTCTACGCTTCCACCCCCTCCTACCGGGCAGTGATGGAGCTGCACGGCTGGGGTGATGCGGCTGAAAAACTTTCAGCGCTGGCCGCGCGCGGTCAATGGGACGAAATGCCTGGACTGGTCAGCGATGAAATTCTGGCCGAATTTGTCACAGAAGCCAGCAGCCCGACCGAATTGGCCGCTACCTTGAAAATAAGATATTCCACCCTGGCTGACCGCCTGACGCTTTACCTGCCTTTCACGCCTGGCGAGCGGGATGCCTGGTGGCAAGAATTGCTGGCGGCTTTTAACGCCTAAATTTGCCCGTGGGTGAGCTGTTTTGCCATAAGATTTTTTGTCTACGGTTTTTAGTGATCGTTTACCTTTTTTGGGAATAAAAAATGACAACTCTCATCCATCAACGTGTCGAAGCTGCCCAAAAGGGCGAAAACCCCACAGTGCTGTGCAAAATGGAATCGGGCTGGGCCGTCTTTGGCGACCACCAGGTACTCAATGGCTACTGCCTGCTACTGCCCGACCCGGTCGTCGCCTCCATCAATGATTTGTCCGTTCGCCAGCGCGAAATCTTCCTGCGCGATATGACTCTGATCGGCGACGCCCTGCTTGAAGTGACCGGGGCCTGGCGCATCAATTACGAAATTTTGGGCAACAGTGAACCGGCCTTGCACGCCCACATCGTCCCACGCTACGAGGCAGAACCCGAACAATACCGTTACGGCCCGGTTTGGTTCTACCCCTGGGAAACCGTCCCCAAATTTGACCCTGTTAAACACAAAACCCTGATGGATAAAATCCGCGCGGCAATTGAACAGAAAATCGCCTGAACTCGCGCCGCCTTCCAGCATTGGCTGGCCTCTGCGGTCTGGCGATTTTGCTAAGTAATAGATCGTTATCGTTAAACCGCCCTTCCGTCGAAGGGCGGTTTGATATTGACGCACACTATCCCCAGGCGGCGTAAACTCTTATTATATTCATACGCCCGCTCAACTTTCTTTTTGGTAAAATGCAATCAGACTGTTCTTGTCTGATTGGAATAACCCTGGCAAAAACTCCAGGGAAGGAGAAAATTATGGCTGGCATGGACCGCTTTACACAACGAGCGCGGCGCGTATTGAGCCTGGCTCATCAAGAAGCTGAACGCGCTCATCACAATCTGATTGGCACCGAACACCTGTTGATTGGATTAATAGAAGAAGAAGGCGGCGTGGCCGGGCGCGTATTGCGCGAAATGGGACTCGAATCCCAACGTGTGCGCGAAATGGTAGTACGTCTTAGCGGCGAGGGCCGCACCCCTCCGGGCGAAAAAATTGACCTTTCGGCAGATACTCAAAAAGTATTGGAACTAGCCGTGGAAGAAGCCCGGCGCATGGGACACCATTACATTGGCACCGAACACCTGCTGCTTGGCTTGATTCTCGTTGAGGGACTGGCGCTGGAAGCCTTGCGCCGCCTGGGCATCACCCCCGACGAAGTCCGCCGGCAAACGCGCCGCATTTTGCAGGAATCTTCATCCTCTACCCCGCCGCCTGCTCCCGTTGGCGGAGCCGGACGCGAATCTCAGGGCGCGAAACCGCAAGATAAAAACGCCAAAACCCCGCTGGTAGATCAATTGGCAACCGACCTGACTACCAAAGCCGAACAAGGCAAACTCGACCCGGTTATTGGCCGTCAAATGGAAATTGAGCGCGTTATTCAAATTCTGGCGCGCCGCACCAAAAATAATCCCGCCCTCATTGGCGAACCTGGCGTTGGCAAGACCGCCATCATTGAAGGCCTGGCCCAGCGCATCGTCGAAGGTGATGTTCCGGCCCCATTGATGAATAAACGCGTTTTACAGTTGGATGTTGGCTCATTGGTGGCTGGAACCATGTATCGCGGTCAGTTTGAAGAACGCCTGAAACGTGTTATCGACGAACTGAAGCAAGCCGGTTCGATTCTCTTCATCGACGAGGTTCACATGTTGGTTGGGGCCGGCGCGGCTGGCTCCAGCGTGGATGCGGCCAATATTCTTAAACCAGCGCTTTCGCGTGGTGAACTGCAAGTTATTGGCGCAACCACCCTCGAAGAATATCGCAAACACATCGAATCAGATGCGGCTTTGGAACGGCGCTTTCAGCCAGTTCAGGTCGAT
This sequence comes from Anaerolinea sp., assembly GCA_020719725.1. GTDB lineage: Bacteria > Chloroflexota > Anaerolineae > Anaerolineales > Villigracilaceae > UBA8950. Next base: position 27,399 of record DYPU01000004.1, on the reverse strand, counting down.
GAACCTTCTGAAGAAGAGACGATTGCCATCTTGAAAGGGATTCGCGGCGCGTATGAGGAGCATCATAAGCTGGTAATTTCAGATGAAGCCCTCGAAGCTGCCGCTCATCTTTCCAGCCGCTACGTCACCGAGCGGTTCCTGCCCGATAAGGCCATCGACCTGATTGACGAATCTTCGTCGCGGGTGCGTATGTACAAATCTCCAGCCGCGAAACAGGCTAAAGATTTGTTCACCCAGCTTCGGGAAGTGCGCCAGTATCGCGCCCTGGCCCAGGAAGAAGCCAACAGCGAGGAGGAAATCCGTTCGTGGCAGGAAAAAGAAACCACCATCGAAAACCAACTGGAGCGAATGCGTACCCTGTGGGATCGCGCCAACAGCCCAGTTGTCACCGCTGAAGACATCGCCGAAGTGGTTTCGATGTGGACGGGTGTGCCTTTGATGCAGCTTGCCCAGGCCGAATCGGAACGCTTGCTGCACATGGAAGATGAGTTGAAAGGTTCGATTGTCGGTCAGGATGAGGCCATTGATGCCATTTCTCGGGCAGTGCGCCGCGCCCGCGCCGGTCTCAAGGACCCGCGCCGCCCAATTGGTTCTTTCATCTTCCTTGGCCCAACCGGGGTTGGCAAGACCGAATTGACCAAGACTCTTGCCAAATTTATGTTTGGCAGCGAAGATGCCGCGGTTCAGTTGGATATGTCTGAGTTTATGGAACGGCACACTGCCAGCCGCTTGGTGGGTGCGCCTCCTGGTTATGTTGGCTATGAAGATGCTGGTCAGCTAACTGAGGCTCTGCGCCGCCGCCCATATTCGATTGTCGTTTTTGACGAAATCGAAAAAGCTCATCCTGAAGTCCACAATATGCTTCTGCAAATTATGGAAGAAGGCCATCTTTCGGATGCCAAGGGCCGCAAGGTCGATTTCCGTAATGCCATCATCGTTATGACATCCAACGTTGGCGCGGATTTGATTAAGCGTCAGACCTCGCTTGGTTTTAACTTGAAGCGTGATGAAGTTGTCGAAGAAAAAGTGACGTATGATGAGATGCGTAAAAAGCTAAACGAATCGCTCAAACGCGCTTTTCGGCCTGAGTTTATCAACCGCGTTGATAGCACCATCATTTTTCGTTCGTTGAACCGGGATGACATTAAGCAAATTGTGCGCCTGGAGTTGAGTAAGGTTGCCGCGCGGCTGGTGGAACATAACATTACTCTGACAGCCACTCCCGAAGCGCTGGATTTGTTTGCCGAGCAGGGTTACGATGCGGATATGGGCGCGCGCCCTCTGCGCCGTGTCATTCAAATGCGGGTCGAAGATAAATTGTCTGATGCTTTGCTGGCAGGGGAGTTTGTGGATGGCAATAGCATCCAGGTTGGTATTAATGCTGATGGCGAAGTTGTGTTGAACCGGGTGAGTCGTCCTACGCCGGAACCTGAGCCAGTTGCTTAGGCAACGTTTTTTTGAGTTTACTCCAGGGGCGCAGCAACGCTGCGCCCCTGGTCTTAAGGAGTTCTTTTTATGGCAATAATCCAAACAGCAGTTTTGGCTGGAGGCTGTTTTTGGTGCCTCGAAGCCGTTTTTGATGATTTGCAGGGTGTCCTGGCCGTCGAATCTGGTTATGCGGGCGGAAATGTGCCTAATCCCGGCTACAAAGCGGTTTGCACGGGTCAAACCGGTTATGCCGAAGTTGTGCGAGTTGAATTTGACTCACAGTTGCTGGCTTTTGCCGATTTGCTGCGAGTCTTTTTTAGCATTCACGACCCGACCACGTTCAACCGGCAGGGCGCGGATGTGGGCACACAATACCGCTCGGCCATTTTTTATGCGGACGAGGTTCAAAAGCAAACCGCTGAAGAGATTATCCGCGAATTGAGCCAGGCGCGGCTTTGGCCCAACCCGATTGTGACCGAGGTTGCGCCCTTGACGAACTATTACCCGGCGGAAGATTACCATCAGGAATATTTTGCCAATAATCCGGGGCAACCCTATTGCGCGGCGGTGGTTGCGCCAAAGGTGGCTAAGTTTCGCAAACAGTTTTTAGAACGGCTCAAAAAATAAATAAAAGAATCAAAAAACTGCGCCAACCGGCGCAGTTTTTTGATTCTTTTACTCTACGATTACGATATCTGAACCACTGCGGCCAAAGACTTCGGGGCTGTACATCTCCTCGGCTTTGGCGGGCGGGACGATGAACTCGCCGGGCGTGGTGGCGCGGGTGATGTAGGTGTAGGTGTAGACTCCATCCCATAGCAGGGAGGTGAAGGCTTCGGCGCGGTTGTCGCGCAAGTTCTGGTGTTCGTACCAGGTTCCCCACCACCACCAGCCATAACGGAAGTTGCTATCAGACGGGTTCTGCGGGGTGCTGCCCGAAACAGCCAGGGTCGGGTTGACGATTTCCAGCCCGGCTGGCAGCGGATCGACCAACGCAACGTGATAACGGCGATTGTCGGCCACCATCGTCAGCTTGACGCGCACCCGCGCCCCGGCCCGGATGTGCCAGCGGCCCTGAGCGTCCAGGGAGACATCTTCAGCGTGATCCACTCCCTCGTAGACGCGCTGGACGACAAAGCCCATATCGAGCGGGTCCAGGTTCAGGTCGGTTGGCGCATAGCGCAGGCCAAGCCGGTAGTACAGGCGACCAGCGCCATCCTTGCTGATGATCAGATTCTCCAGTCCGGCGGCGGTTTCGTCGAGCACATACGTCATCGGGATCAGGGTCTCGTGGCGTTCGGTGCTGCGCCCGCGGAATTCACTTTCACCGGCGTAGGTATCACCGAGCCAGATGCGCGCCACAAAATCGGGTGTCTGGCTTTCGTAGGTGTTGAAGTAGCGGTCGAGCGAGAGCAGCACGAAGACATTCTCTTGAGTGTTGCCCCAGCGGCCCTTGGTGCGGTGCGCCAGCAAGCCGTTGACCAGTTTGGGGATCAGGTCGCTTTGCGGGTTGTCCTCCATCAACGCCTCCAGCAGGATGGCGTCGGTGCGGCGGTTGGATGAGAGCAGCAGGTAGCTTTGCTCGTCATAGTCGGTGGTGAAATTGGCCGCGCCAGCCGTTTCGACGACGCGATTGGCAACCTGGCGGCGGATTTCGTCCAGTTGGGTTTCATTGTCGATCACCGGCCACAGCCAGCCGATGGCCTGCATCGAGAGATTTTCCAACCCGGCATCGTTCAGCAGGTTTTCGGCTTTTTGCGCATCACGATCCCCGCCCAGGTTTCGGACGTAGAGCGCGTAGGCGCTCAGGGTCTGGCGGGTGTGCTCGCTGTACCAAATTGGGTAGTAATTTTCGATGTCGCGCAGGTACGCCAGCGCACTCTGGTACATTTGCTCCGAAACGTCAAACCCTTTTGCGCGGGCGCGGACAAGGGCATGGGCAACATGGACCGTATTGAACGGGCTGGATTCAAATCCGCGCTGCCAGTAAGGGAAGCCGCCGTCATAGTTTTGCATACCTTCCAGGCGGGCCAGGTCGCGGGTTACGGCTACTTCCATCTCAGCCGGTTCGGGCAGGCCCTCGGCCTCGAAGGCGGTCAGCACATCGCGCAGGGCTGCCACGCCCAAAATACGCGAGGCCAACTGCTCGGAGCACTCATACGGGTATTCGACCAGGTACAGGACCGCATCTGTCAGGGCTTGCAGGGCGGTCGAGGAGGTCGAAATTTCCAGCCCGCCATACTGCGGAAAGACTCCGCTTGGGTATTGTACCGGTTGAGCAATCGCGCCTGTGTCGATCACGCCATAGGTCGCAAAGGCCTCGCTGGTGGCCGGGGTGTAGACCGGCAGTTCAATCGTTGTGGCATCAGCGTAAGCGCCCGAAACTGCCGCGACCTGGAAGCTGGCTACTCCAGCCCTGATCGTACTGGCCGGAAAGCGCACTTCTACCCGGTCATTGGCAGGGACAGTCACGCGCAGGCCGGCCACACTCAACTCTAGATTGGCGGCGCGGATAGCGACATCGACCACCATTGCTTCATCGGTCTGGTTTTGCAGTACAACCGGTAGTTCAAATTTGTCGCCAAAGTTCAAAAAGCGCGGGGCAGATGGACGCACCATCAACGGCAGGCGGGCCGTGATATTGGATTCTCCCGTCCCGAAGTCGCTACCTGTTTGATCAACGGCGACCACCATCACCCGGTAACGGGTCAGGTTATCTGGTAGTTTGACCGTCACTTGGGCCGAGCCATCCGCGCCGGTGCGGACCGTCGGCGAGAAATTCGCCAGCGGGTTGAAATCGGCGCGAATCTGAATCGGTTTTGCTGCGTCTTCTCCGCCGCCAGCGGTTTGCGGCAGGGCGGTTGCCAGCGGCATGGCTTCCATAGCGGGCGCGGCCATGGGCACTGCGCCAAAAGCCAGGTCGTCCAGCTCGCGTTTGCTGTTATCAGAAGCAGTTTGCGCCAAAGCCAGCGGATTAATCAACACAATGCTGGTGCGGGCATACGAGTTCGCCAGATAGCTTGGCCGGTCAGCGTAGAAGAGACTGAGCGGGTCGCTCAATTGGTAGTTGGTTAGCGCCAAAATGGCTTCATCGACGACGACCAGGGTTATCTCGGCATCGGGCACAGGGTTACCCGCCGCATCGGTCACGGTCACAGCCACGTTGGTCGTGCCGCCCGGTTCCAGCTTTTCATCGGCAGGGTGGACGGTCAGAGAGAGTGTTCGCGCCAGGGGTGGAATTTGTAACGTGAGCGTGCCGACGGCATAGGCCGGGCGCGTGGGCAGGTTGGGCTGTAGGTTGCCCTGATCGTCGGTACGCGGGGCCGAGCCGGTCAGGTCGATTTGAAGGTTCAGGTTGGGGATATGCGCCTCGGAAAGTGGCACGCGCAGGGTGATTGCGCCGCTTTCGTCAATGCTGAAGCGCTCCGTGTACAAGATTCCGCTGCGGGTGATGGTCAGCAATCCTTCTGCCGCGCCAAACGGTGATTGCACCAGAATTTCGGCCACATCGCCGGGCTGGTAGGTTTCCTTATCGGGGATGAGCGTTACCTGCTCGTGCTCGATATTGCGCGAAGGGCGAATTTGCCCGCCGCTGACCCAGCGCGTGAAGCGGCTCTGGTTTTTGCGGCCCTGGTCGTCGCTAACGGTGGCGGTAATCTGGTAACTGCCGCCGATGGGTGTGCCAAATTCGCAGCTGAGTGGTTGGCTGGACGAAAGGGCGGTGCATTTTTGAGCTTCGACCTCGGTCTCGGCCCAGGTTCCGTTTTGGTATTTCCATTCCAGGCGGACAGCTTCTACTATGACTGTTTTGCCGCTGACAGGCTGGCCGTCCAGATCGGTTACGATGAAATCGACTTTGAGCGGCGTTCCTTTTTGGACAAAGTAGCGTGCTGTACGCAGGCCAACGTACAAATTGGAAGGGTGAACCAGTAAATTTGTGCCGCTGCTCCACGATTGGCGGTTAACATCCATCACATTGGCTTCGGCGTGGATGCTTTGCGGGCGCACGATGGGTGTTTCGTTTTCTTGAGCAAAATCAAGGCGCAGGTAGTGCCGACCAGAAGCATCGGTTTTTCCGCTAAACGTGGCAGTTGTGCTACCTTCGCTGCTCGAATTCCTGTTATCCCAATAGAACCACCAGGGCTGCCAACTGCCAAATGTGAAATCATCCCAGTTGGGTGGGGTGTAACTACTTGGGCTGCTGGTGACATACCAGGTCGTTTCAGCGTTGGGCAGGCCGCCACCGGCATAATAGTTGGCTTCAACCGAAAGTACGGCATGATCGTCGATAAAATAGGGGCCGCTGGTCTCGTTTTGGGCGTTTACTTCAAATTCTGGGCGGCGGAATTCTTGAATTTGAAAGGAATGATAATATTGCGAACCGTCTAAGCTGCTTAGGGCGTTGAAAACCAATTGGGCGCTGCCCAAATTGACAGTTTCTGGCAGAGTCAGGGCCAGGTCAAACCCGCCCAGGGCATTGACCTGGATTTGTCCGTTGGCGAGGCTGTTACCGGTGGCATCATTTAGCTGATACGTTACCAGGCTTAATCCTCCGGCCAGGCCCACATCGCCATTTGTTTTGCCGCCAATTTTGCGAACCCAACCTTTTAGGTGGACTTCCTCGCCGGGGCGGTACATGGCGCGATCGTCAAAAACATACCAGCGCAGTGTATCCTCGGGCGGATAGGAAAGCCAGCTTTCGTCAGACCAGTAAGAAGTCGATTTGGGCAAAATCGCCTGATCGTTTCCCAATTTGGCTATCAGATAGGTTGCTCCATTGGGCAGGTCAAAGCGTACGGTACCATCGGTGCCGGTTGTAAAGCTGCTTCCGTTTTGAGGGGTAATCTTCACCCCGGCCAGCGTCGCCCCGGTTTTCAGGTCGCTGGTCCAGGCGGTCATCTGACTATAGTCGCTGTAAGCGTCCAACCCAATTTGGGTGGCCTGCACCCAGGCAATTACGGGCGAGGGATTGCTCCACCAGGTTTTTGGGTTGAACAGTTCAGCAGGCGCTTCAACTTGTACCACCAGGTGTCCCACTCCATTTTGCAGGTACTTTCCCAGGTCAATATCCACCTGGCTCAGGCTGTCGGCGGGCAGGTCTAGGGCCAAGCGTTGATCGTAGACCAATTGGCCGGGCAGTTGCACCTGAGCCTCGGCTCCTTGCCACTCGCTCAGGTAGGTTTTATAGGCAGGCCAATCGCTGGGCTGCACGGCGTAAATTTTGACATTCAGGCTGGTATAGTTGATGGCATACACCGAAAAAACCGGTTTGCTGGCTGCCGGGTCGAGCGTAATAAAGTTTTGGCCGGGTCCAACCAAGATCGGGTTGGCTTGTCCAATCTGAAACGTCAGTTGGGCATCTTTGCCCAGCTCCTGACCGAAAATATCCCGAATTTTGCCCGAAATCGTTACCGTATAAGTGGTGCGTCCGCGGGTTTCGCCTGCAATGTTGAGGGTATTGCCGATCAAATTGGCCGAAATCCCAGGGATTTCGGGCGAAACTACCAGCAGGTCTGCGGTAAAGGTTGCCGGGTCGAGTGGATTGTTGAAGCGAATAAAAAACGGGGAGAGTGGCGGGCAGGTGTTGTCATACCAGGAACAGCCATGCTCTTCGATGCGCAGCGGCGCATAGGTTGAAAAACTGTAGGAGTATGGCGCACTCATCAGCAAAGGCCCTTCATTCGAGGGCGTGCCAGGGCCGATTGTGACCGTGATACGCGTATCGGCTTCAAAAGGGTTGGCGGCCCGGAAGGCCAGCCAGCGGCCAGGCAGCGCGTTTTTTGCCAGGTGGTTGGCTGGCTCATCCGCGAGTAACTCGGCTTCGGTAGCCAGGCGCAAGTCCGCTATTTTGTTGCCAGCGTAAACCTGAATTGTTTTTAGGACTGAGGCCGGGTCGATACGCTGGTCGAAGGCCACAAAGAAAAGCGGTTCAAGCGGTTGGGGCGCGTCGTATGGGTAAGCGACCTGCACGACGGGCGCGGGCGTGGTAAAACTCCAACTCACGGCTTGGGCCAGCGCGTTGCCGCTGAGTGATTTTGTCCCGGCGGGGACTGTCAGACGGTATTCGGTGGCTTTGGGCAGGCGGTCAATCAGCGTTGAGTCGTATTGAAAGGTCAGGGTTTTTGTCCCAAGCCAGCGCCAGGTACCGGGTAACGCCGGTTCAATCGTCAGCGGCACAGATTGTTCAGCCAGATTTTCAAGCGTGGTTAGGGGCACCATGGCTTGATTAAAGGTGACGCTGATGAACGGCGCGATGGGGATTTCGCCCTCTGGAGCATATCGCAGCACCTCCAGCGGGCCAGATTCGCCCGCCTCGGGCTGGGCCGCCGTTAGCGGGGGCGGAAAGGCCTCCGAAATGGTTTCGCCGGGCCGGGGCGGGGGCAGCGGGTCATCGGGCGGGTTGAAATCGGTCTGTTGGGCAGTCTCCAGGCCGAGGGATGTGAGCCGCGCGAAAATTTGGGAAATTTCTTCGGCGTTGAGCGAGTCGCCGGTGGTAAGCGGGCCAGATTCATTCAATTCTTGCGGTTCTTGGCCTTGGCTAAGTTGAACATCCATTTTGCCGGGTTCTCCTTCAGGCGTATCCCCTAGCGATATTTGAGTTGCTCCAGCAGCGATACTAATTTCTACCGGTGTGGCTTGTTCCTGGCTGATAATGGCTGGGGGAAAACGGGATAAAATCAGCGCCAGCGCAGCCAGACAAGCGAATACCATCACAATCAATAGCCCAACCCAGCCCTTTGAGCGTAAAACAGAGTTTATTTTTTCTAACATGACGAAGTTCTCCTTTCATTAACCATGACGTTTGTGATGAAAGCCAGGTTCCCGCAGCTTGTTCCGTCATAAAATCATTATACGTCGGGTCTTGCATAGAAGGCAAAAATTCGAAATTTTGTCCTTGTTATTTTTATAACCTGTTGGTATAATACCGCTCTGCTGTTGGGCGGGTAGCTCAGTTGGTTAGAGCATTGCGTTGACATCGCAAAGGTCGTAGGTTCGAGTCCTATTCCGCCCACAAAAAATATAAACGCTGTGACCGGGACGAGTAAACGGAAACAAGCTGACAGGGAGAGCGAGGCCAAAGATTGAGAGCCTGCTCCGGCTAAAATCGTTGAAAACCACCCGCGAGCGAACACCAGAACCATGATCAGAACTGATTATGCAGTAAGGGAAACGGTTGGCCCCGTTATAGGCTTATGAGATACCCTGTTTTTTGGGGTAAATCGGGTGGAACCGCGTGATGTGTCATTTACTCTCGCCCCGTTGTGGGTGAGAGTTTTTTGTTTTCTACTGGACGATAGACCCAGTGTGTAGGCTGGTCATCGTTCACCGTTCATGGTCTTAAAAGGAGGCTCGAATGGCTGAAGAAAAGTACGCAGAATCAAAACTTTACCGTATCCGTCACTCTGCCGCGCATGTTATGGCGCAGGCTGTTTTGGATTTTTACCCGGAGACCCAATACACCATTGGCCCGCCGGTGGAAAACGGTTTTTATTACGATTTTGAGCTGCCTGCGCCCATTACCGCCGAAGATTTGGAAAAAATTGAAAAGCGGATGCGTCAAATTATTTCTGGCGGGCATCTGTTTGAAAAGAAGGTTATTTCGGGTGAAGCTGCCCGTCAGATTTTTGCAAACCAGCCGTATAAGCTGGAATTGATTGAGGGCCTCGAAAAAGGCGGCCTGGATGAGTATGGTAATCCGCTGGATGTGAAGCCTGAAATTTCCATCTATCAGCACGATACGTTTACCGATTTATGTCGCGGGCCGCATGTTGAAAGTACCCGGCAAATCAACCCCAGCGCTTTTAAGTTGATGTCGATTGCGGGCGCGTATTGGCGCGGTGATGAAAACAATAAGATGCTGACGCGGATTTATGGCACCGCCTGGGAAAAACCAGACGAGTTAAAGCAGTATCTTGCCATGCTGGAAGAGGCCAAGAAGCGTGATCATCGTAAGTTGGGCAAGGAATTGGATATTTTCTTGTTTGACGATGAAGTTGGCCCCGGTTTGCCGCTTTGGATGCCGAACGGGACGGTGATTGCTGATGAATTGGAGAACCTGGCCAAAGAAATGGAAGAAAAAGCCGGGTATCAGCGCGTGCGCACGCCGCATCTTACCAAAGAAGATTTGTTTATTCGTTCCGGGCATTTGCCGTATTATGCCGAAAGCATGTACCCGCCAATGGAATTGGAAGGCGTTAAATATTACGTCAAACCGATGAACTGCCCCATGCACCATAAAATCTTTGGGGCGCGTCCGCGCTCGTATCGTGAACTCCCGATTCGGTTGGCAGAATATGGGACTTGTTACCGCTACGAGAAATCGGGTGAGTTGTTTGGCCTGATGCGGGTGCGGTCGATGCAAATGAATGATGCTCATATTTATTGCGCTGAAGAGCAATTTGAGCAGGAATTTATGGGCGTGATTGACTTGTATAAGAAATATTTTGAGCTGTTTGGCATTGAAAAGTTTGTGATGCGCCTTTCTCTACATGCCAAAGCCGGACTGGGTAAAAAATATGTGGATAACGAGCGCCTATGGATTAAGACCGAGGACATGGTGCGACGCGCTATGTTGAACGGTGGTGTGCCGTTTGTGGAAGTTCAAAATGAAGCCGCTTTTTATGGGCCGAAGATTGATGTTCAAATTTGGAGTGCCATTGGGCGCGAATTTACGCTTGCGACCAATCAGGTCGATTTTGCTGTGCCGGAGCGCTTTGATTTGAAATTTGTCAATCGTGAAGGCGCGGATGAGATTCCGCTCTGCATTCACCGCGCGCCGCTTAGTACCCACGAGCGCATGATTGGTTTCTTGATTGAGCATTATGCCGGAGCTTTCCCAGTTTGGCTGGCTCCCGAACAGGTGCGCGTGATTCCTATTACGGATGGTCAGAATGATTATGCGGCCAAAATTGCGTCCCAATTGCGTGAGGCCGGGGTGCGTGTGAGCGCCGACCTGGGCGCGGAACGTATGAATGCCAAAATTCGGCAGGCGCAGTTGATGAAAGTGCCTTACATGGTTGTGCTTGGCGCAAATGAAGCTGAATCAGATGTGGTTTCGTTGCGAATGCGGGACGGTTCACAGCTTAATAACATCTCGCTGGCCGAGTTTATGGCGCGGGTTAAAGATCGTATTGACCGTCGCGCAAGTGAGTTGTAAATAAAAAATCCCCGGCTAAGCAACCGGGGATTTTTTATGTGCGCTATTCGTTTAGTCTGGTTCGCAAAAGCTAATGCCCAGGTCCTTGGCGGTTTGGATAATGTCGCTGTTGATAGGGACATTTTTCATTTTACCTATGGCTTCTGCGATGGGAACATATTTCATCTGTTGGCCGCTTAGGGCCACCATCACGCTGGAAAGGCCTTCTTGTAGCGCGCGCACTGCTGCCGCGCCAAAGCGCAGGGCAATGACACGATCATAGGCGGTGGGCGTACCGCCGCGTAGAAGGTGTCCCAAAACCACTACCCGCGTCTCTTTGCCGGTAATTTCTTGAATTTCGGCGGCCACTTTTTCGCCAATGCCGCCCAGCCGTTCGGCGCGCCCGGCTTCTTTGCCGATCACCGATGAATTGCCGCCAATCGGTTTGGCCCCTTCGGCAACCACCACAATCGTGAAAAAGCGTCCTATTTGCTCGCGTTCCTGAATTTTCTGTAACACTTTGCTTAAGTCATACGGAATTTCAGGGATGAGGATAATATCGGCAGAACCGGCAATGCCCGCTTCAACCGCAATCCAACCGGCGTAGCGGCCCATCACCTCTACCACCATTACCCGGCCATGTGAAGCGGCGGTCGAGTGCAGGCGGTCGATTCCTTCCACCGCAAAAGCTACTGCGCTGTCGAAGCCAAAGGTGACATCGGTTTTATCAAGATCATTATCGATTGTTTTGGGGACGGCAATCACACGCAGGCCTTTTTGGGAAAGCACGTTGCCAATTTCGAGCGAGCCATCTCCGCCAACGGTGATGAGCGCGTCGAGTTGGTGCAAGGCAAAAGCGCGCACAATTTCATCGGTGCGGTCTACCTCTTCTTTTGTGCCGTTTGGCAAGACGATTGGGTAGCGCATCGGATTATTGCGATTGCTGGTGCCGATGATGGTTCCGCCCAGATGAGTAATTCCGCGCACTTTATCGCGCGTTAGGCGGATAATGCCGCCTTCAGGGTATTGTTCGGGCGTTAACATGCCATGAAAGCCATCACGAATGCCATACATTTCCCAGCCACGTTTAAGGCCAGAAAGCACAGTCGCGCGAATGACCGCATTCAGGCCGGGAGCGTCACCGCCGCCGGTGCTGATGGCAACACGTTTAATGGGGCGCATTTCTTGTGTCATAAAATTCTCCAGATATAAGTTCAGAAATTCTCGGAAGGCATTATACTCGTTTGTTCTTTCTGGTGCGCAAAACAATGTTCGTTTTTGCAAAACAGCCTAAGTTGAGTCAACACGCTCCGGGGCTGGTAAAATCAAATCGGTTTTATTTTCGTCACTGCTCAGCCCGTTCGCAGATTGACCTGTTTTCCAGGGTTGAATAGTTACTTATTTTTGAAAAAAGGTGGAAGATATGTCCAATTGGCTCGAAGTTTCATTGACCGTTAATGGCGAGTTGGCCGAAGCTGTGGCCGATGTATTGGCGCGGTTTGCGCCCAACGGAGTTGCAACCGAACAGGCTGTTAAATTTAATGATGAAGAAGACGAAGGTACCCCTTTTGGCGACATTACCGTCCGCGCTTACCTGGTGGCCGATGAAACCCTCGACGACACCCGACAAAAGCTGGAAGAGTCACTCTACTATTTGGGGATGATTCAGCCTTTGCCGACCCCTGTTTTTACGCCGATTGCCGATCAAAACTGGATGGAAGCCTGGAAAGTCCGTTACCAACCGATTCTCATTGGTCGGACGCTGGTGATTGTACCGGCCTGGCAGGAATCACCAGACCCGCAGCGGGTTTCCATTAAAATTGATCCTGGCATGGCTTTTGGCACGGGGACTCACCCCACTACTCAACTCTGCCTGGAGTTTTTGGAAGAATGTATGCAGGAGATGCACCCCAAAACGGTCATCGATGTTGGTTGTGGTTCGGGGATTTTGTCGGTTGGGGCGCTTAAATTGGGCGCCGAACTGGCCTTGGGCGTGGATATTGACGAGGCTTCGGTGAAGAATAGCCGTGAAAATGCTGAAAATAACGGTGTCGATAGCGCGGCGTTTCAGCTTGGTTTGGGGTCGGTGGATGAAGTTCGGGCGGGCGCGTTTTCCATTAAATCGGCACCGCTGGTGCTGGCGAATATCCTGGCTCCGGTGCTGGTGCGTTTGTTTGATGCGGGCCTGGCCGATCTGGTGGAGCCGGGCGGGGCTTTGATTCTTTCGGGTATTCTTAGTCATTTGGCCGAGGGCGTTTCGGCGGCGGCTATCAGGCAAGGCCTGGTAGTGAACGCAACCAAACAAATGGGGGATTGGGTGGCGTTGCGAGTGGATAAGCCGGGTTTGTGATTGTTTTCATAAAAAAGCCAGGCTTTTTATGTTTTTTTTACTTTTTCTTGGTGCTAAACAGTACGCTGAGCTGCATTTTCCCCAGCCGAATATGTGCGCCGCTGGTGAGGATGGTTGGTTTGTTGGGCGTAAGCTGTTCGTCGTCTAGCCAGGTTCCGTTGGTGCTACCCAGGTCGGCCAGAGTGTAACCGCTGGGCGTTTTTTGGATGGCGGCATGGTGGCGCGAAACGCCCATGCCATAGGCCCCGTAGGGGTTAAGGTCTACGATCTGTTCGGGTTGTTCGTCGGTTTTGCGGCCCAGCAAAAAATGATTGGCTTCTTCGATGCAAATTTGTTGGCCGCTTTCTTGGTGCCTTATGGCAATTCCCTTTTTGGGAATGCCAATATCTTTTTGCAGGTCTTGGGCTTCAAAGATTTTTGTGTTTTTGCCGTTGAGGGCTACGGTTTGTTTGCTGACCTGATGCGTGGAGAGCGGGCTTTGGCAATGCACACAGAAAATGGCAGATGCGTCGTTTTTTAGTTTGCAAATTGGGCAAAAAATTTCAGCAGAGGAGTCCATGTTATTTTTTTTCTTGATGAGGGAGTCAGGATGAATTGTATAAATCATACAGCCAAACTGGAGTTTATGCAATTTAAAATCATTGCGGTATCTGGTTTTCTATTTTCTAATTCTTTGGCCTGTGCTATGATTTAGCCATGTCGGCCTCGCGCAAACTCATTTTCTATCTTTTGCTTAATGTTTTTCTCTCGGCCTGTGTTACGCTGGCGGTTTTATTTATATATGAGACGTATTATCGTCCATCCACCTTGCCACAGCCTGCGCTGGCCGCCAAAGATTCTGCCAGCTTTGAAATTGCCGCGATTGTGGGGGCCGGGCTGCCAGATAGCGAGATGGTGCTCATTCGAAATACCGGTTCTGCTGTCTCCGACCTGAAAAACTGGCAATTGCGTGATGAAGACGGCAATACCTATGTTTTTGATGCACTTCTTTTACCTGCCAATGCCGCCATTCAACTGCGTACTGCGCCCGGCACAAATAGTGTGATCGATTTATACTGGGGGTTGGCGGCCTCGGCCTGGGTTTCTGGCGAAACCGCTACCTTACTCGACCCGGACGGCAATATGCGTTCAATTTATCAAGTGCCCTGATGGGCCACGGCTCTATTTTTCCCTGATTTTTTAAAACTGGTACTCACCCATGACCCAAGCCCTCTATCGTAAGTGGCGCCCGCTCGCCTGGGACGAAGTTGTCTCACAAGAACATGTTATTCAAACTCTCAAGAATGCCGTCACCGGTGAGCGAGTGGCCCATGCTTATCTTTTTAGCGGCCCACGCGGAACCGGCAAAACCACTGCCGCCCGCCTGCTTGCTAAGGCAGTTAATTGTCTGGCCGAAGATAAGGCCAAACGCCCCTGCAACCAGTGTGCGCATTGTCTGGCTGTCAATGAAAACCGTTTTATGGATTTGATTGAGATTGACGCGGCTTCCAATACATCGGTGGAAGATGTGCGTGATTTGCGCGATAAAATTAACTTTTCTCCTTCGCAGGGTAAATACAAGGTCTACATCATCGACGAAGTTCACATGCTCTCCACGGCGGCTTTTAATGCCTTGCTCAAAACGCTTGAAGAGCCGCCGCCTCACGCCATCTTTATTTTAGCAACGACTGAAATTCATAAAATCCCGGCCACGGTGCTTTCACGCTGTCAGCGCCATGAGTTTCGCCGCTTTCCACTTAGCGAAATTGTCCATCGTCTCGAAGCCATCTGTAAAGAAGAAAACCTCCATGCCGATCCAGATGCTCTGACGATGATTGCCCGCCAATCGGCGGGTGGAATGCGGGATGCTATCTCTTTGCTCGATCAATTGGCCTCGTCTGGCGATCATATCAGCCTGGAATTGGCTCAAACGGTGCTGGGGACTGCTACCAGCCAATCGGTGATTGGGTTGACTCAGGCTATCATTGCCAAAGAACCCGCTCAGGGCTTGGAAGAATTGCATCGCGCTTTGGACGGCGGGGCCGATGCCCGCGCTTTGGCGCGTCAGGTGGTGGACTATATGCGCGGCCTGATGTTGATTCAGCTTGGCAATGGCGATCAGGTGGAAGCCACCGCTGATGCCCGGCGTCAGATGGCCGAACACGCAAAGGCTTTACCGACTACGGACGTGTTGCGGATAATGCGGGCCTTCAATGCCGCCGCAACTGATACGCGCGGCGGCTGGCAGCCTTCACTTGGACTGGAACTGGCTTTTGCTGAAATGCTGGAAGCGCCTCAGTCGCCGCCTACGCCGATCGCAGAGAGGACAGAACCGGCAGCGACTCGACCAGCCCTCGCACCGGCTGCCGCTCGCAGCGCACCACCCGCGAGCCTGAATCCAGCTTCGGTAACGGAATCGCAGCCTGCGGCGGCGGATGCGTCCGCCATTCCATTGCAGAAGATCGCTGGGGTGTGGAAACAGGTTGCGGTAACGATTAAATCTCAAAATCCCACCCTGGCGGGGTTGTTAAATTCCTGCAAAGTCTTGGAAGTGAAGGGTAATGAGGTCGTTTTGGGGTTCACCAGCGCTATTTTGCTCGAAAAGTTTAACAAACCAGAACATATTGAGCTAACGGAACGCGTTATTTCGCAAACAATTGGGGCCAGGGTGACTGTTCAACCGGTGGTTTCGGGTGGTAAGAACGCTTTGCCAGCCCATGTTAAGCCGGATAGCATGGTGGCTGCTGCTTTGCAAAGTGGCGGAGAAATTGTGGATACGCATTAGGACCTATGTCAAATTTTGAGATTTCACCATTAAATGAAGGCCAACATCCCCATTACCGTGAAATAATTCGGCAGGGGCTTTATCAATATAACCGCGAACAGACCGGCAGCCGCGAATTTGTCGATTTGGCGCTGGTTGCCCTGGGACAGGACGATCGGGTTTTGGGCGGAATTCTGGGTGGCAGTATTTGGGGCTGGATGCTCATTGATACGCTTTGGGTTTCCGATGAGATGCGCGGGCAGGGGCTGGGTTCTGCGCTTTTGGCAGAAGCCGAGGCTGTGGCGCGTTTGCGTGGCTGCAAGCATGTTGTTTTAGAAACATTTAGTTTTCAAGCTCTGCCTTTTTATCAAAGTCGTGGGTATCTGATTTATGGTCGGTTGGACGATTTCCCGCCTGGGCATAGCCGATTTTCTCTAAAAAAAGACTTATTGTAAGCCAGGAAGGTAGCTATGCAGTTTGAGTATTCTTTTTATGTTGTGCCTTTAATTTTTTCGGCTCTAATTTCTATTTTTGTGGCGGTGTATGCCTGGTTGCGCCGTTCGACGCCGAGCGCGTTAGCGTTGAGTGTGCTGGCGCTGGTGATTGCGGAGTGGTCTCTAGGATATGCGTTGGAGATTGCCGGAACAGACCTGGCTACCAAATATTTTTGGGGAAAATTGCAATATGTTGGCATTGCTGTTGCGCCATTATTCTGGTTAATTTTTGCGTTTAATCATGCCAATCGGGCTAATCTACTGCCACGCCGCCAATTGTTGCTACTGGCGGTGATCCCGTTTATTACCATTCTTTTGGCGCTGACAACCGAATGGAACGGCCTGATTTGGCAGGAAGTTTCTGTATCGCAAGGTGAAAATTTTTCGACCATTCAGGTTATTTCACGTGGTTTGTGGTTTTGGGTGCATTTTGTTTATTCTTACGTGCTTTTGGCGGCGGGCACTTATATTGTTGCTCGTTCCATTGGCCGCCTGAAGGGCCTGTATCGTGGGCAGACGGTGGCTTTGGTGATTGCGCTGTTAGCGCCGTGGCTGGGGAATGCCCTCTTTTTTCTGGGGTTAAGTCCCATCCCAAATCTGGACCCCACTCCCTTTGCATTTACCATTACGGTGGCCGGCTTGGCCTGGGGCATTTTTGGCTTTCGGCTGGTGGATGTTTCGCCTGTGGCGCGCGATATGGTTGTGGAAGGATTGCGCGATGGTATGCTGGTGCTCGATGCCCGCCACCGGGTGGCTGATATCAACCCGGCTGCCTCGCGCATAATTGGCCTGCCGGTGGATTTCATACTTGGCAAACCGATTGTAGATGTGCTTGCTCCCTGGCCGCAACTCTTGGAACGCTTTCTAGGGGTGACTGATGAAGTCCGCGAAGAGATCACCATTGGACAGGATCAGGCTGAACGTCGCTACGAAGTGCGGATTTCTCCGCTGGAAGATCGCCAGCAGAATCGCATTGGCAGCCTGATAATCGTACGCAAACTGGACCTATCCTTACCAGAACCGCGCTATGCGTCGCGCGAGCCGTTCACCCGCCCCGCTGTCGTAGAATTGACGAGCGAACCAGGCAAACCATCCTCTTCTAACCAGTTATGGGGTCGGATAGTCGCTTTTTTTGTCCCAGATGTTCAAAAAAACAGCAATTCTTTTCGAGATTCGCACCCAATTTGGTCCCAAACAATCGAACGCATTTTTACCATGATTGTACGAATTGTTGCTTTTCTAGGGACCTCAGCATTTTTGACATATTCTTTCCTGTTTTCAGCCCCGCAGGCCAGTTTTACAGCTGTTTTAACGGTTATTATTGCTGCCTTTTGGTTGTTGGGCCTGCTGCGTAATTTGACATTCGTTTTGCGGGTTGGTATTTTTCTATTCATGGTCTATGCCCTGGCATTTACCGAAATGGCGAATTACGGCTACTCACCCGAAAGCTTTGCCTTTTTTCTTACTTTTATTACGATGGCTGCTTTATTGACTGATTTGCGCGGCGGAATTTGGGCGTTGTTGGTTGGCATCTTCACCATGGCTACTTTTGGCGTGTTGATTGGATTGGGCCTGTACCAGCCTTTGGATGTTCAGTCTGAGACTATTTCGCGTTCAGTCATCGGAGCCGGGGTCACCATGACCGCCTTTTCGGCCAGCGCGATTGGATTGGTGGTAGCCATTAACGCGCTGCTGACCAGCCTAAACAAATCCTGGCAAAAAGAGACTCAAGCCCTAAACTTGCTGCAACAAGAACGTGATTTGCTGGAACAACGTGTTATCGAGCGCACCACTGCCCTGGCCGAAGCACGCGACCTGGCCGTACAAAGCAGCAGCGAATTGCGTAAATATTTTTTGGCAATTGAACAGAGTGGCAATGTCGTGGTTATTACTGATACAAAGGGCGATATTGAATATGCCAACCCCCGTTTCGAATTGGTTACTGGCTATTCACTCGCTGAAGCGCTTGGGAAAAACCTGCGTATTTTAAAATCTGGTGCTCAATCGCCGGAATTTTATGCCCAGATGTGGAAAACCATTATTTCCGGCCAGATTTGGCGCGGCGAACTCCAGAACCAACGTAAAGATAATTCTCTATACTGGGAATTGGCCACCATCGCGCCAGTGCAAAACAAAGAGGGAGTCGTCACCAATTATGTTGCCATCAAGGAAGATATCACGATTGCCAAAGAATTGCAGCAAAAACTTAAAAAGCAAAACGATTATCTTTCTATATTGCACCAGACCACCCTCGACCTGCTTAACCGCCAGAATATTGAAGAATTATTGAATGTAGTGGTTGAACGCGCCTGCATATTGCTGGATGCCCCACTGGGTGAAATTATGCTTAAACAAGGGGATTATATGACGGTGCGCGCGTTCACCAAAAACCAGCCTTACCTGGTGGGTGACAAAGTGGACCGCACCCAGGTTAAATTGACCTGGAAGGCCCATGATACCGGCCAGCCGGTGGTCTTGGAAGATTACGTCGCCTGGTCGGGACATCGTGATATTTACGATGCCAATCCTTTGCACGCCATTGCCGATTTTCCTGTCATGGTAGGTGCCGAATGTATCGGCGTTCTGGCGCTGGGGCGCACCCAAGAACACTATCCTTTTACCTCGGATCAAATTGAAACTGGGATTTTGTTCTCGCAATTGGTGGCACTGGTCCTTGATAATGCCAACCTGTACGATTCGGCCCTCGAAGAAATCGAACAGCGCAAACGGGCTGAAGAACGTAACCTACGCTTTGTAGAAGATATGAAGTCGCTCCAGGAAATTCACCTTGAACTGAGCCAGTTACAGGAAAGCGAGCAGCTATATATTCAAATGATTGAATTTACCCAGCGCCGCCTGGGGCTGGATCGGGTGGGATTATTCCTATTGGACGAAGCCAGCCACTCCATTATTGGAACGTATGGCGTCCAGCCAGATGGCAGGGTGCGGAATGAGCGTTATTACCGCGAAAAAATCATCCCAAATCACTGGACTATGGAAGTCGTCAATGCCCTCAATCACACGAAAATATGGGAAAACGCCCCACTTTACGATAATTATGGCGTAGTTGGAACGGGCTGGAAGGTCGCTTCGGCGCTTTGGAATGGGCAAAAAGCGATCGGCTACCTGGTTTGCGACAATTTACTGACAGGGCGCGCTCCGCGCAGCTATGAACTGGAGTTGGTTTCGCTTTTGGGCAGCACCTTCGGTCATCTGATTGAACGTAATCAGAATCAGTTGCTTTTGCAAGAAAGCGAAACGCGCTTCCGCCAAATTGTCGAAAATGCCAGCGATATTATTTACCGCGCAGACGCTGAAGGCCACTTTACTTACATCAATCCAACCGCATTAAATGTGATGCGCTTTAAGACAGAAGCTGAGGTATTAGGGCGCAGCTATCTTGAATTGGCGACCCCTCAATGGACGACCAAACTTAAACGATTTTATGTGCGGCAATTCCTAAAAGGCGAAGAGAACACCTATTTCGAATTTCAAGCCTTCACGCAGGGTGGACACGAAGTTTGGCTGGGCCAGAATGTTCAAATAATTTGGGAAAATGACAAAGTCGCCGGCTTCCAGGCTGTCGCCCGTGATATTACCCGCCTGAAACAAGCCCAAGATGCATTAGCCATTGCGCGCGACCAAGCCCTTGATGCCAGTCGGTTTAAAAGCCAATTGCTCGCCAAGGTCAGCCACGAACTGCGCACGCCTCTGGGAGGCGTTATTGGCTATGCCGAACTGCTTCAGAACGCCTTTTTCGGAAAACTTAGCAATGATGAACAAAAAGATGCCGTTGATAATATTGTCGATAGCGCCAATTACCTCAGCACAATGATTGGCGAACTGCTCGACCAGGCCCAGATCGAAGCCCGATCTGTCCAGTTACGCGTCATTCCGTTCTCGCCTATCGCGCTCATTGAACAAACCCTGGCAGTAATGGATGTCCTGGCAAAAAACAAATCCCTAAATTTGAAGCATTCCATCGTCTCCGATTTGCCTGCCACCCTATATGGCGACCCCAAACGATTGCAGCAAATTCTAATAAACTTGACTGGCAATGCAATCAAATTTACAATGACAGGCCACATCCAAATCGATTTCCTACGCCCCGATAGCCGCCACTGGATAATGCGAGTCTCTGACACCGGAGCCGGGATTCCCAAAGAGGCTCAAGCATACATCTTTGAGCCATTTCGTCAGGTAGATAATGCCATTACTCACTACAATCGTGGAACTGGCTTGGGACTATCCATTACCAAACAGTTAGTTGAACTAATGGGGGGTAATATTACGTTGGAAAGTGAAGTTGACAAAGGCAGCACCTTTACCATTAGCCTACCCATCCTGGAACACCCTCTGGAGCAATAACAATGCCGGCCCTTTTAGCCCTTATACTCGAAGACGACCCCAAACTTAGTAAAATTTTTTCAGCCGCATTAAAAATGAGCGGTTTCGAAATAGCCTTAGATCAGGATGGTACTACCTACAAGAATATTTTGGCATCCAGAACCCCAGACCTGATTTTATTGGACATCCACCTTCCGTTTGTTTCCGGGGTCGATGTACTTAGCTTGCTACGCGCCGACGAGCGCTGGCAGAACATTCCGGTCATTGTCATGACCGCAGACATTGCCATAGCGAAACAATTGGAAAATAAAGCAGACCTGGTGCTCGTCAAACCATTTAGCGTCTCCCGCTTGCAAGAAATAGCGGCTAAAATGGTTAGTTCCAATTAAAAGGCAAATTTATGAGCAAACCGTTGATATTCATTATCGAAGACGATACCCAGCTTAATCACATCTTTAGCATTGTCTTAAAAAATGATTTTCAAGTCACCTCTATTCTTGACGGCACTCAGGCTTTGGCCCAGTTAGCGCTGTGTGCTCCAGACCTGGTTGTTTTGGACATGAACTTGCCCGGCGTCTCTGGACGGGAGAGATTTTAGCCTACATCCGCGCTGAAAAGCGACTTGCCGCCACCCAGGTCATCCTGGCGACCGCCAATGCGCTTCAGGCCGACCTGGTGCAGCATCAGGCTGATCTGGTGCTGCTCAAACTCGTTAGCCCCAGCCAACTTCGCGAATTCGCTTTACGGTTAAATGCCAAACCATAATTTAAGGCGCTGTCAACTCTCAACGTCACACAGACCGCCAAGAAATTCCCTTCATCTTGCTGAATCAACAAAAAAACTCGGCCAATGCTGGATGTTCTGTGGCAAAACAGTTCTTTGGCAATAGGCCTACCCTTAATCTCATTTAGGAGAAAAAACAATGGCAAAAGGATTTAATAAACAACCCGGCCTGGGCGGCGGTAACCCAATGATGGCCCAGATTCAAAAACTTCAACGCCAAATGGAAGAAGCCCAGGAAAAACTGGCCCTCGAAACGGTTACAGCCAGCGCGGGCGGCGGCGCAATCAAAGTCAGCATGACTGGCGACCAAAAATGCGCTGGTGTTGAAATCGATCCGGATTTTTTGAAGGATGCCGACGCCGAAATGCTCAACGACATGGTATTAATCGCCGTCAACCTGGCCCTCGAAAAGTCGCGTGAGCTACAGCAGCAGCGCTTGGGGCCAATGGCAAACGGCCTGCCCTTCTAGCTTTGTGCCCTTCACGGCGGGCGGCGCGACTATTTTTACAAACTAAAAACGAATAGCTCACCTGTCGGATAATTGGAAAACTGAAATGTTGCTGCCTGAACCCATCCAAAACTTAATCATCGCCTTCGAGCGCCTGCCCGGCATTGGCCCAAAATCGGCCTCGCGGCTGGCTTTTCACCTGCTGCGCGCCTCCGAAGACATTTCCACCCAGCTGGCCGAAGCGCTGATTGCGCTAAAATCACAAACCGCCTTTTGCCCAGACTGTTTCAACATCATGCTGGCCGGGCGTGAACTGTGCGAAATTTGCTCCAGCCCTCAGCGGGATACTGCGCTTATTTGCGTGGTCGAAGAGCCGCTGGATGTGCTGGCGCTGGAACGGGTCGGCGCGTTTAAGGGAAAATATCATGTTTTGCACGGAGTTCTCTCGCCCATTGAGGGAATTGGCCCGGATGACTTAAAGATTAAAGCGCTGATTGGACGTGTCGCGCGTGGCGATGTTAGCGAAATTATCCTGGCCACCAACCCCAGCATGGAAGGCGATGCTACTGCGCTTTACCTGCGTCAGCAGCTACAGCAATTTGGCGTTCACGTTACCCGCCTGGCACGCGGGCTGCCCGCTGGAGGCGATTTAGAATACGCCGATCAGAATACGCTGTTGCGGGCGCTTTCAGGCCGACAAGAAATGAACTAATTAGAATCAAAAAAACTCCGGGCCTGTGCCGGAGTTTTTTTGATTCTAATTTTCTATTCTGGTGAGATGTTTCCTGATCCAATAATGGTTTTTGAGACTTTACCACTGCCTCGATAAACAATTCGGCCACTGCCAGTAATACTCGCGTTCAATTGTTCGGAGGTCCAGACCGTGATCGTTCCCGATCCGTTGATTTCGGTTTGTGCGGTTTGGCATTCCAAATTTTGCGCCTGAATTCTGCCAGAACCATTGATGAGCAGTCCTGCTGTGCTGGTTTTTCCCGAAAGAACATACTTGCCATTCCCGTCAATGCGCAAGTTGATGTTTTGGGCCTGGGCCGTGCCCAATCTTATCTCACCAGAGCCGCTGAGGCTGGCTGAGATTTGTTCAGCTTCCAGTTGGTTGATGTCGATTGTGCCAGAGCCGTTAACTGTTAGCTTTATATTTTTCGAATTCAATTTTTCTGATTCGATTTTGCCAGACCCGTTTACCGTTAGCGCCTCGATCGATTTGGCACTTACCGTAATAAGAATTTCTTCGGTGGGTTGAAGGCTGGCAAATTCTGGCTCAAGATAGAGAACTAAAACCCCGTTTTCGACTTTGCTATGAATGTAGGGTAGAAGATTTTCTTCGGCGCTGATTTCCAAGCTTTCGCTATCGGCTTGGGTCAATAGCACTCGCGCTGCAATCGAAAGCGAAATTTGGTCAAAGTTTTGAACTTGACGGCTCTCTTGTTGAAGGTGTCCCGAACCAATGAGGATGCCTGCGCCACAAGCATTTAGAAAAAAGGCTGAAATTGAGATGAGTGGAAATAGGAAGTTTTTCATAAGGGCCTCGTTAGGTTTGGTTTAGTCGGTTTCTGAGGACACTGGTACTTCGTGCTTGAAAAAAGTCATCCCAACCAACAGTATTCCGGTCAGCACCAGCATGGCAGGTACGGCAAAGCGTAAGATGGTTGTGTTGAAGGCGCTGATGAAGGATGTCAGGAAAAATCCGGCTCCGGCAATGCCAATTAAAATCATGGCGGCTAGTTTGGTTCCTGACGAGCGGTTGGCGATGCCTACCACCAGTAGTCCCAGGCCTACCGCCAGCGGCTCCACCGGCCATAAGATGGCCCAGGCGCCCCATAGACCGGTCAGGTTGCAGAATCCCAGAACCAGGCCATTGACGCCGATGATAATGGCCGGAATTGCCAGCCCCGGCACTCGCATGAAAACGGCAGCCAGCCCAAATCCGAGCGCGACGGCTAGAACTTCCAACGGCCAGACCAGCGCCCAAATGCTCCAATTGCCGCTTAGGCTGGCAAACATCAAAATTCCACCGGTGACAAGCACTGGCAGGCCAGGAATGAAGAAGCCTCCCATGCCGCGCCGTGCCAGGGCTAAAAAGCCGGGTGCGGTGAGCGCTAAACCAGCTATTAGGACGGTAAGCGGCCATAAACGCCAGGCCTGGGTTTGTAAAAACAGGTTGCCGAGCAGGCTTAGCCCGCCAATGATGAGCAGGCCGAAGCCAAAAATAAGAGAAAGTATACGTTCAGGTTTCATTTTTTATCCTTTTGATATAGTTTTGGGCGTGTTGAACCAGACCGGCAGTTTTTTACCGGAAGGAGACGAAGGTTAATCTTGTTTTTAACGGATTAGAGAAGTTAGGATGGAGAGGCTACACGTTAGACAGGCCAGTAAAACTGCCAGCGTGCCCAGCGCAAAGCCGCTAATTCGGCCCCAGGCCTGGATTTCTTCTTTTGGGCGCTCATTGAGCCGGGTTGGCAGGTAAATGGCAAAGCCCACAATCAGCGGTTCAAACATCCATAAGAAGAACCAGTCGCCCCATCGCCCGCTGATGGCGGAATAGGCCAACAGAGTTGCGTTGCCAAAGACAATAATGCTCGGAATAAGCATCCAGGGGGTTTGGGTCCCCCAGCCAATAAAGGCCAGCAGCCCAGCCACTAGAAATATTTCGAAGGCCCAGCCATACTCAAAGACACTGATACCGCTGAAGGTACTGATCATTGCCGCGAACAGATTGACCACCGTGAACATGGTTAGGCTGGCAAAGACGGCGCTGGTTGGGCTGATGGGAAGTGGGGTGAAGCGCTTCAGCAAACTGGTTACTTGCCCATCCTGGTGGATGAAAGGAATTTCCATGTTGGTGTCGGCTTCTGCAAATCTCCGATCGTTAAGCTGTTGGCGCGCTCTGCCAGAAAAGACTGGCTGAACTGAAATGCCACCAGGCGGGGCGATAACAGGTCGTGGGGAGT
Organism: Anaerolinea sp.; assembly: GCA_020719725.1. GTDB lineage: Bacteria > Chloroflexota > Anaerolineae > Anaerolineales > Villigracilaceae > UBA8950. The sequence goes on along the minus strand of DYPU01000004.1, from coordinate 2,701 downwards.
CTGACACTTTTTTCTCTAACGCCACGCTGATGGCGGCTAACATCTCAGCCGCGCTCTGAAAGCGATCTCCTGCGTCTTTTGCCAGGGCCTTTAAAACGACGTGTTCCAATTCGTGCGGCAAGGTTGGGTCCATTTGGCTGGGCAACGGCAATGGGTCGTTCAGATGCTTCATCAAAATCGCCAATGGCGTATCGGCATCAAAGGGGGTGTAGCCGGTCAGCATTTCATAAAAGACAATCCCTAAAGAATAAATGTCACTGCGTTCGTCGCAAGTTCCCTTAAAGCCCTGTTCGGGAGCCATGTAATTCAGCGTTCCCATTAACGCGCCTGAGACGGTGTACTGGGTGCTGCCCACAATTTGAGCAATTCCAAAATCGGTTAGTACTGCCTGGCCCCGTTTGGTGAGCATAATATTGGCGGGCTTAATATCGCGGTGAATAATTCCTTCTTTATGAGCATAGCCTAGGCCGCTTAGTACTTCGCTTAATATTCGCAAAATTTCGGGCAAAGGCATTCGCTCGCCTCGGATTCGATATTCATTAAGCCGCGCCCGCAAGGTATCGCCTTCCAGCAATTCCATCACCATATAGTGCATCTCATCCTGCACATCAAAATCAAAAACCTGCACGATATTGGGATGTCGTAAACCTGAAACTGCATGTGCCTCGCGCCGAAACCGCGCCAAAAATTCGTCCTGTTCCACCAAATCGGAGCGCAGCACCTTAATGGCAACATAGCGGTCAAGATGGGGATGATAAGCCCGATAAACCTGCGCCATCCCACCCCGTCCCAATGCATCTAATACCCGATATTTTCCTAATGTCTGACCTGCCAACGTGTTTGCCATAACTCACTCCAATGTTTTACTTGCGTTTATCTTATCCCCATACGCGAGTTTCAACCTATCTATTTACTAACAGCACCCTATAGGCTCAGAACAAAATGGTATCAATCTGCTTAAATCTAAAGCCGCGCACAAAAACAATGCTTACCCATCGCTTTTTCCCACCAACTTATATCCCAAACCGCGCACCGTTACCAAAAGCATGGGCGCATTTGGGTCAATTTCCACCTTCGTTCGCAGCCGACGCACCAGGTTCTCAATCTGATAATCAAAAATCCCAGACTGATACTCAACCCAGACCGCCCGCCCAATCTCATCTTTCGAGCATACCCTGCCCCGATTTTCATAAAGATAGGTCACCAGAGCAAATTCTTTAGGCGAAAGGGCAAGCAAACGCCGATTTAAACGCACCTCCCCGGCCTCAAGGCTAACCTCCAATTCAGGAAAAGGAGTTTCGCGGGTAGTCGTATCAGGATCATGAAAAACAAAGACAACCTCGCCCACCATCACCTCATCCCCATCGCGCAACAAAGCACTCCCCAGCACTCGCTCACCATTCAAAAAAGAACCATTTGTGCTGCCTAAATCCTCCAAAAAAACTTTTCGCCCGTCCCGTCGAATCGACGCATGTTCGCGCGAAGCTCGATTGCTAATAATCACAATCTCATTCTCAACCGAACGCCCCAAATGCGTAACATCAAACTCCAACAAATGTTCATTACCCAGCGGATCTTTCAAATAAGGAATATTTGTACCAGACATAGCACTCTCCTGCGCGATTTTTCTAAGTATAGTATAAAAACTGCCCAACCCGACCACCTTTCTACGCTCTCTTTTATAAGTAAAAAAGAGATGATTACTCCTGCGCCACTTCCCCCGCCCAAACCAATCAGACTACCTACCCGGATTTTGCCACCGCTTCGCACTCTAAAACCCGTCCACTGCTTCTACCAGCCTGATTCAACCCGGAACACCCCCCATCAGAAGAACCAGCTTCCCAAGTACATTGTCAGCGCGGATGTCCCAACCGCCCCTTTTGCTTTTCCAACCCTACTGAAATCCCCCGTTTAATCAGCAAAAAGCCCCTAAACCTTAAAGAATCGAAATCTTTAACCTTAAAAAGTCAAAAAACGCCCCAAAAGGCCTTGACTCATTTCACCTTGCGCATATAATACGCCTTCGCTGTTACGGACGGCAACCAAAAAGTGAAACATCTAAACAGAATACAATTTGATTGCAAAATGCCCTTGACAGAAAATAGCGGATGCGTATAATTCGCTCTCGCCCCAAAAAACGGGGTGACAAAAACAAGCGAGTAGCCCGACAAAAGCAAAGAGTTCTGAAATTGGTCGAGCAAAACCCTTGACAGAAAACGGCGAATGAATATAATTCGCTCTCGCCCCAAAAAACGGAGCGAAAAACAAGAGAGTTGTCTGACAAAAAAGTTGCAAACAGGTTTCAAAATTGGTCTGACAAAAACCTTGACAAAAAGAACGGCTTGAATATAATAGATAAGCCAGTCACGAAGAACGGTTTCGTCCATCAAAAGACAAATCGCTAACAATTGAGAGAGCAACCAGTCCTGCCGGAGACGATTAGTCGTTTGGCTTTATAAATCTGGCGAGCCGATGTTGAAGTCAGACATCGGTAAATTTGTCTCTCGAAAGCTCTTGACAGGCCAACGTGTTGCGGGTAGAACACAGCCCGCTCGGTTGACAGAACCTTAACAACTGAAAAGTGATAGGAAGTACGACAAACCCTGTCGTTTTAACTCCGTAATTTACCACCCGTGAGGGTGAAACAAATTTTTGCGGAGAGTTTGATCCTGGCTCAGGATGAACGCTGGCGGCGTGCCTA
>DYPU01000054.1 GCA_020719725.1 Anaerolinea sp. | reverse complement strand
ATGTCGTTGATGGCTCCATTAAATAAAAGCATAAATCCCACCCGCAAGCCCAGTTCGGCATTTACAGACCAATACAAAACCGGCAAAACCAGCAAAAAAAACTCTTCCGACCCCAAAAAAGAGAAAAATAACATGGGCAGGGCTAACCAAGTCCCAAGAGCCTGAAAGACGAGAATAAAATCGACACCGGGTTGCCAAAATACTTCCATCTTGCACCTCCAAACATGGTTTGACGAATAGACCTTGAATATTGTACACTCACTATATGAAAAACAACATGACGCGGGCCTGGGACGGCTATATTGTAATCTTATTTGTTTTGATAATGGCGATTTCTTCCGGGCGATTGGTAATGACCCGCTGGACCGACGATTTAATCTTGGTGCAAAGCGCAGCCATTCTCGGAACGATCCTGGGGCTGGCGCTGGGCGTGAGCTATTTTGGCAAAACAGGCCGCAGAATTTTGATAATTGGGTATTCCGTGCTGTTTATCCCCTGGCTTTTATTGAATCTAATTATTGGAGAAGATGATTTAGCCGTTCGGCTTGCCAGCCTGGCGGGGCGGGCGGCCTACGCGCTGGGAGTGTTTTTTCGGGCTGAACCGGTGGAAGACCCCCTGTTGTTTATTGCTACAGCCTCGTTGCTGTTTTGGCTGATCGGTATTATTAGCGGGCAAAAAATCATCGAAAGCCGGAAGATTTTAGCAGGGCTTATCCCACCCAGCATCCCGATTATTCTAATTCAATACTACGATGGCTTTCGAGCTGAAAAAATTTGGGTTCTGGCTATTTATTTTGGTTTAATTTTATTAGTGATTGGACGAATTAATTATCTCCAAAGCGCAAAGCTCTGGCGCGAAAAACATATTTTTACAGGAACAGAGCCAGAATTTGACTTAAACAACAGCATAATATTGCTCACTATTCTCATCATCATCCTGGCATGGCTACTGCCGCCCCCAGCCAGCGCCATCCCGGCAGCGGCGCGCTGGTGGCGAGAAAGCAGTCAATCGTTCAAAATAGTTCAGGAACGCATTAACAATGCGCTGGCGGCCCTCACCGGCCCGCCATTAATAGTACCAGAACGTTATGGCAACATATTGGCGATGGGAAACAATGCCGCAGAAGGAGATAGTATCCTTTTTCGAGTTAAAACCCCCTCAGCCAGCGCTTCGCGCTACTACTGGCGCGTAAGGGTCTATGATACCTACAAAAAAGGAAACTGGCAAAGCGCAGAAACACGCACGCTCGCTTTTTCCCCAGATGCGGGGGAGTTTGGCATACCGATCTCAGGCGAAGAAAACACCGAATTTGAATTTGAGTGGCTTTTTATTGCCCAATCTGCGCTGGCGCTGCCCAATCAACCCGTTTGGGTTAGCCGTCCGGCAACATTGAAATATAGCCCAATCCAAACCGAGCCAATGGACCTCATCAACGTGCGCGCCGACCCACCCCTGGCTCCCGGTGAACGGTATCGGGCGCGTTCCATTGTGATAAATCCATCCATCCTTGATCTGCGCCAGGCCGGAGAAAAATACCCATTCTGGGTGCAAGAACGCTATTTGAGCCTGCCGGAAACCTTATCCCCACGGATTAGTTCTCTGGCGCAAGAAATCACACGAGAATATACAACCCCCTATGATAAAGCCGCAGCGATTACCGATTATTTACGGAAAAATATTGCGTACAAGACCACCGTCCCAACACCTCCGTTTGGGCTGGATACACTGGAATGGTTTTTGCTAACCTGGAAGAGCGGCTACTGCACCTATTCTGCCACCGCCGAAGTGATTTTGCTTCGTTCTGTCGGAATTCCAGCCCGGCTGGCGGTTGGATATGCCGAAGGAAAACAAGAAAACGGGCTGTTTGTTGTCCGCGCTAAAAATGCTCACGCCTGGCCCGAAGTATATTTTCCAGAAATTGGCTGGGTGGAATTTGAACCAACCGCCAACCAATTACCGCTCACCCGCCCCAGCGGAATCGAGCTAGAAGCCAACAACGAACCAGATGAGAAAGAACTTTACCGCCAGCTTGGGTTGGAAGACGATGTTCCCCTGTTTAACGATAAACCAATAGCGCCGCCCGCTCCCACCACCACCCTAACCAGTGACATATTGCAATACAAGGTCGTTTTATCGTGGATTATAATTATTTTAGCATTTGGCATTCCAGGCTATTGGCTCTGGCGGCAACATCTGAAACTTTCTTTTGCCAGACGCTTGCCAAAATTGATTTTGGCTATTTATCACAATCGCGGCGCTTCCATTCCGAGCTGGCTGAAAAGCTGGGAATGCTGGAGCGAGCTAAACGAAGTGGAACGCGCCTTCCATGCCGTTAACCAATGCCTGGCCTGGCTAAGAAAAACACAGCCCCGCCACATGACCCCCGCCGAGCGCGTTCAAGAACTTACCGAATTAGTGCCAACAGCCTCACAAGACATTAAAATTTTGGCGCAAGAACACGAAAAAACCCTGTATAGCCCCACTTCTGGTAATTCATCAAGCGCAGCGCGTGCCGGATGGAAAGTTCGCTACTACACCATCCAGCAAATTGTTCGTCAATTCTTTTTAGGAGCACCCGTATGAGTGAAAGCCCTTCCTTACCCGTAGATCAACAAATCAAAGCACTCAGCCAACTGGCGGGGCAAATTCGTACTTCTATTTTGCCCGTGCGCGCCAATTTACAGCCAGATACTCTGGAGAATCTCTCCACCCTCGAAAGCCGCTTGTATCGCATTGCGCAAGAAGTGGCCGCTTTCGCCGAAGAACGCAACAACCTATTGGCGCTGACCGAAATCAGCCAGGTCATTAACTCATCACTAGACTTAGATGATGTGTTGCGGATTGTGATGGATAACATCGTCCGGCTGACGGGAGCCGAACGCGGCTTTATGATGCTGCGCGACAACACCGGACAAATGACCACCCGCATAGCTCGCAACTGGGAACAAGAATCGCTCAATCAATCCGAATACGCCGTCAGCCGCACCGTCATGCAAAAAGTAATCGAAACCGGCGATGCGATCCTGACGACCAACGCCCAGGAAGACCCACGCTTTGGCGGGCAAGAAAGCATCATCGCCTTTAACTTGCGCTCCATTCTATGCGTACCGCTCAAAGTCAAAAACGATATGATTGGTGTCATCTACGCCGATAATCGCATTCGCAGTGGAATTTTTACAGAATCTGAGCGCGACTTGCTGGGAGTCTTTGCCAACCAGGCGGCAATTGCCATTGAAAACGCGCGCTTATTCGCTTCAGTCCGCCGCACCCTAGCCGAAGTGACCGAACTAAAGAATATGATGGATAATATCTTTGCTTCCATTGCCAGCGGAGTTATCACAGCCAACATCGAAGACCAGGTAACACTTTGCAACCACGCCGCAGAATCAATTTTGGGCCAAAGCACCGCCCAAATTATTGGACGCAAGCTCTACGAAGTAATGCCCTCCATTGCAAATGACATTCTGCCCCAAATCACCAACGTCCGCACTCAAGACATCCCAATGACAGACCTGGAAGTGCGCCACAGCCTGCCCGAACGCGGCCCAGTAGACTGGCGGTTAAATGTTTCGCCACTAAGAGACGCCGAACACACCATGCAAGGCGTCGCCATAGTGCTAGACGACCTGACGGAAAGAAAACGCCTCGAAGCGCAGCGCAAACTCTTCGAACGGATGGTCTCCCCGGCAGTCATTCAACAACTCGACCCCAACAGCCTGGCTTTGGGCGGTAAACGCACCGACATCACAGTCCTGTTTGCCGATATTCGAGGATTTACCAGCTTTAGCGAAACCCAATCGCCAGAACAACTGGTTTCGGTGTTAAACCGCTACCTGGCCGCCGGAGCCGAAGTTGTTTTGGAAGAAGAAGGAACCATTGACAAGTTTTTGGGCGATGCGGTGATGGCCTGGTTCAATGCCCCCATTCCACAGGAAGACCACACCTTACGAGCCGTACGAGCCGCGCTCAAATTGCGCGACAGAATCGCTGCTCTGCACGCCGTCTTGCCACCCGAAGCGCATCTAGGGTTTGGAGTTGGCATTCACTATGGCGACGCTGTTTTAGGCCTGATAGGGACCGAAAAACGACTGGAATATACGGCCATCGGCGACAGCGTGAATACAACAAAACGCCTACAAGAAAACTCGGCCCGCAACCAGATTCTCATCAGCCAGGTGGCTTATGAACGCGTTAAAGATTTCGTCGAAGCGCGTTTTATGGAGCCAATCACCGTCAAAGGCAAGCGGGAACCAGTGCCAGCCTATGAAATCTTGGGATTGAAATAAACAAGGTTTTCTGGCCCACAACACTAACCACAAAAAACATATTTGCTAAAAAATAACTGCTTGAGATTAGCGTTTGTTTTATGAGCTTGGTCAAATAGGAAAGCCAACTCGTCACAAATAGCGCAAAAGCCAAAACTACTTACGGGCTTAACAGTTCGGCTTTTTAAATCCATCCTGAAAACTGGCTTAGACGCTTGCCAAATGTCAATTCCTTGTTTGGATGTATAATGCTTAAAAATAACTGAACATAGCTAATTCCCAAAGAAAAGGATGTTACCTTGGTCAAAGTCAATTACAAGCATGAGAAGCGCCAAAAAGAATTGGAAAAGAAAAAAAAGCAAGAACAAAAGATAAAACGCAAACAAAACAAAAAAGAGGCCCCCGCGTTGGATACATCCACGCAGGCCCCACAAGAATAGAGCCAAGCAAAGCGGGATAACCTCCCGCTTTTTATATTGTCCACCCCGCGTGCCAAAGCCAAAAATAACAGGAACAACCATGCAACTGACCAGCATCAACATTGGGCAAGAGCAGACTCTTGTCCGCCCAAACAAAACAGAACAAACCGGTATTTTCAAACAGCCCGTAGCAGGCCCCGTTTTAGTGAGCAAAAACGGACTTCCCGGAGACTTTATCGGCGATTCAAAACATCATGGCGGCCCCGACCAGGCCCTCTACCTGTATGGCGGCGCAGATTACGAGTGGTGGGTGGCTGAACTAGGGCAAGAGATCGCCCCTGGAACATTTGGCGAAAACCTGACGATCAGCGGCCTGGAAAGCGGCCCCGCCCAAATCGGCGCTATTTTGCACATCGGCGAGGTCATTCTGCAAGTGACCGCCCCGCGCATTCCCTGCGGCACCCTGGCCGGGCGCATGAAAATCCCCAATTTTGTCAAACAATTTCGCTTTTCCGGGCGCCCCGGCTTATACTGCCGCGTTTTACAGGAAGGGCTTGTGAAAGCTGGCGACCAGGTCACGCTAGAACAGTACAGCAACCCAACCGTCACCCTGGCCGAAGCCATGGCAGATTACTACGAACCTATTTTGACAGAAGCCATGCTTCAGCGCTATCTTGGCGCACCCATTGCCATTCGCATCCGGCGGCATAAAGAAGAACAGTTACAAAAACTGCGTGAGCAAGGCTAAGCTGTGAGCCAATGGCATTTTATCGGCCACTGTTTCGATGGCGCGCTTTTTGAAATTGACGGCATCAATGTTTGGTCGCGCAGTTGGCAGCCAACCGGCGAAACAGCCTCCATCAGTGATCCGTTATATCACTGGCAAAATGATTGTTTTACGGTGTACATTATCCGTGAGGGTAACAAAACGATAGAATTTGCTTGCGGGGAATTTTCGAACACGGTTTGGGGCTTTTTTCAGCGAAAAACGAGCCAATCGAGCCAGGCGGGCTTGTTCACTTAAATTAAAATGGTCGGGGCCGCTCGCATAGACCGGCCCCGACCATTTTTTTAGTTACTGAAGCGGATGTTGAGAATATCGCCATCTTTGACGATGTACTCTTTGCCTTCCAGGCGCAGCTTGCCTTTGGCTTTAGCCTCCACCAACCCTCCCAGCGCAATCAGGTCTTCGTAGGCAGTAACTTCAGCGCGGATAAACCCTTTTTGCAAGTCAGAGTGAATTTCTCCGGCAGCTTCAGGGGCGGTTGCGCCGCGATACACCGTCCAAGCCCGACATTCATCCGGGCCAACGGTGAAGAAGGATTGCAGGCCGAGCAGGTCGTAGGAAAGCCGAATCATCTTATTCAGGCTGGGTTCGTCGATACCATATTCTTCCATAAACAGGGCTGCGTCGGCGGCAGAGAGTTGGGCTATTTCCATTTCCAGCTTGCCCATCAGAGTCACCGAGGGGTGATCCGGCGTCAGAGCCAGGGGCTTTTGGCCCTCACCCAGGTTGAAGACTGTCAAAACCGGTTTGCGGGTGAGCAGGCCAAAACTGGCAAGTTCTTTTAGTTCATCCGAAGTAAAGCTAAGGGTGCGCAACGGCTGGTTTTCGTTCAGCGTGGCAAGCAGCTTTTCGAACAATTCGGTCTGGCGGGCGTTGAGCGCTTTGTCGGTGCCTCCCTTGCGGCGTTCATCGTTGAGCTTTTCCAGTTTGCGTTCAACCGCAATCAGGTCGTTGAGCAAAAGCTCTGTCAACATGGCTTCCAGATCGCGGGCCGGATTTACTGAGCCATTGGGGTGAGGTACATTCTCGTCGTCGAAGCCGCGCACAATGTGCAAAAACCCGTCCATTTGGGTCAGTGTATTAAGCAGTATTCCAGAAATGCCACTTTTACCGGCAGAACCATCTAACCCGGCAATATCGGCGTAGGCCACTTTAGCATAGATGGTCTTTTTAGGGTTAAACATCGCAGAGAGTTTGTCGACGCGCGGGTCGGGAACATCGACAACGGCGTTGTGAACTTCAATGCGTCCGGCGGAGGCATTGGTGGGCGTATTGTTGCGGGTGAGCGCATTGAACAGAGTGGTTTTGCCTGATTGGGGGAGACCTATAATTCCGAGTTTCATCTTGACCTTATGCTTGAGAGTGGTATACTTGCGGGCGCTACAGAGTTTTTTTGCCGGAGTGGCGGAACTGGCAGACGCGCACGACTCAAAATCGTGTTCCGTGAGGAGTGAGGGTTCAATTCCCTCCTTCGGCACAAACATTTTCAAGATTATACCCGACCCAACGAAAAAGCCATCCTGTTTTAGGGTGGCTTTTTCGTTGGGTGTCATTTGTTCTTCAACCAGCCATTGGTGGATGCAATGATTTTCTCGCGCAGGGGGTAGCCATCATAGCCGCCAGCCTCCATGCCCAGCAGCAGGCTGCCGATCACCGGCGGCGCATCAAGCCGGATGATTTTAGCTCTGGGGACTGCCGCTAAAATGACAGTGCGCATGGGGTCTGTAATCCGCTGGCCGCCATCAAAAACACTGCCCGATTGCACCACTTCGACCGCTTCGGCTTCAAGATCGAGTTGACGGATGACAGCAACGGCTAAGTGGCCGAGTTCTTGCCCAGAAAATTGGAGCACCCGCTGGGCGGCCTCGTCACCAGTTTCAGCCGCTTCAAAGATTTTGATGGCGATTGCCGGGTAGAGGTCATAATAGCCGTTGGAAAGGCCTTCCATCAGGTTGATTTCGCTTTTCGCTCCGGTGACATCCAGAAAAATCTGTGTTAGCGCCGTTGGCGGGGTGCGCTTAATCCAAGCGTAGTTTACTTCTTGCAGGGCACAGCCGACAATTTCAATGCCGCCGCCAAATTCGCCAAAATAGGCACCATTGCCTACAATGCGGCCTTCGCGCCCGGTCCGGTCGCGCCCGCGTGCATTCACGCCCGACCCGGCGGTGACGTTTACGCCCCAGCCGTGAGTTGTGCCTGCCATCAAGCCATTTACGCCGTCATTGACAACTGCGATGGGGCAAACAATACCAGTCGGGTGAATGCAGGCGATATGCTCGTCTAATTCTGACGGCCAGTCGTATCCGGCAATGCCAAATCCTGCGCCTGCAATCTGGCCGGCAGTTACCCCGGCCATTTGGCAAGCCTGCAAAAACGATTCCGCAATCACCCTGGCCGTAGCTTCATAGCCTACGCTCTGATGATTGCCAGAACCAGATTTGCCAAAGCCCAGACACTGACCGGTTTCATCAACAATTAGGGCATGGGTTTTGCTGGAGCCAACGTCAATCCCCAAAAAATAGCGCATCAGCTTAGCTCCTCATCAAATTGTGCAAGGCGCGATACCCAATCACCTGAATACCCTCGTTTTTGATGAACTCTTTGATTTCATGGCTCATGAAGGCTTCGTAATTGGCTACGCGGCTCGGCCAATCTGGGCAAATGGCGCGCAGTTCTGGGGTGTTGGTGGCAGGATGAAATACAAAGTGGGTAACTCCGGCAGGCAGTTCGCGTAATTTATGCTTGGCGAGATTTATCTGGTCGTTAGGATCATCAAGCGGCAGAGAATCAAAACTATCGACTAGCGGAATATCTTGCTTTTCCAGTTGATGAACGAGATTGCCCAGTTCGGCTGCGGCTTTAGGTTCGTATCCCATGCCCATCGCCAATTCGGCGCTCCAGCGCGGGAGCATAAACGGGACTTTGGCCTGGGTCGCCGTTTCGATGTAGGCGCGTATCAGCCGAGGGTGCAGAATCGTCAACATGTGGGCGTCCATGTGAGTCGGAACGATGCCAAACTGAACCGCTTTGTCAAATTGAGCCTGAACTTCGGCCCAAACAGCCTCCAACGTCGCCTCGGCCTGAACCGGCGGCTCGCGGTGATGAAAATAGCCTTCGGCGTCGAACAGGCCCGTTGCCCGGTCTACCGTGCTGATCGGGCCCCAGCGGTAGCTATCCCACTCCGAGGTTAAGGTGGCGTGAACACCCATATCGACCTCTGGGTGTTGACGACACCATGCCGCCGTAGCCGGGAACCAGGGGCAGGGAACCATAACCGCGCCCGAGGAGATTGTGCCAAACTCCCACAAGTCGGAAAAAGCATCCAGAGATGCCTGGCACATGCCTATGTCGTCGGTGTGAATGATGACCAGTTTATCTGTATCAGAATAACCAAGTTTTTTTAGAACGGGATTGGGGTTCATTGTGACCTCTTATGGCTAATGGGACGCAGTGGGTGATCTTCACTGATGGGCAGCCAGTCGGATTGAATGCCATAGGTGCAAACCGTAGAGCACTGCACAAAAACGCCCACGCCACGAAAAGCCCTCAGGCTGGAAGCGGCATCTTCACGGCCAAAGCCAATCATATCAATGGCCGCGTCAAACTTTTCGGTTTGCATGGTCTTTTCAAAGATTTCGCGCTCGCGGCGGTCAATTTTGAGCAAGCGCGCTCCGGCAGGGACGGGTCTGCGCTCGCCACGATTGATGCAAGTAACCTCATGCCCTTGCGCCAGCAAGAGTTTGACAAAACTTTCGCTAATATTGCCGGTTCCGCCAACCACCCCGATTTTCATGATTGCTCCTTTTCACCACGCCCATCACCGCCGGGCTAATACCGAGCGCTTCAGCTATTTGAAAAACTGTGGCAAATGTTGTTTGTTGGTTTCGAGCATATCATCCAGCACAGCCTGGATTTTGTCGGCTTTGGGACCGAGTGGATTAACGAGCATTGCCTCGTAGGCGGCTTTACGATCGCCGTGTACGGCGGCTTCAACAGTCAGCAATTCGTACATTTTGACGGCTGAAACCAGGCCAAATTCTGCCAGCGGCAGCGCCGCGGCAGGCAGGGGTTGGATGCCATTTTTGTTCACTTTTGCAGGCAATTCCACCACCCAGTCTTGTGGCATTCCTGCCACTGCGCCATTGTGACGGGTGTTGACAACATGCACCTGGCCCAGGTCGTTGTAATGCGAGTTGATGACTTTGGTCGCCAGGGTTGAATACCAGGCTCCGCCGCGTTTCATCAAATCAGCGGGCGGTTCAACCTGATTAGGGTCGGCGTATTCACGCAATAAGTCTTTTTCGATTTCAATGACCTGATCGGCACGAGAGGGCGGCCAGTTTTGCTGTTCTTTGAGTTTTTTATCGGTGTAATAAAAATATTGCAGATAATAATTGGGAATCATCCCCAGGGTTTCGATGGTGCGCACATCCCATTCAGGAAGATCTGAATTTTTCAGATCTTCCACATAAGCCGGGAAGATGTGTGGCCACATTTCCTCACCATCCACTTTGAAACCGCGGTGCCAACTGAGATGATTCAGGCCAAGCGTATTGAGTTCTGCCCGATCTGGGTCAATTTTGACACCGAGTACCGGTTCAAGGCATTCGATCATGCTCATTTTGGCAGTAATACCCACATTACAAACGCCAACGGACAAGACCTGGGGGGCATAACGAAAAAGGGCCTCGGTTACAATGCCAGAGGGGTTGGTGAAATTTGCCAATAAAGCGCCCGGCGCGCCAACTTCTTGCAGGTCTTTGGCAATACTGAGAATGACAGGAACGGTACGCAGGGCTTTTGCCATGCCGCCAACGCCCGTAGTTTCTTGTCCAATCAGACCATGCCGCAAGCCCAGATATTCATCATTGCGGCGGGCTGGCATCATGCCCACCCGCAATTGAGTCACGACATAAGACGCGCCGGTGATGGCTTCGCGCTGATTGGTGCTGAGAATAACTTTAAATGGATTGCCTTTCGCATTCACGATGCGCTGGGCAAACCCACCCACAACGGCGAGGCGTTCGGCGTCAATGTCCATCAGCCACAATTCGGTGACGGGCAAGGTTTCGAGCCGAGCCATGAAACCCATAATAATTTCGGGGGTATAGGTGGAACCACCACCAATCACGGTTATTTTCATAGTTTTCATTCCTTCTTTTTGAGTAACAAAATCCCTGCGCAAAATGGTACGTTTCAGACCAGGCATCTACTCGGCGATTGGCTCTGCGTTCCGCTTAACGCTGTGTAAAACAAGTTTTTTGATGTGCAATCAAACTCTGGCCCAGATTTCGCGGATGCAACAGATTTTCACTGACTGTTTAAGAAAAATTGGCGTCTCGTTCGCAAACCCTGCCCAACCCTGGTTTACGCTATCCTTAAAGCATCATCACTATTCGACCGCATTTTCCCGAATAACACCCGCATACCACTCGGCGCTATCTTTCAGGGTGCGCTTTTGAGTTTCGTAATCAACCCGAATCAGGCCAAACCGCTTGGTGAAGCCATGCCCCCATTCAAAGTTATCCAGCAGTGACCAGACGAAGTAGCCACGCAGATCGACACCGTTTTGGATGGCCTGGTGCGCCTGGATAAAGTGCTCGCGCAAATATGATTCTCGACGCGGGTCATGGATTTTTCCATCCGCGCTGAGAGTATCCTGAAACGCTGCACCGTTTTCGGTGATGTAGAGTGGCGGCAGGCGGTATTCGCGGCTGATGCGCGTCAGCAAACGGTACAGCGCCGGGGCGTGAACTTCCCAATTCATTTCTGTATATTCCGCACCTTCGGCCCGTACTCGTTCGCCGCTGGCATCAACCAGAACGCGCGAGTAGTAGTTGATTCCCATAAAATCGAGCTTTTGGCTGATGAGGGCCATATCCCCAGGAGCCACTTGCGGATGGTTTGCGCCAGAGGCCTGCCAACCTGCCACCGGGTAATGCCCAAGGAAGAGTGTATCCAGAAACAGCACGTCGCCGCCCTCCTGCCAGGATTTTTCTGCGGCGGCAATCTCGGCGGGGCTGCCCGTGGCAGCTTCGTGAGGCCACAAATTCAGCACAATCCCAGCCTGAAGCTGCGAATCAAGGCTGCGGATGGTTTGCACAGACAAACCATGCGCCACCAGAATGTTATGCGCCGCTTGCAAGGCCATTTTGATGTCTTTTATGCCAGGGGCATGTTCGCCCCACAAATTTCCGGCAAAAGCGGCCACACCCGGCTCATTGAAGGTTGCCCAATGTTTAACCCGGTCTCCCAGGCGTTTAACCATTACAGCCGTATAGTCGGCAAAATAATGGGCGGTGTCGCGGTTTTGCCAGCCGCCTTTGTCTTCCAAGGCCTGGGGCAAATCCCAATGATAGAGCGTAGCAAAGGGTTGGATGTTGGCAGCCAGCAGACGGTCTACCAGGCTATCGTAAAAATCCAGCCCGGCAGGATTGAGCGGGGCTACGCCATTTGGGATAACCCGCGGCCAGGCAATGGAAAAACGGTAGGCTTTCAATCCAAGCTGACGCATCAAGGCTATATCTTCAGGGTAGCGGTGATAGTGATCACAGGCCACGTCGCCGGTATCACCATGGGTTACTTTACCGGGTGTATGGCTAAAACGATCCCAAATTGATTCGCCCTTGCCGTCTTGATTCCAGGCTCCTTCAATTTGATACGAGGCCGTAGCTGCGCCCCAAAGAAAATTAGATGGAAAACGATAGATTGTCACATAAATCTTTCAATTATTGGAAACGGTCAACTGCAAACACCACCTACAGCGCTCTGCATCCACAAGATTGACGGATAGTCAACTCGGTCGGCAGCAATATCTCAGATTCAACCGTTTCGCGCCGCACCAGCCGTATCAGCAAATTTGTCGCCATCCGCCCAACTTCTTCGGTGGGCGCGTGGATGGTGGTCAGCGGCGGCGTCAGGTGACGCGCCAGCGGAATATCATCGAAACCAATCATCTTGACATCTTCGGGAACCCGCAGCCCGGCTTCACGCAGCGCCGACATGGCCCCAACAGCCGCCAGATCGTCGCCGCTAAAAATCGCATCAAATTCCAGGCTCGCTTGCAGCACAGCGCTAATCGTCCGCTCGGCCTGCTTGCTCAAAAAATTTCCAAACAAAACCAAAGCCGGATCAAATGGAATGCCGTGCTTTTCCAGCGCCAGGCGATAGCCACGCTCACGCCAGCCCGAATCCTCGTTACCTTCCGGCCCGCTCAAATACACAATCCGGCGACAATGATGCACTTCGATCAAATGCTCAACCGCCAGCATGGCCCCTTTTTTGTTCTCCACCGTCACAACCGGAATATTAAGCCCGGCTGGCGCAGTCTGATGCAAAAAAACTATCGGAAACCCAATACTATTTAGCCGGGTCAGCTCAGCCAATTCCATACTGTCAATAAAAACCAACAACCCATCCGTATTATGCTCGCCCAGCGTATGCCGGTGCGTTTCAAGACTCTTATAAGAAGTCGTATGAATCAATAAATCGAATCCAGCTTCTCCAGCGGCGGCCTCAATCCCGCGCAGCATCGGCGCAAAAAACTCCCCGCTAATTTCTGGCACAATCAGCCCCAGCGTGTTGGTATGTTTACTAGCCAAAATACGGGCTGCGGCCCGCGGCACATAATTCAACGCGCGAACCGCATCCAACACCCTTTGGGCTGTTTCGGGCACCACCGGCGATTTACCATTCACCACCCGGCTAACAGTAGCAATCGAAACCCCGGCCAGGCGGGCAACATCTTCTATTGTGGCAGAATTATTGGTTTCCATAAACCTTTCAATCTCTACGTAAGCGCTTACATAGTATAAACCCAAAAAAGCCGTTCGTCAATCGCCACAAAAAAAGCACGACTCCTTCATAAAAACCGCATCCCAGCAAGAATGTGCTAAAATTCTGACATGGAAACTGATTTCGACCTCCTGGCAAGACAGGCTCTCGACGCTTACGGCTTAGGCGATGCTCAAATTTCCTTCATCCAACATAGCGAAAACATCACCTACCGGGTTCAAGCCAAACGAACCTACCTGCTACGCCTGCACCACCCCCTCACCCCCGAAATGGGAACGCATGGGCAAAACCCGGCAGTCATCGAATCCGAAATTGCCTGGCTGGATGCACTGAAACGCGCCCGGCTTCCGGTGCAGGCTGCAATTCGCAACCGCGCGGGCCAGTTTGTCACCCCGCTAGAGCGCGACTCTATCCCACTCAACGCCTCGCTGTTAACCTGGTTAGACGGTTTTGACTACACCCGCGAGTTTGAAACCGAAGACACCGTTCGTCAAATTGGCAATCTCGTCGGACGCCTGCATCAACACGCCAGCCATTGGCGGCTACCGCGCAAATTCACCCGGCCTCAGCGCGACATGGAAAGCTTTCGTTGCAGTCTCGACACCTTACGCCCAGCGGTCAATGATGGCCGAATTGCTTACAGCGATTTTTACCAGTTTGAAACCGTGCTGGAAACGCTACAAGAAAGCCTGATTCTTCTACGAAAAACCCGTCAAACCTACGGCCTGCTGCATGGTGATTTGCACAAGGGCAATTTTATCTACAACGATCCCCAAATCGCCATCATCGATTTTTCGTTAAGCGCCTTTGGCCCCTATTTGCTAGACCTGGCGATTGCGCTTTCAGACACTCGCGAAGAATTTCGTCCAATTTTGCTTGAAGAGTATCAAAACAACATGAAAATGCCTGCCAACTGGCAAACCCTGGTGGAAGGCCTCTATTTGGCAAGCATGATAGGTACTTTTTCGTTTTGGATTAATAGCCCCGAAGCGCAAGAAACGCTGGTACGGCGGGTTCCGTTCATTGCCCAAGAATATGCCGCCCGATTTAACTACAATGAACGCTTTTGGTTTGAAAAAGGGGTTGAGTAAACCATAAAAAAAACCGCCCTTGGCAGGCGGTTTTTTTTATGGCGTTGAAAAGCCAAAGCCAGGATTCCATAAAATGCTATCGAATTGTACTGCCAGCGCACCGGCTCGAAGCAGGTCTTGGGCATTTTCGAGCGAATAGATGCCAGTAGCGCCAATCACCACCAGCCCCAGCCGGGTTGCAGCCAGAACAACTTCCAGGGTTTTGGGGAACAATCCCGGGCCAAACATACGCCCGCTTAGCAATTCTTCATTTTGAAAGAGTGCGCCGCGTGGCGCGGCCAGGCTGAGCGCAGTTGCGCCCAATTGAAGCATCGGCGGCCCAAGCGCTAAAATTTGCTCGGTGGGTAAATTGAGCAGGATGGGAAGCTCACCCAATGCCATTTCGAGCGTATAACGCACAAGATCGGCAGGAAGGCCCGGCGCAAAACTCAACTCTATCGCCATCACATTTTCAATGGTTTCAAGGCGGCGTACCATGCGGGCAGTTTCTTCGGGCCGGTCCGCCATCAGATGAACGATGACAGGTAACGGGGAGTCGCGCCATTTACGGGTGTAATGCTTGAGAACGGAATCAAGTCCTGGGTTAGGTAATCCGTTGTGAAACAGGAATCCGCCCGAATAGTCCAGAATAGCCGGATGGGCTGCTGGCGCGCGCGGCCTGAGGCTGATGGGGTTGGTGATAAAAGCGCCCAGGGCAAGAGCGCCGGGCTGACGCATATAACGGGCAGGGTCATAGCCCAGGCTTCCGGCGCTGTTCAGATAAGGGCTTTTAAGGTACAGATCACGTTTCATTGCGGGATAACGGCAAAGACTTTAATGGCATTGCGGCCTGTGGCGGCCAGGTAGCGCCCATCTGGGCTAAAGGCCAATTGTGTAACGGCGCTGTGCATTGCCAGAAACGAGGCGTTGGTGAAACCGTCGGGGGAGACGATGATTATGTTGCCATCTTGCAGGCCAATGGCGACGACGCCATTGATGGATACGGCCAGGGAGGTTGGTATGGAGCTAAATTCAATGCGGCCAAGCTCGAAAATTGTATCGGTGCCGGGCGGAATGACAAAAACAATAATTTTTTGGTCGGCGCGATCTTCTTTCAGGTAGTAGGTAGAGCCGTTGAGCGTGATAACGATGGGGGCGAAGAGCCGGGCTTCGCGTTTTTGAAAAAGCATGGTTTGAGTGCTTTTGTCTATCATCGTCAGGCTGAAGAGTTCGGGGGTTTCGGCGGTGATAAAAGCCAGGTTGGCGCTGTTTTCGGCGGCGGCTAGAAACCGGCCAGGGACAGATTGGACGGGCCGAGGGTCAACTTTGTTGTAAAGGTCGATGGTGGCAGCGTTGTTATCGAGCAAAAGCAGGTCGGCGCTGCGATTAAGCCAGACGATTGGGTGAGGGTCGAGGCTGAAAATATTTTCGGCGCTGTTCCAGGTCTGAAGCAGGGTGGCATCCTCGCTGCGGATTTCGCGGAAGGCCAGGCCGTCAGTGGCGCGTACCAGGGCAGTGGAGTCTGCGAGGCAATTGGTTTCGCCGGTGGGTAGTTTTAGCCAGCAGGCGGCGTGTAAGCCATTGACCAGCAGGTTTTCGTTGTTGATGAAGCGCAGCGCAAAATATTGACCAGGGTCGAGGTCTCCAAAGAGGCTGGTTTCAGTAAATTTGATGTTCCAGAAAGTGTCGAAGGCATTGGCGGAGGTGGTTTCGATTTGCTGTTGGTCAGGAATTTGTGCGACGCTAAGGTTCAATTCTATGAGTGTGACAAGTCCGGTTTGTTTGGCTGCGTCCCATTGCAAACCGTAACCTCTCAGTATGTTTTCGCCATCGTTATTGCTGGTAAGTTCAATTTGCCAGTAACGATTGGTAGCAGAGGTTGGTTCAATGTTAATTTCTCGTACCAAGCGCAAAGGGATGGCATTGTAGATCCGTATTTTTGAAGAAAGAGCAACAATCAGGTACGCGCCATCTACCGAAATCTCAAAAGGCGCACTGTCGTTGGGTAAAAGTAAGTTTTGGAAATCGTAATCCCAGTTGTTTGCGCTCCACATTAAGAGTTCATTGCCCCGCTGAACAAAGAAAATTGAGCCGTAGTTTGAAAATCTAAATGATTTTACGCGGCCCTTGTATTCAAGAATTTTCTGTTCGATTGCCATGTCGTAAACAATGAGAAAGTCATCTCCCAGGGTGTAGGCCAGGGTAAATCCATCAGTAGAAAGGGCCAGTTGGATCGGGCTGGCGGCGGAACGGTAAGGTTCAGGAAAGTCTATTTTCTTATAAAGGCTAAGTTGTCCATCCAAAATATCGTAAACATGCGCTTCCCAGGCGCTATTGACCGAAAGCAAAATGACAAAACGGTTGCCTTCTTCATTCATTGAGATGCAGGCCGAGCAGGGTATGTCTAAAAGCTGTAAATCGGGCCAATATCCAAGTTGATTAGCCTGGCGGTCGAACAAGAATAAGCCATTTGTGCTGGCTATCAATATTTTTTCGTGGTTGGCACTAATGGCGACTGCCTGACGGCGGATTGCGACATTGCTAAAAACGGGTTTGATCAGAGGGGTGTTGCCGGTTCCAATTGGTGGGAAACCCAAATCGGGCAAGGGCGTTCCAACATAAACCGGATAGGGTGAGCGGCGCGTGGGGGCTAGCGTGAGAGTGGCAGTGGCCGTGCGGGTGGGGAGAGGCACGAAAGTGGCGGTGGCGGTTTTCGTAATCAACAGGGTGGGTGGTGGGGGCGTTTTTGTGGCTAAAAAGTCAAGAGAAACTGGCAAGGCGCTACAACCATTGAGCAAAAATGCCAGAAGTAGAAGGAGGGTGGGGAGTTTTCTCATGATTTTTTGCCTTTCATTGCAGGTTTTGCGGTGAGGCGTATGGCTAAAAAAACACGGCGAGGGCTGACTGGCCCTCGCCGTGTTTTTAGAACTTAGGGTTTGACGTAGACCGCGTAATCAAAAATTTGTTGCCCGGCAGGGAAGCTGAATGTGCCATCATTGATGGGCCCAGTGAAGGTGAGGGTTGTCACCAGGTGATTTTCACCGCCGCTCCAATCTGTAACCTGGGCAAAATAAGCGCGGCAGGCCTGTCCATCATCTGATGGATAATCCATGCTGGCAAATTGGTCCAACCCAACTTCCGCGCCGTTCATGCTAAAGAGCAATTTTATTTTGCTAAAGTTTTCGGTCAGGGTAGCTTCGTCTTTGGCGCACCAGCCCCAGGCCCACAACAAAGGCTGAGATTTGTTGAGTGAGATGGTGTAGGGGAAGGTGACATCCAGTTGGGCCAGGTCTTCGTTGCTGTAGCTTTCACGCGCCTTTTCTTCCAGTTGAGTGACTTTGCCAGCTTCAAGGTCGGCCATGGTCGCATCGGGGCTAAGGAGGCTTGGCGGAGCAGCCGGGGTTAAGCCAGCGCCAAGCGGCTCCAACACGGCCCGAATGCCATACTGCAAAACGACATCTTCTTCACTGGTCACGGTCTCTTCCGTCACAGGCACGCGGAAGGTCGGTTGAACGCCAACACCTTCCAGGAAGAGTGAACCATCGGGCAGGGTCATACGCCCGGTGGGAACTTGCAAAGCAAAGCCTTCGGGCAGTTCAAACTGTCCGCGCGCAACTTCCGCTTCCACGCCCGCGCTGGGATACATGCCCACGGTAATCATGTCTGGAACCTGGCTAAATCCATACGATTCCAGTTCACAGGCACTGGCGCAGGTTTGCCCAACCAATAAGACCATCTTATCAAAGCTGTATTGGTTTTCGTTGGCAATTACTTTGTCACGCAGGCCTTCTGGCTCAAATTTCCCGGTCGTTTCGCTAAAATATTCCAACTGACCCATCGGGATTTCCTGCTCGGTTAGGAAACCAGCCAGGCCCAGGTTAGCCCCGCCGCCGTTATAGCGCATGTCGATGATGATACCGGCTACTTCGCGCGCTTCAAATGTTTTCAAGGCACGCTCAAAGAGCTTGATAATCAGGCCCAAATCATCATAATTGCTATTGATTTCAACATAGCCGATCTCAGAATTGCCCGATTGCAAAATCTCAAATTCAACCGGCAGCATATTGTCCAAATCGACATTGTAGTAAACCGAGGTGCGCGAGAAAGACTCTCGTTCTGAAGTTGCCGCCAGGGTCACAGTTTTGGGTTGGGCTTCCGGGTTTTGGAATGTCACCGTAGCTTCAGCCCCAATCGCTGTCCGCAACAAATAGCGCTGTTGTTGGTAACGATGGGAAAAATCACTGGAAGAAATCACAAAAGGCTGAACCGCGCTAATCGCATCCGCAATCGGCTGGCCGTTAAATTCAGTCACCAATGCGCCCACCTGCATTCCAGCTTGTTGAGCGGAGCCACCCTCCGTCACAAAAATGACCACTGTGCGGCCATCATCAAGCTCGCGGATGGCAAACCCAAAGCCGCCCGCCGTGCGCTCCGTAAAATCAGAGTCAGCATACTCGCCGCCGCCCAAACCAACATGCCCATCTTTAAAGGCAAAAGTGAAGTCGCGCAGCACTTCGTAGTAGGCCTTGGCATCTTTATTTTTCTCAGCCTGCGCGGCGTGCGGCTGCAACTCGGCGTAGAGCGTGTCCCAATCTGGCTGTTTGCCCTCTATCCCATTGAAGGCATAGTTCATTTTGATAAATTCAAACATCTTGTCAAAGGCTTCACCGTACGGAAGCGCGGCAAAATCTTTAATCTCAATGTCTTTAGGCTCATACAACGTCAGTTCCGGCTCCAGTTCTTTGGAGAACTTAAAAGGCGAAACATCCATATCCACAATGGTATACCCGGCCTGTAAAGCTGCCGTTGGGTCATCTGCGGTAAAGAGCAATCCATCCACGCCAAAATCAGTGGGGAAACGCTGCTCGGCATCTGGCGACCAAACCACCAACTGCCCACCAATCACCTCGTCCTGATTTTCCGAATCGGTTCTAACCGAAGCCAAATAAGAAGGCCAACCGCGCGAACGATCATCCCCTTCAGAATAGGGGCCACTCAGCAGGTTCGGCCAATAGGAAACCGCAAAAACCTGCACGCCCAGATTGTCCACTCCATTGTTATCCACATCGGCCTGGGTTCCGGTTGGGCGCACGGGTAATTGCAAAACATAATCACCCGTCATTTTTTCCATATCAATCGCCAGGAAGCCCAAAGTCTGTGAAGCAACCGGAATCTCCCACTCTTCATCACGGGTCACAAACGCATACATATCCACCAAAGCCACCGCATGCTCACTATAATAATCCGTGATGATGCTATTGGAATAAGCAAAAGACCCCCGCACCTGATAGGGATCATCCAACACTACCGGAGCAATCACGGGCGCTTCCGTTGCCACTACCGGCGCAGCAGTAGGTGTTGCCTGCGGCCCACAAGCGGCCAGCAACAAAACAAACATAAGCAAAAGTGCAAACAAACGCAATTTCATAACAAATTCTCCTTTTCTGT
>DYPU01000053.1 GCA_020719725.1 Anaerolinea sp. | reverse complement strand
CTAGTGGGTTGGTATTACCATTTTTCAATGCTTCGAGCGCATTGGTTTGAGAAGCGAGTTGGCTTTGGGCGGCTTGCAGCTTTCCTTCAGCCAACAGGCTTGCGGTGGGGCTGGGCTGGTAATTGAGCGCCCATTCCAGGTTTAGCCTGGCCTCTTCCAGAGCCAATTCGGCTGCGTCAAATTTTGTTTTCAGACGCGGGACGGAGGCCAAAAGCCGTTGACTGGTGGACGCGCGCGCTTCTGCCAGGGCTTGCAGGGCGTTCCAATAGTCGCGTTCTGCCAGGGAAAGCAGCCATTGGTAATAGCTAATCTCCGGGCCAATTACAATCGCGGCGTAGGTTTGCTGGGCCAAGATCAGCCCAAGTTGAGATTCTTGTTCTTGCAGGCTGAGCGCGGCCAATTCGGCGGAAGAAGTGAGCTGATTCCAGGCCAGGGCGGCTTTTTCGGCTTCAAGAGTTGCTTTCTGACTGTCGAGGCTTGCCAGAATTTCACCCGCCCGAACGAGTTGCCCAGGTTGGACGATTTCTGTCAGTGTGCCAGATACAGAGAAACCCAATGGTAGGATCACCTGTTCCAATGTACCTTCGCCGCTGGTTGTCAGTACCAGGTCGCCGCTACGGGCGCGGGTGGTTTTGCTCTCAGTGGGCAGGCTTTCTTGGGTGGTCGGACGCAGCCCAACCCAGCCGAAGGTCAGTGTTATCAGCGTTATCAGCGTCACAAGCGCCCATCGCTTGAATCCGGCTGAAAGGTTGATCTGCTTCATCACATCGCCTCGATTACTTTGTTTCAACTGTGCCGGTGCTAATTACATCTCCGGCTTTGACGCCGCTTAGAATAACGGCATTGGCGAAGTCGCGCAGGCCAACCTGAACCGACGTTAATTTGAGCGAACCGTCGCTTTGGACTACGAAGACAGCATAAGAACCGGGTGCAATTTTACGCAGGGCCTGAATGGGGACGAGCAGGGCATTTTGGGCCTGGCCGCCAATCACTTCCACATCCACTGTCATGCCAGAAAGAATGGGTAAGTTGTCGGGATTTTCAAAGGAGGCCCACGAGACGATGGCGGGCGTGCCGTCGATGACCTGAAGGGTTTGTTCAACGGCGGTGATTTGACCTGTGAGCTGGGTATCGGGGAAGGCGTCGAAACTGATGATGATTTTGTTGCCGGTTTTGGCTTTATCCAGGTCTGTTTCATCGAGATAGAAGCGTACTTGTAAGTCCTGAGTGGTAGCCAGGGTTAGCATGGGCGAGGTGTTGACGGTTTGGCCGACGACTGCGTCCAGGCCAATCACGACTCCGTCAAAAGGAGCGATAATGTGGGTATTAGCGAGGTTGAGCCGGGCATTTTCCAGCGCCAGGCGGGCTTGTTCAATTTTTGCGGTTTGGCTGCCCTGTACGGCTACTACTGGCCCGCTGATGGATTGCGCCCCGGCCTGGATAATTTCCAGCAGTGAGCGGGCATCAACCACTGCAAAATAGGCCGAATCGACTTTGGCGCGCGCCAGGGCGATATCGATGGGCGTGGGGCTAATCATGGTTGTTATTTCTTCTTCGGTTTCGAGGTCAATATAGGTGTAGGTGAAGTTGCCCGGCACATATTCGGCCTGATAGCGTTCTTGCGCGGCCTGTAAATTGGTTTCGGCGCGTTGAAGGCTGGTTTCGGCGGCGATTTTCTGTTCGGCGGTGGACTGGGTGTCATTTTTTATCAAATTGGCTTTTTCAATTTCGATTTCCCAATAATAGACTTCGGGGCTGATCAGGTATTGCAGTTCTTCGGCGGCGGTCTGATGTGCGATTTCGGCATTTGCCAGCGCTATTTTGGTTTGCGCCAGGCTGGCTTCTGAAAATAAAGCCTGAAAATCGGCTTCGGCCTGGGCCAATTGGGCTTGTTGCAGGTTGTCTTCCAGGCTGGCGAGGATTTGGCCCTGAGTGACTTTTTCGCCGATAACTGCACTGATTTCTTTTAATATGCCGCTGGAACGAAACCCTAAATCGGCTTGTTGTTGCGGCAAAATATTCCCGCCGCCGCTGGCGCTAATGACTAAATCGCCGGTGCGTACTTTGGTGGTCTGCAAGGCGGCTTCGGTCGGTTCGGCAGCGGTTGCGCTGATTTGATACCAATAAGCTGCGCCAGCCAGGGCGGCTATTGCGATGAGGGTGGTTACGATCAGCGCCGGACGATTTTTTAGCACAGATTTTTTCATGGGTTTCTCCTGCGAGGAATGATTGAATGACAGCAGTATAAATTTTGCCCATAAAGGTTTAGTGGCTGATTTGTAAAGAATGTATGAAGAAAAAAAGCCAGGTTAAACAACAAAAACCACCCTTTAGGATGGTTTTTGTTTCTTCTCAAAAAAAGGGGCGAAGTCTCTAAAGACTTCCCTGGTTGGCAAAAAACTTTTAGGGTTTGGATATTTTCCCAAAATTCTAAAGAAGGTATGGTTTTTTTGTTAAAAATGCAGTCTGGCTAGTCTGGCGCTTGCCAGACATGAATTCGTCCACCGATGCGTAGAAATGCAATTTTGCCTGCATCGTTGCGTAAAAATTCACCAATTGCGCCCTGGCTTGGCCCATCCAGAATCACGATGCGGTCTTTGGCGAAAAATTTGGCTCGCATGGCTGGCATGGCTGGGCCAGGAGGGGTTTCGGGCGTTGGAAACCCGCCGCGCGGAATATCTTGTAGAACTAGCTGATTATCTTCTACTCGAATGTCGATGGCAGAAAGGGGTAGTTCGTAAAGCGCGGCGTATTCGTCCAATTCGGCTGCCGGAATTTCAATGGGTTCCGGGTTGGGCAGGCTGGACTGAAAGTATAATTCCAGCGCCCATTTGAGGGCTTTGTCGGTCAGCGTGCCGCCTTCATCGGCATTGGTCAGGATAGCCAACGCAAATTCTTTTTGAGGAATGAAGTGAAAACCGGCTTGTTGACCATGCGTTGCGCCGCCGTGCCCATAAATTGTCAGATCATCGGCTTGGCGGATGAACCAGGAGATGCCCATTTTATTAAATCCGCCCGCTTGAACCTGGATGGTTTTCATCTCGTCCAGGCTGGCGCGACTTAGGGTCGAATCACCCTGGCCCATGTGAAATTGAGCGTATTTGATCAGGTCTTGGACGGTGCTGACCACGCCGCCAACGCCGTTGCCAGCCCGGCCAATGGCCCAGGGCCGGGTCACTTTCACTTTGCCCTGATCGGTTTGATGTCCCACGACGAAGCGGTGAGTGATGAGAATGTCACTGGGGTAGAAAAAGGTCATTTGCAGACCGAGCGGGGTGAGCAGCATTTGCTGGGCGGCTGTTTCATAGGGTTGGCCGGTTAGCACTTCGACGATGCGCGCGGCAATGTTGAAGCCGGCATTGTTATAAGACCAGGTTGTGCCGAGAGGGGTGATTTGGGGCAATTTTCGAATCGATTTGACCATCAACTTGAGAGCATCATCACCATTGCCGAAGTCGTTGAAGTAGTCGCCGATCCAGCCGCCAGTATGAGTCAACAGGTGACGGGTCGTCAGGCTTTTTTCCACTTCTTTGTCGCTCATTTTGAATTTGGGTAAAATTTTTCGAACAGGGCTGTCTAGTTTGAGCTTTCCGGCTTCCATTAATTGCATCAGCAAGGTGGCTGTGAAGGTTTTGCTGATGGAGCCGACCTGAAAAAGGGTATCGGGTGTTACTGGCAGCGGGTTTTCCAGGCTGGTTTTGCCAAACCCGGCATAAAATTCCTGGCCTTCATGCAAAATACCAATAGCCGCGCCAGGTATTTTGAGACGTTTCATTTCAGTCTGAAGGCGGGTGCAGAGTTCGTCAAATTTTGGGTCGGTGCTGGGTGTTTTTTTCATACGGGCCTCTCTTATGGGCAGGCGAAGTTGATGCTGGCGGCGGATGATCTTCCGGCGCTGTTGAAGGCTTCGATGCTGTAAGTGAAGCTGCTACCAGATGAAGCGGCGGTGACATCACTGTAGGCAGAAGCGTTGGCGGGCAGTTCGGCCACGATTGCGCTATTGCGCAGCAGGCGGTAGCCGGTTTCATTGGTAGCGACATCGGTCCAACTCAGATTGACGCTGACATCGCTGAAGCTGCAACTAAAACTATAGGTTAGTCCGCGCGGAGCGGCGGGTGGGGCGGCGGTGGGTGGGGCTGGCGGAGTCAGCTCTGGCAGGCTTTCCACGCTGCCGCTGGCGGTTGAAAATCCGCCCCAGACCCAGCAGGTTTCGTTTTTGCCTGGGGTTTTGACCACCCAGTAGTCATTGGTTTTCAATTTTCCAATAATTTCTACCGATTCTCCGGCTTTTAGTACCACTAGAATGAAGTAGTTTTCGCCTGGTCCGTTGCGACAGTTGGTATTTTCATTGATTTTGAGGCGCGGCGGGCTGTAAGTGGGGGTAATGCTGGGGCTGGCGGTTGCGCTGTTGGTGGGGGTAATGCTGGCGGTTGGCGTGGCGGTTTTTTGTAAGGCCAGGGTAATTTGCGCTTCCACTGTGGCCGCGATGCTGGTTCCGGTAAGATCGGGCTGCGGGGTGGGTGGGGCGGTCTGTGGCAGGTTGCAAGCCAGGTTTGCCAGTGTCAGACTGAGCAGCGCGGCAATGAGTCTCTTGGTGGCATTCATCTGAAATTCTCCTTCTGTGTTTTCATCTCTTTGATTCTACGTTACCCGACCTCGGATTGCAACAGGACTGCGCTGCTTTTTTTAGGTTCTACCTGTCTCTGGTATGAAAACTGGTAGAGCTATTTTGGAGAATCAAAAAGGAATGCCAGATTTCAGCATTCCTTTTTGATTGGATGTTTAGGCCAGCGCTGTCAATTCGGCGGCGGAATAGGGCTTGAGCGCCACATTGGCGATGCCTTTGCGGGTGAAGCGATTGACCGTATCCACGCTGGGGGCAGCGGAAAGGACAATTGTTTTCCCCAACAGGCCGCTGGCTTTCAACTGGGCCAACACCGTGTCCATAACAGCAGTGTTGAGCACTTCGTCGAGCAGAACCAGGTCGGCGGGTTGGGCCGAAAGTGCGCAGGTGACGGTGTGTCCGGCGGCGGTCAGGGTTTCCAGCGCAAAGGCGGCCCATAGGTCGTTGTCATCTATTAGCAGAATGGATTTGGCTCCGTTGGAGAGTAGGAGATTTTCGGGTTGGGCTGCAACAGGCAGACAGATTTCTACGGTTGTGCCCTGACGCGGGCTGCTGTGCAGGTTGATGCTGCCTTGATGCTGGTTTACGACCAGTAAGGCCGCCGGCAGGCCCAGGCCGGTGTGGTGTTCTTTGGTGCTGATGAAGGCGGCCCATACTTTGTCTTTCATGTCGCTCATGATGCCCAGTCCGTCATCTTGAATGCTGATGGTGACTTTACTTTCACTGCTCAGACCAATTTTGACGAGGATGTTTTTGGCTTCGGCTTCGAGTGAGTTTTTGAAGATGTTTGCCAGTGCTCGCGCGATTTGGGCGCTATCGGCCTGAATGTGGGGCGTTTGTGGCTCGGCTTGTATTGTCAGCATGGCTGGGGTCCCTCCCGCCATAGATGCGGCGATTTGTGTAATATCGGCGGCCATTACCGGGCGGGTTTGCGGCTCGCGGATTGGCCCAAGCAGGTTTTCTTTGACATCGATAATCAGCCGCACGCTTTCGGACAGCAGGTCCAGGTCTTCTTCGTCCACTTTGCCGCTGGTGGCATCGGCCTTGATGCGTTCAATGGCGGTGGTCATGGGCAGGGCTTTGTTACCGATCCAGTGAATGGCCTGAGTGGTGGCGGCAGTTAGGGCTTCGTAGGTTTTGGCGCGTAATAATTGGGCGTTGGTGCGTTCCAGGTCTTTGAGCAGGTAGGCGTTATTGATGGCAACGGCTAATTGGTCGGCCATTGTTTGTAGGGTTAAAATATCTTCTTCGCTAAAGGCGCGTTCTTCGGTGCTTTGTACTGTGACAGCGCCCAGCACTTGTTCGTTGACTACCAGGGGCAGGGCCATTTCGGAGCGGGTTTGGGGCACATATTGATTTTTGAAGTGCTCGGCGTCGGCATCCACATCCAACGCAATGCGGGCCTGGCGATGAGCGGTGGCCCAGCCAATCATTGAGTGGCTGCCTACTTCCAATTTGTGCCCGGCGGCCAGCATGGTTTTGCCATGTTCGCCATGCCCGGCGCGCAATACGGCAAATTTTCCGTTTTCATCGATGAGAAAGACCCCGGCGTAGTAAAAGCCATAGGCTTCGCAAATAATATCGACTGTTTTGGGGAGAAGTTCATCCAGGTTACGAATGGAGGTGACTTGCTTTCCGACCAGATTGGCGGCTTCCAGCAGGCGGGCGCGGCGTTCGGCTTTTTGTAGTTCTTGAGTCATGGTTATTGGTCTCCGGCGAAAATCGATTTGATTTGTTCCAGTACGTTTTGTTCGCGGCCTTTCACGTTGAAGCCGCGCGCGCCGCGATTGGCGGCTTCTTTGGCGCGATTGGGGTCATCGTAAGCGCTTAAAATAAGGACGGGTAGATTCGGCCAGGTGGCGTGAATGCGTTCCAAAAGGTCGAGTCCGGCATCGCTGGCGGGTGAACCGCCAAAGCCGGGCATGTTCAAGTCCAGCAGGGCCAGGTCAAAAGCGGGGCCGTTTTCGGTGGCGGTGCTCAAGGCTTGCCAGCCTTCGTCGCAGCCGGGCGCAGTTTCGACGACGTACCCGGCGCGCATCAGCGTTTTTTGCATACTGCGCGCAACAGCGGCTTCGTCATCGACAATCAAAATTTTGGGCATAGCGTCTCCTTGGGAATGATAAAAAAGAGAATAATTATTTTACGCATCAGCATTTTTGTGGGCGCTGATCGGCAAATCGACAATAAACGTGGCTCCATTGCCAGGGGCTGATTCTACCGAGATTTTGCCCTGAGCCTGGTTTACAATCTCCATACAAGCTGAAAGCCCCAGTCCGGTTCCGCCCCGGTTGCCTTTGGTAGTGAAGAACGAAACCCAAATTTTTTCCAGTAAATGGGGTGGGATGCCGGGGCCGTTGTCTTGAATTTCGGTTACGATTGATTTTTTATCTTCTGCCAGGTGGGCGCGGACCCAGATATGGGGATTATGCTGGGTGTGCATGGCTTCCCATGCATTTTTGATGAGGTTGTTGAAAACTTGTCCAAGTTGGCGCGCATCGCCCTGAATGGTGGGCAGGTTTTCGGCCAGTTGGGTGGAGATGGCGCTTTCGGGGAGTCCCATTTCGAAGATGGTGTTTTGAAGTAATTCGGTCAGGTCTATTTCGGTTTCGGTACGCAGGCGCGCCGGGCCGATCAGGTCTTCTTTGATGTTTAGGATGGTTTTGGCACTTTGTTCGATGATGTCCAAATCTTCCAGGGTCGATTCTAGTCCCAGGGCCAGAGGAGTGGCGGGCAGTGCAAAAGCGGGCGATTTGACCTCCAGGGTGGCAAAAACATCCTGCGCGGCGAGCCAGCCTGGGTGGGTGCGTCGTTTTTCGTCCGGCAAGGCCAGTAAGGTTTTAAAAAGCGCGGCCATTTCCAGCACATCATCCCGCACGCGTTGGGCGCTGGAGGGGATGGGGGCGGCTTTGTTGCCAACCCAGTGGATGGCTTCGCCGGTGGCGGTGGCGATGGCTTGAAAGGTTTTATTGCGCAAGAGTTCCTGGTTGGCGTTGTTTAGATCTCGTAGCAGGCGGGCGTTGTTGATGGCGATGGCGACCTGGTTGGCAAGGGTTTGAAAGGCAGCCTGGTCGTCTTCGGTAAGTGGCTCGTTGGTTTTGCTGTCTACTGTGAGCACGCCGAGCGGTTTTTCTTTGACGTTGAGTGGTAGGATGGCCTGGTTGGGGCTGAGGTGGATGGTGTTTTGGTGGATGACCTGGCTGATGAGTGTGTGATTTTCCACCTGTAGCCTGGTTTCTGCGCCATTGGTTTTGTAGCCAGCTTTAAGTTCCATCCATTTGTTCGATGTATCCAGCAAAAAAATGGTGGCGTTGGCGAAGCCGTATTCCTCGCAAATTACCTGAACGGTGACGTTGAGCAGTTCGCTCAGGTCCAGAATGGAGGTGATGATTTGCCCGACTCGCGCCCCAGCTTCGAGCAGCCGGTGACGGCGCTGAAGCAGGATGATCATGCGTCGGTTTTGTTCGTTTAAAAACTCGTTGCGGTCTGCCGCCCGAGTTAGTTCGCGGATTTTGCCTTCGAGTCTTTCCACCAGTTCTGATGCAAAATCTTGTTGGTAGTCTGTCATATTGCTGATGGTTTCGCGTTTGCCGCCCAAAAATTCGAGCAGGGCTTCGGCCATGGTGTCGATGTCGATGGATTTATCGAGATACCCGGCAAATCCGGCGGCCAGGGTGCGTTCCCTGGCTTGGGGTGAAATGTCGGAGCTGTAGGCAACTAGTGGAGTTTTGGGTAGCAGGGTGCGCAGGCGGGCGGCTACTTCGCGCCCGCTCATTTGGGGCAGGTTGATATCGAGCAGGATTAGATCGGGTTGGGTATCGACGGCCAGTTCTAGCCCGTTGAGTGGGTCATTGGCTTCGAGGACGATAAAATCATGAGCCAAAATGCGGCGCACCAGGGCGCGCGATTCGGCGTTGTCTTCAATATAGAGTAATTTGGGTTGAGAGCGAGGGTCATTGGTCATGGCAGGGTGAAGTAGAATGTTGCGCCTTTTTCTGGCTCAGAGACGGCCCAGATTTTTCCATTATGGCGTTCAATGGTGCGGGCTACGGTTGCCAGCCCAACACCGGTTCCTGCAAACTCATTCTCGTGGTGCAGGCGCTGAAAAACCCCGAAGATTTTGTTGGCATATTTTATATCGAATCCGATGCCGTTATCGCGCACAAAATAAATTGTGTTGCTGCTCTGCCGAATGCTTCCTATTTCTATGCAGGGTTCGGGGCTGGTGCTGCTGTATTTGTAAGCATTTTCGAGCAGGTTGAAAATGGCTTGTTGGAGCAGGTTGTAATCTGCGGTGCATTCGAGCGCTTCTTCGATTTTCCAGGTTGGGATATGTTCGGGTTGTTGGGTATTTAATTCTGCGGCGATGTTGGTTGCCATCAGGCTGAGATTGATTTTGATTTTTTTGACAGTTTGCCGACCGACCCGTGAAAAGTGCAGCAGGTCGTCGATCAGTGTGCCCATTTTTCTACCGTTTTCGTTTATTTTTTGCAGGTATGAGTAGCTTTCTTTGTCAAAGTTCTGGCTTTTATCAGTCATTAATATTTGTGAGAAGCCCACTATGGCCCGCAGTGGTGAGCGCAGATCGTGAGAAACAGAATAGGAAAAAGATTCGAGTTCATTATTGATGGCTTCCAGGTTGTGGGCATTGGTGATTGCCAGCCCGGCATACCCGGCAAATAAGCGCAGCGCTTCGACTTTTTCGGCGGTTATTGGACGGTTGCTGATGACATTATCGACCGCGATCAGGGCTACTGGTTTTTTGCCAGCCCAAGCGGCCAGGGTGACGTGTTCTTTGACCCTTGCCATTTCGTTATCTTCGGGTAAATTTTTGTGAATTTCGCGGTAGTTTTTGATCAGGTTCAAGCCATCGGCATCACGCAGGGCTATTTGCCAGGCTTCGTATTGATCTGCGTCCTGAATGAACCAACTGGTATCTTCCATATTTCCATTTTGGTCTGTTCCGTAGGCTCCGCGAACGATGCGCTGGTTTTCATCATAGAGAAAAAGCCCAACCCGGTCAAATTGCAGGCCTTTTTGAATGCTTTCATGAATTTTTCTCATGCAAGTATCAATATCTTTGGCTTGGGTTACTTCTTTGCCAATTTCAATCACTTTTGTGAGAAGCGCACTGCGTTTTTTCTCACGTTCTTCCGCGTCCTGTTTTTGGCGGTTTTCTTCGCGGGCTAATTTCAACGCATCCAGCACAATTCGCGCTGCGATGATTTGCATTCCGGCTACCAATATATAAAAAATAACGCTGTCCAGCCAGATATTTGGGCTGTTGTTGGGGACAGTGGCTGCTGGCAGCAATCTATTTTGCTCCAGATATACCAGCGCATAACCTGAGACCGAGCACAGTATCGCAATGATGATGACCCAGGCGCGATTTGCGGAAAGCAATCCGGCAATGACTAGCACCACCAGATACCCTATATAGGCCGAGCTTAAAATTCCACCGCCAGTATAGGCTGCTACTGAAAACATAAGCCAGGTTGCCAGGGTGAGTACAATTGCTGCCGCCTGTGGATGGCGGGCGCGTATAAGCAGAAACATGCTGGCACAGACCCCGAAAATAAATAAAAATTGATAAAGATAACGCGTTATATTTTTGGGATCGGTCAGGATATTAATCAGCGCGTAAACGGTTCCGGCTGTCAGCAAAAACACAATTAATAACCGCAGCATTTGCGCGGCATAGATTTCAAAATTGTCTTCAAAACTGGGCAAGGAGAATATTTTCCTTAAGCGTTTCATAAGAGTCCACTCCATAAATGAAAAAAACAGCCTAAATGATGCCCTGCCAGGCTTGAGCATAAACTGCTAGGGTAGCAGCGATAATTTTTTCGTTTGAAAATTCTTTTTCGGCTATACATCGGGCTTGTGCGCCCATCTCTTCACGCAATGCGCGATTTATCAGCAAAAGGCCAATTTTTTGCGCCAAACTAACGGCGTCGCGCGCCGGGACAAGAAATCCATTTTCTCCGTCTTTCACCACATGTCGGCAGCCGGGTACATCGGTTGTTACAATTGCGCGGCCTGCGGCGGCGGCTTCTACCAGCGTTTTTGGTAGCCCCTCACGGTAGGATGGCAAACAAATAAGGTTCGCTTCTGCATAGACCGCGGCCATATCGTTGCGCCAGCCTTGCCACTCGACGATATTTTCCGCTTTCCAGTCGTTTAACACGCTTTCTGGAATATTGGTCGGGTTACCAGGGTCGCCCTCGCCCACCACTCGAAAAATAGCCGAATAACCGCTTTGGCGCAAACGGCGAGCCGCCTCCACAAATTCACCCAAACCCTTATCCCACAACAAACGCGTCGGCAAGGTGACTATCGGGACGCTTTTTGGCTCAGAAACCGGAAAAAATTGTTGCAGGTTTACCCCTGCGCCAGGGATGACAAAACTTTTTTTTGCCAGTATCCAGCTTTTTGCCAGAAAACTGGCCTGATCATCCGGGTTTTCAAAAATCGTCCAGGTACTGCGTAAAATCAGGCCATAAGCCAGGCTTACCAGGCTACGCAGCAAACTACGTTGGCCTGTAAAAGCATACCCCAAGCCGGTTAAAGAATTAACGATTGCTGGAATTTTTGCCAGCCGGGCTGCCAGAGTGCCATACAGAACACACTTGACCGTAAAATGATGCACCAGGTCGGGGTTTTCTGCTAGATAAACCCGAACTAAACGCCAGAACGTAATCCATTCATCGAACAAATTGACTCCCTGACGTTTTAGTGGGAGTTCTATCCAGCGTAAACCAAGCCCCTGAAAATTTTGCGCATAAGACCCTGCCGGAGAGAGTAAAACCACCGAATGCCCCTGCTTGGCTAATTCTTGCGCCGAAGCCAGCCGAAAATTATATAAAAACCAATCGGTATTGGCAAACAAAATAATTTTCATCAAGGCTATTTTAGTTGACTTTCTGATTTGCGGCGTATGAAAGGCCTTACTGACAATTTTTGTTGTTATCGCAAACCGGCGCTATAACCGGGCATTCTAAAGGCCGCTCTGGATAGATCGAATACACAATCTTTTCTCCAGGCAAAATTACAGCCAATGCATCAAAAACATCATAAAGCGGGTTGGCATTTTCACAAGCCAGCACAATGACGTCACTCGAATTTGGAAAATAAGCTGGGCTGGGGCCAGCCAGGCGCGTATAACTGTGAATTGGTTGTGGCCCAATCAACAAAAATACAGTTCGAGCATATTCCAACTTTTTAAATGGTTCCCAGCTGGTCATTCCTGCGCCTTGCGCAAAAAAACGAGGGTAAAGCGCTCGTCCTTCCAGAATCACCCCGTTTTTTACCGTTACAAATTGCTGCAATTGAGTTTCCGAAAGCCCCAGGGTTGGTAAGAACTCACTCAAAGCCTCAACCAATTCCAACTCGGTGCGAGGTGGGTAACGACGTGCTTGAAAAGCTTCCGAAAGTGGAATTAGCCCGCCCACCAGCCCGAAACAACTCACGATACTGGCAGCGCGGATTAGCCAATGGGCCTGCTTGCCCTTGTGGGCGGCGGGCCGATCCGACTCTGCCGGGCCAGCTTTCCGTTTAAAGAAAGCTGCCAACGCCTCCAGTAAGACCGTTACCCCCAGCCCTAAAAATAGAAACACTACCCAATCCGCAGGGACAATATAGCGTCCGCCTGAGGTGCGAGAAAGTCCATTGGCGGCCTGATACAGCCCAAAAATTGCCAGTGGCCCCAGCCCGGCTAGCCAGTTTTTCTGCAAGGCTGCCCCAATTCCCAGCGCGGTTAGCGCCAGTCCCAGGCTGAGCATAACTCTGGCTTCAAGGCTTATTTCGCCAGTCCAGGGGGTGTTCCAAACTGATTCACTTTCTTTTACTGTTTCCCGTAGAGTTAACCATTGCCCCGAAAGCGGCAAGCCCAGGGCTGAAGTTTGGAGATTGTTTAAGAAATGACTGACTATAAATGGAGGTGGTGAGGCCGGAGGCTGGGTTTGCCAGATGGCTAACAATAACCCGGCCTTGCCTGGTGAAAAGGGGACTTGTTCTGGCGCGGGTTGGTAACGTTCACGAATGACATTTAAAATCCGTTGACGATACAACTCCATAATCGAGGTCTCGGTACCTAAAATGGTCCACGGGGCAATCCCCGCCAAGAGCGCGGTGAGGCCCAGGGTGCTTATCGCCAGGCCCATTCGCCAGCGCGGCCAATAGCGCAGAAAAATCGCCAGCAAAAAGATGACAAAAATTGCCATCACATGTGGCCGTAGCAGTGAGGTTAGCCCCAGCGTTCCAGCCGCCCAGGCGGCTTTTGTCCATTGTTTTTGCGGGTCTTTCAGCCATAAAATCAGCAAAAGCCCAAAAATCGCCAATCCAATGGCGGTTGGAAAATCGGTCAACATGTGCTTGGAGGTCGATGTATTAATCCAGGCCATGGCGGCCAGCGCGTTAACTCCGCGCCAGGCTGTTAGTCCGCTTGTGATTAGGCCAGCCCGGCGGCTGTGAAGTTGCTTACCGATTAGATATATCAGCGCTGGAAAGATTGCAAAAATTGCCGATTGAATGCTCATTAGTTTTTCGGCATTTTGTCCGGCAAAAGTATGCAAGTAGACTAGAAAGCTGATGTAGAGCGTGCGGTCAAAAAAATTGCCGTTATTGATACCCTGTCCAATCAACGCATATTGGCTGGCTCGGTCGAAGGTTTCAAGGTCTGCAAACGGGTAAAATTCGTGGTTGGGTGGCAGCGGCGAGGTAAAAAAGAAACTTTCCTGCAACGGTTGGCTGGCCCAAAAGAAGGCAGAAATTGTCCAAATGGCAAAAAATAGAATGATATCGGCTTGTTTTGGTAGTTTTCTGGTTATTTTTTCGGCAAAGAGGGCCAAAAAGACAATGAGATAGACTTGCCAAAGTAACAGTGGCACACTTGCGCCATACCAGTAAGGTTCTTTGAATTGCCAGAGTTTGAGCGCTGCAATTAGCACTGCCAGCAGGCTAAAAATAACCAGGCTGATCAGGCTGACCCAAACGAGTATCTTTCGTTTTTTCCAATAGGCCAGCCCGGTTTTTATAGAGAAATCGTCTCTAAGAAGCAGGCTGAAAAATAGCCCCAGGCCACTGGCAAACGTCAGCCAGATAATGAGAGGGTAGATGCCGCTGAAATAATAAAAATAAGCGCCGGTTTTTTCGGCGGGAAGCCATGCGAGTAGCCAAAACAGACCCAAAAGGACTGCAAAATACCGGTTTTGTTGGCGCAAGCGCTTGGGCGTGCTGAGCGCCCGGCTTAATTTTTCTCGTAACCTGGGCTGACGGATGATCCACAGGCCGGTGCCGAAGGTTAGCGCGGCCAAAAGAAAGCCTCCGGCTGCAAGGAGTTTTCTGGCATTGGAGTTGGCGTTTGCGCTTAAAATGCTACCAGCCCAAAGGAGGCCCAGGCTGTTCAGAAGAAGGAATGTGGGTAAGTACCATTTGTAAAAAAGTTTTATCATGGCAGAATGTTTTTTTGCTGTTCATAACGTAGTTCTGGATAAGCGGCGTTAGGGCCATCGAATAGTGTGGTGGGACTGTTTTTGAAGTGCAAATCAAAAAAAGCCAGGGTGTAGTCGTTGATGATTTTTTGAACGCGCGCGCCATTAAGCGGCCCTTTTAGCCCCAATTGGGGTGCCAACGGCGAGAGGGCGGGCAGGTCACTAAAATCATAATGAGTGGTTCCGAGCAGGGTAACGACGGGGGCGGGCTGGAGCAGGTTTTGGTAAAACCGCGCGAACAAACGATTGTTTTTGCTGCCTATATCATCTGCCCAGCGCTGGCTGAACAGAAAGAGAAATGGCTGGCGGGCGCTGTTGTCTAAGACGGTTTCGGCGACAGGAGTCATAAAGGCGTCCATTGTCAGGCCAGCCTGGCAGCGTGGGTCAGTGGCGCAAAACTGAAGTGTGGCTCCGCCGCCGGTGGAATGGCCCATAATGCCAATTTTCTCCAGGTCGAACAGGCCGGTGAAACGTCCTGATGGGTCATTGGTGTTGAGATCGGCGAATGCGCTTAGCGTGTAGTCAATATCTTCCGCCCATTGCGCCACTAATTTACGAGCAGCAAGGTCATATTCTGCTTCGGGAGCGCCGCTGGGTAGGGCGGCAGGATTGTTGGGGGCCACAAAACCATCTGGGAAGACGGTTAGCATTGCGCCGTAGGTGTGTTGAATGGCAATGACGATATAGCCGTGCGAGGCCAGTTCTTGCATTTGAAAGGTGTTTTGTTCACGAAATCCACGCCAGCCGTGTGAGAAAATGATGACCGGGTATGGCCCCTGGGCCGAATTGATGACGGCATTTTTATAGGAAGATGTTTTGGCATAAACCAGGTGGTCAAGAAACCAGGGGGGCATGGCGATAAAGTCAGATAGGGCTGGGGCGCTGAGTTGGGCAGATTCCATCCAGGGGGCCAGTTGGTCTGTGTCGGATAGGCTGGCCGGATACCAGACCTGTACCAGCAGGCGGCGCAGTGAATTGCTTTCTGCGTAGAGTTCGGCGCGAGATGAGTCGGTTAGCTCCAGGGTTGTGGTTCCCACGCTAAAAGGGCCGCTCGGTTTGGGGACGGTGGGGACAGGCAAAAGGGTGGGTAGCGCGACGGAAGCGCCTAACAATAGGATTAGCCCCATAATTTGGGGTAACTTGAGGCGCGGCGTAATCTCATCCTCTGCCCCTTTCTTTTTAAGAAAAGCTGGAAGTGTGACTAGAAAGGTGAAGATGGCAATGCTGTAAAGCGGAATCATTTGCCAGCGCCAGCCTTCGATGCGGTAGTGATTGATGAGGATGACGATGGTAAAGGTCGGTAAAATGCTAATGGCCGGGCTGCGTTTACGCCCGCTGAGTGGCCAAAAGAAGAAAATTGCTAAAAAAATGGGTAATAAAATTTCGAGTAGCCGCATTTATTCTCCCTGAAAGATGGCGCTAAAGGTTTTGATGCCAAAAAATGTGCCGAGACTCAGGTCGAGTAGGCCCATGATGGCTAATAGAATGATCAGCAGGCGGCCCTGGTTTTGAATGGTGGCGTTGGCGGGATTTTCAGGGAGATAGGAGACTGTGACGGTTTGTCCGATTTCGTATTCGGATGGGAATGAATAGTGATTGGAGCGAAATTCGACCTGCCGTCCGCCCTGCGTGGTGAACTGGATGACTGGAGCATAGCTTGTGCCATCGCTGTCACTGGATTCGAGCAGGTCTACCACTGTTCCCTGAGCGGTGAGGCCGTTGCGTTCCAGAGTCATTTGTTGGTAGTACAACCACCCGGCGATGCTGCTAAAAACAAGGCCGCTGGTGAGCAGGATGATGGTTACGAGTAATTTTTTTGTGGGCATAATCGCTTATTCTAGGAATTTTGATGGTCAAACTTGCACGAACCTGGCGGATTCCGGTTAATAAAAGCGCTGTGAAAATCTGTCAGGTCTTGGGTTACGCGAGCTTTCAACTGAAACGCACCCAAAGCCTTTTTAGATTTGGCTGGCCCGAGCGAGGTATTGATGTGGGTAAATTCCGCTGGCGGCTTCGGCAACCAGCCGCGCCAGGGTGCTGCGGGCCACTTCAGCCTGGGCCGGGCTGATAAGCTGGTTTTGCTGAGCGGCTTCAAGTTCATCCCAATCCAACTCCAGAATTTGGCCGTTTGGATAGCGCCACAGATCTAAAAATAGATCGATCATGGCGTAATCATCCCCAAAGGGTTCAAGCGGCATCCCAATATCCGAGTAATGACCTAGTAATTGATTAGCGGGGTCACGAAATTCTAGCACATTGAATTTCTCGTGAAAGTGGTAGACCTTGCGAATGCTATGAACGCATTGTTCTGGGGTTATGAAGCCCTGTTTTTGCAAGGCTTCTCCCAAATGGGCGCTGATGGCCGGGGGGAGAATTTTAAACGTGACCAATTGGGTTTCATCTACGCGGATCAAGTCTTCTTCATATATTGTCAGTTCTTTGCCAGGACGGTGATAATGAATGCGGACGGTACTCATATCTGACCTCGTTGGCGCTGCGCCAGCCATACCGTCCGGGTGGCGGCCAAAAAACACGACATACCGAGCATGAAAACGAACGGAAAATCCCAAATCGGGCGGGCCTGAAAAAAGAGCCAGGTGGCTGCCAGATGCGCCAAATCGCCAAAGAGCAGGGCCTCCACCACAGGAGCCAAGACGCGGTCATCGCGCATGGGTAAAACCCTGAACATGGCATAGGCCAAAACCCATAGCAAAACCCCATACCAGCGGGTTAGCTCCAGCGGAATTGCCGCAACTCCGCCGGGATAAAACTGCTCCACAAAGCCTGCCGGAAAGAAAAAGCAGAAAATTCCGACCCCGGCATTGATTGCAATGGCTTCAAACAAAAAAACTGCTTTGAAAAAGTTCATTTTTTCTCCTTTTTGGGGCAGGCTGCCACTGTTTCGGCAAAAGCCAATTCCAGCAGGCCGCTTTCAAAGCCAAGTTCTGTTTGGGCGGGCAGCGGGTCAAAAAAAGTATAGGCCGATTGCAAATCCAGTAAGTGACGTGGATCAAGGCCGCTTTCTTTGCCTTGCAGCCAATGGAATAGCCATAAACCCCACAGTGCCGGTCGAATTAGGGCATTCGGCAACGTGACCACGCGAATGTCGAGGCCTTCGGCTTTTGCCAAGCGGGTCAGCATTTCTGACCAGGTGAGATTTATCTCGCCAATAGGATAAGCCTGCCCCCCTTGCCCTGTTTCCAGCGCTCCGACAATGGCCTGGGCGACAGCTTTAACCGAAACGCAGGCTGTTCCGCCTTGGGTGTAATAGACAGTTTTTGTGCTGCGAAGATAATCGAGCAGCGGTGCCCATAGAGGGGTGCGATGGGGGGCCGCGCCAAAGATGTAGGGTAATTCCAAAAATGTTAGCGCTACTTTAGGCGCGGCTGCCGCAAAAGCGGCGCGCTGCTGTTCCAGCCGGCTGCGGATGTAGGGATGACGTTCATTCAGCTTTAGATGCGGCCATTGCCGATGAAAATGAGTGAAATACGAGCCAAGCGCCACCGCGCGGGTAATTTCGGCTTGCCCGGCAAGTTTTATTAGCCGCTCCAGGGCCACCACATTGGCGGCATGAAAAAAAGGATAGGAGGGCCGCTTGGGTGTCAGGCGGTCATCGGCTCCGGCGGCAAAAACCAGGGCTGTGTGGCCGCGTAGCAATTCCAGCAGAGACAGGTCATCCAACTGGGTGATGTCCTGCTCGATAATGCGCACCTGCGAGTCGGCTATCTGTTCCGCCGGGACAGGGGCAAACCCGACCGAGGTGACATTCCAGCCACGCTGACGCATTTCGCGTACCGCAAAACTGCCAATAAACCCGGTCCCTCCAATAATGATACAGTTTGATGTTGTGTTCATGCTTGCAGCGCTCCGGTTTTAGTTTTTTTGATGACACCGTAAATGAAGAGCGATTGTACCTTATGGCCTGGCTTCTTTGATAATTGATCCAAAGCTGGCGCGGGTCAGGCGGGCCAGGTCAATCGGGGCCAGGCGAATATTTAGGCCGCGTTGCCCGCCAGAGACATGAATTTCAGCCTGCGCTTGCGCCGAAGTGTCGATAATTACTTGAAATCCTTTGTTGATAAGCGCCAGGGGCGAAATGCCACCGGCTTGCAGCCCGGTTAACCCTTCGGCTTCTTTTTCTGTGGGCAAATGGACTTTTTTTTCATCCAGCGCGGCAGCCAGCCGCTTTAAATCAACTTCGCCATTGCCAGGTACAACTGCCAAAATTGGCTTGCCGCGCTCACGTTTGACCACGATGGTTTTATAGATGAACGCCAAAGGCACGCCTAAAAACTCGGCAGTTCCTTCGGCTCCCAACTTTTCGGCAGGTGTTTCAAAAGCGCTGTAGTGAATCTTTTGGCTATCCAAAAATCGGGTGACGTTATTGACAATCGGCATAGACTTCTCCTGTGACGATTATAGCCAAAAACAAAACAGACGGGTATCTTTCGTTTCGTTTTGTTTTTCCTGGGCTGGGCGTTGCTGTCCTGCAAATACATAAAAACTGGTAGCGCTATTTCTTGGAGTGTTGACTAGACAAATCTGGCAAGGTAGAATGGGAACATTCTTGCGCAAAGGTGAGCCATGACTATCTATCGTTTTATTGTTCGATTTATTCAATCAGACCCGCGTTCAGCCGGATTTCTGTCCGACGCGCATGTTCTAGGGTTTAATGACCTGAAAAGGCTCGAATGTCAGGACATATACTTTATTGAGGGCCAATTGTCTCAGGAAGATTTGCAGCAATTGGCCCTTCGTCTTTTAACCGACCCTGTGACGCAAAATGCCGACTACTCGATCCTCCAAAAATCACATAGTCGAATAGCAGACACCGTTGAAGTGGCCTATCGTCCCGGAGTGACTGACCCCGTGGCCGAGCAAATTGTCCGCGCGGCGCATGAACTGGGCTTTGACGGAGTCAAACGCGCGGCAACCGGGTTGCGGTTTAAAGTGGAAGGCTTGCCGGTTGAAAGAATCGAAAAGCTGGCAAAACAGTTATTGGTCAATAACGTGATTCAGCAATGGGCTTTGGGCGAAATTTGGGCATCCTTCCCCGAAGAGGCCGCTTCAAGTGGACAAATCGAAACGCTGCCGCTTCTTCAAGCCTCCAGCGCAGAACTTCTGGCGCTTTCCAAAGATCGCCGCGCTGCGCTCGATCTGGCCGAGATGCAAGCCCTTCAAAATTATTACCGCAAAGAACAGCGTGACCCGACCGACATTGAATTTGAAATGTTCGCTCAAACCTGGAGTGAGCATTGTGTACATAAGACGTTTAAGGCCAAAGTGGATATTCGGTATGCGGGCCTCGAAGCGCACTCTCAAACCGCGCATCGCCAACCTGAAACGGTAGATTCGCTCATTAAAACCTACCTGAAAGCCGCCACCGACAAAATAGCCGCGCCCTGGGTGATTTCAGCCTTTGTAGACAATGCCGGGATTATCGATTTTGACGATGAATTTGAGATTTCGTTTAAGGCTGAAACGCACAATCACCCCTCAGCCATCGAGCCATTTGGCGGCGCCAATACAGGCGTCGGCGGTGTCATCCGGGATGTGCTTGGCGTATCCGCCAAGCCGATTGCCAATACAGACGTATTGTGCTTTGGCCCACAAGACATGAATCCCGATCAATTGCCGGAAGGTGTTTTGCATCCGCGCCGTATTCAACGTGGAGTCGTGGCTGGGGTGCAGGATTATGGCAACAAAATAGGCATTCCCACTATCAACGGCGCGATTTTATACGACGAAGGCTACACCGCCAACCCCTTGGTCTTTTGCGGTTGCGTTGGCCTTGCTCCGAAAGGTAAACATATCAAACGCCC
>DYPU01000052.1 GCA_020719725.1 Anaerolinea sp. | reverse complement strand
AAAGTTTCCCTATCTATTCCTTATTTCAACCACACCCAACAGGGTGACTACCCAATTTTTTGGGAGCGATGATTTGTTCAGAACCAAACGCCATGAAATTAACATCCCTGCTATACGCTCCACCAGAGCCAAGAGACCACCTTCTCATAGAATAGCACTTGCGCAGTTCCGAGACAGAGGTGGCTTCGACTTCACTTGGAACTCCCAGACCTTCCCCGCCAGATACCAAAACGGTTCCATCTGAATTAAAACTGACCGAGTCAAGCGTTTCCAGCAGGCAGCGCGGTCCACGAACCGGTTTACTTAAATTCTCGAACCAGGAAGGTTCGTTGGAGTCGAGCCGCCAACGAACCTGACCAGTGGCGATTTCCCAGAGAATCACGGAGCCACCGGCTGTGGCAAGATGCGTCCCAAGCGGGTTAAAATTTAGCATCACTGCCTGCTCCGCGTCCCACTTGCGCAGGAAAACGCCATCTTGCGCGTTGAATATCCAGATTTCAGTTTGGGCCGCCTCCAGAATTTTGCCTTGCTCATCGCGGCTTTGTACGCCGTTTTTGACCAGCGCCGCGATCAGCTTGCCGTCCGGGCTGTACTCCAGATAACTGACCAGCCCCGCGACCTCGACGCTCCAGACCGGAGACAGTTCCAGGTTGTAGAGATTAATCTGACAGTTCTCCTGGCAAGCCGCAGCGATAATGGCTTGTCCATCTGGCGACCAGGCTAGTGTTCCCTGCCCAGAATAGCAAACGATTCTGGATAAATATGGATGTTGTGGTGATGGATTGTGGAGATTATGGTTACGAACACCAAGGCCAATATACAGTCCATCGAAACCGCCCTATCTCGCATCGAGACCCTGCGCCGGGATGTGATCCTGAAACCTGCCCGACCCCAATCGCTGTAACCCAGGAGGTGATTTGATCCGACAGAATAAAAACTATAGAGATTTCCAGGGAAACTATTGTGCCTGAAAACAGCGTATTCAACGCTACCGGCAAGCAGCTTGCGCGAAGAAATGAAGCAAAATAAAATCCAAGACTCGCAAAAGAACGCTCCAGATACGCTTGCGCCTTCCCTCTCGGAACCTGCACAAACTTTTTTGCTCGGTTTTTAAAGTTCAGGCCGGTTTTGAGCCTAGCTTTAGTCGGTTAATATCAGATTTTTTCAGAAGAGTTAATACTATGAAAGCTGCTTTCTTCGATATCGATGGCACATTGACCAGCGAACATGTCTGGAAAGGCCTGATGGCCTATTTTAAAACGCACAAAAAACGCCGAGCCACCCATCTGGCTTTTCTGGCGGTTCACTATCCACTCTACTTTTTGCGCAAAGCAAAACTCATTACAGAAGCTGAGTTCCGCGCACCCTGGGCCGCTCACCTGGCCTGGTATTTGCGCGGCTACACGCCAGAAGAAGCCGAAAC
Organism: Anaerolinea sp.; assembly: GCA_020719725.1. GTDB lineage: Bacteria > Chloroflexota > Anaerolineae > Anaerolineales > Villigracilaceae > UBA8950. The sequence goes on along the minus strand of DYPU01000052.1, from coordinate 18,662 downwards.
GATCTGGACATGGATTATACAGGATTTTTTAGCCGCCCACTGGCGCCCCGATACAATCGCAATGCTGCAGCAACACCTACAAGCCAATGATCTGGTGCTGCTGGTCTCTTCCGGACCTGCCGGTCTCACGCGGGCTATTGCCCGCCATCTCGGCACACCACACGGCATCGGCACCGAATTCTCGCTAACTCAGGGAAAATACGACGGCGGAGTACAAGGCCAAATCTGCATCGACACCTTCAAAGCCAGCCAAACGAAAGCCTATTTGGCCGCAAAAAATCTGGCCGTAGACTTTGAAACCAGTCACTCTTACGCCGATTCATCCTCCGATGAGGCGGTACTAGCAATGGCCGGAAAGCCATTAGCTGTCTACCCAGATGCTGGTTTGCAAAAACTTGCTGCCAAACGCGGCTGGAAAGTTTACCCATCCGATTAGCCGGGCCGTTAAAATGCAACAGGCCGCCTTTTGGGCGGCCTGTTGCATTAGATACAAATTAACTTAAACGGTGGCGGGTTGCGGAGTGCCACTCTTTTTTCCCGCCGGGGGCGGAAAGATTGCCTCAAACTCTTCGCGACTGATGGTTTCCACTTCAAGCAATTTGGTAGCAATCGCATCTAACTGACCACGATACTCAGCCAAAATGCTGCGAGCCTGAACATAGGCTTCCTGAACAATTCGGCGCACTTCACGATCAATCTGATTAGCAACATCATCAGAATAATCACGCTGTTCCGAAATCTCGCGTCCCAAGAAAACCAATTCCTGAGCCTGACCATAAACCATCGGGCCGAGGTCGTCGCTCATCCCAAGCCGAGTCACCATGGCGCGGGCCATCCGCGTAACTTGCTCAATATCGTTGGATGCGCCAGAAGTAATATCATCAAAAACCAGTTCTTCTGCGGCGCGACCGCCCAAAGCATAAGCCAGGGTTGCCATCATCTTCTTGCGTGACATTAGAATGCGGTCTTCGTCGGGGCGAAACCAAGTCACGCCACCCGCCTGACCACGGCCAACAATCGTCACCTTTTGCACCGGGTCAGCTTCAGCAATGGCATTGGCAACCACAGCGTGACCAGCTTCGTGATAAGCAATAATGCGCTTCTCTTCGCTGCTAATCAGGCGACTCTTGCGCTCTGGCCCCATGACCACCCGCTCAATCGCTTCTTCCAAATCATCCTGCTCAATCGCTTTTTTGTTGCGACGGGCTGCCAAAATAGCGCCTTCATTAACCAGGTTTTCCAGGTCGGCCCCGGCAAAACCGGGTGTAGCGCGTGCCAGGGTCGCCAGGTCAACTTTAGTATCAAGCGGCTTGCCCTTAACGTGAACTTTCAAAATCGCCTCGCGGCCTTTTACGTCTGGCCGGTCGAGGGTAATGCGGCGGTCAAAACGACCAGGGCGCATCAGGGCTGGGTCCAAAATGTCGGGGCGATTGGTAGCGGCCATGATGATGACATTTGTATCTGTGTCGAAGCCGTCCATTTCAACCAACATCTGATTGAGGGTTTGTTCGCGCTCATCGTGCGAACCACCCAACCCGGCTCCACGTTGACGTCCAACAGCATCAATTTCGTCAACAAAAATGATACAGGGTGAATGGCGCTTGGCCTGGTCAAACAGATCACGCACCCGGCTGGCACCAACGCCAACGAACATTTCCACAAATTCTGAACCAGAAATTGAGAAGAAAGGCACTCCCGCTTCACCGGAAACGGCTTTGGCAAGCAGGGTTTTACCCGTTCCGGGAGGCCCTACCAGTAAAACGCCCTTGGGAATGCGTGCGCCCAACTGAATGAACTTCTGCGGTTCGCGCAAAAATTCGACCACTTCTTTTAGCTCTTCCTTCGATTCATCTGCACCAGCTACATCGTCAAAAGTAACAGTGGGATGGTCGCCGCTAAACATTCGGGCGCGAGATTTACCAAAAGACATGGCCTGATTGTTGGAGCCTTGGGCCTGGCGGAAAATCCACCAAAACAGGAAGGCCAGCAAGACAAATGGCAAAACATACCCCAAAACGCTAACAAGAGTCACCCAAGAGCTGGGGGGGCGGACTTCAATTTTGACGTTTTCAGGAGAAAGCTGTTCAGAGGAGACACCCAGCGCAACCAATTGTTGAACCAGGGTGTCGCCATCTTCTTTTTGAGCCGTTCCTTCGACTTCATCTTCTTTGCCGGTATAGACTATGCGTAAACGATTATCTGTTTCGACAATAATTCTCGCTACTTCGCCATTTTGAATTTGGGCTGCCAACTCGTTAATACTTAGTGCTTCTTGCGAAGCGGGCCGCTGCTGCATCTGAAAATAAACCATCGCAATGATTGCGATAAACAGCAGAGCATAAATCACAAAAGATTGGTTACGTGAATTGTTCACAAAAACCTCCTAATTAGATGCTCGAAATTATACCAACCAGCCTTCAAGCAGAGCATCGCGCAAGAATAAGTTATATGATTCTCTTACATATTTCCGTCAAAAACAATCAAAAAAGCCGGGTTAATCCAAGATCAGGCTAACCGGGCAGTGGTCGGAGCCTGTTACATCGTCGTGAATGATTACATCTCTGACGCGCGCGGCCAGAGGCTTGGAAATGAGGAAATAATCGATACGCCATCCAACATTACGCTGACGGGCTGCCATGCGATAGGTCCACCAGGTATATTGCGCCCGCTCCGGGTAAAGAACGCGATAGATATCGACAAAACCATGCTCTAAAAACTTTGTCACCCGGGCCCGTTCTTCGGGGAGAAAGCCGGAGGTGGATTCGTTTTCTTTGGGGTTACGCAAATCCAATGGCGTGTGGGCGGTGTTAAAATCGCCGGTGATGATGATGTTTTCGCCCGCAGCGTGAAGAGAATCGCAGGTTTCCAGCAGGCTGGCGTAAAAGTCGAGTTTGTATTCAACCCGATCTTGCCCGCGCTGTCCATTGGGGAAATAGATGTTGTAGAGTAAAAAACCTGGGTGCCGGGAACGGATAACGCGCCCTTCCACGTCGAAACGGGATTCTCCCAAACCAATTGCCAACGCTGCGGGTTTTTGGCGACAAAAAGTGGCTACACCACTGTAGCCGGGGCGCTCGGCGGGATTCCAGTAAATCTCATAGCCTGGAAAATCCAGTTGTTCTACTGTCAATTGATCGGGCCTAGCTTTAATTTCCTGAATACAAAACACATCTGGCGCTTCAGTTAGAAGCCACTCTTTTAATCCTTTGCCAAGCGCGGCGCGAATGCCGTTTACATTCCAAGTGGTGATTTTTAGGGTCATTGTGGTAAACTTATTTTATCGATCAAATAGGGAATTTGTTAATGATAAATAATCGTGAAGGACAGCTTATTTTATGCATTGAAGATGAGTCAGAGATGATTGATCTTATCAAAATTATCCTGTCACGACGCGGTTATCATATTGAAGGGGCTAATGGCGGGCAGGAAGGTATCCAAAAAGTGCGGGAATTGCTCCCAGATTTGGTATTGTTGGATTTGATGATGCCGGACATGGGTGGCTGGGAAGTATACCAGCAAATGAAAGCGGACGAAAAAACACGCCACATCCCGGTGATTATCGTAACCGCAAAAGCGCAGAGCATCGACAAAGTGCTTGGTCTGCAAATCGCCAAAGTGGACGATTATCTGGCTAAACCATTTAGTCCCAGTGAATTGGTCGAGAGTGTTGAAAAGATTTTACCCAGAAAATAATTAAAAAAGGAATCGATTCTGGGGCGGCGCGAGTCGCCCCTTTCGCTTGTCAACTAAAAGGCTATGACCCAAAAAACCATCAACATTCGTAACTTAAGCAATCTCAATAATCGCCCCATTCGCGCCAAGTGGTGCGATACTTTTTTCTCGCGCCTGCGGGGTTATACCTTCCATAAAGAACTAACCCTGGAAGAAGGGCTTGTGTTGGTCGAAAACCGCGAGAGCCGCATGGATATGAGCATTCACATGATGTTTGTTTGGATAGACCTGGCTGTGATTTGGGTCAATGCCAAAGGTGAGGTGGTTGATACAGTACTGGCCCAAAGCTGGCGGCCCTTTTATGCGCCTGCCAAACCAGCCCAATACACAATCGAAATTCACCCCAGCCGCTTAAGCGAATTTGCCATTGGGGATAGCGTGGAATTTTTGCATGATTAAAAAGCTTATTTTGGCCGTACTGGCCCTGATAGTGTTTGCCGCTCCAGTCGGGGCGGTTCTCGCGCAGGAAGAAACTCCGGCAGTCGGGCCCATCTACATTATCCAGGCCGGGGACAGTCTCTCAAGCATTGCAACGCGGTTCAACATCAGCCTGCAAACGCTCATGGAAGCCAATCAGATCAGCGACGCCAACGCCATTTCTGCGGGCGCGCGGTTGGTCATCCCTGGGCTGGAAGGAATTAGCGGCATACTGGAGACCAATATTCTTGGTTTTGGCGAAACCCTGCAAAACATCAGCCGCCGCAATCAAGTTTCAAACAAAATTTTGGCGCGCATCAACCGCATCACCAGCCCATCAGAACTATATGCCGGGGTAGGCGTGGTTGTGCCCCACGCCGAAGATTCCCAACCGCTCAACAAACGGATGACCATTCCCGCCCAAGCCAGCCTTTTGGAAGCGGCAATTCTGGCGGAGAGCGACCCCTGGACGATTACCAGCCTGAACAATCTCCCCGGAACCTGGTCACCGTTACCTGGAGATGTTTTCTACGCCCCCGGTGCCTCCCAACCTGATCAGCCCGCCCCCAACGGAATGCCTTCCGCCTTTGCGCAAGTTGAAATTGGGCCATTGCCAATGGTACAAGGCCAAACCACAAAAATTATCATCCAGACTCAGCCAGGAGTAACCCTGACCGGGATGCTGGTTGATATGCCTTTGCGTTTTTTTGCGCTGGAAGAAAATCGCTATGCTGCCCTGCAAGGGGTTCACGCCATGCTGACACCGGGAGCCTATCCGCTTCAACTCCAGGCCAGCCTGCCAGATGGCAGCCAGCAAGCCTTTGAACAAATGATTATTGTCCAAACCGGGTATTATCCCGAAGAAGTTTTGCTGGTCGAACCCGAAACCATAGACCCAGCCACAACCGAAACCGAAATGGCGCAAATCCTGGCGTTGACCAGCCCGGTTTCAACCCAAAAACTGTGGGAAGGCATGTTTAGCAGCCCATCTTATTACAACGATTGTTTCACATCTCGCTATGGCAATCGGCGCACCTATCTTGGCGCAGGAACAGACGAGAAATACTACTCATTTCATAGTGGATTGGATTTTTGCGGCGGGGAAGGCCTGCCCATTACCGCCCCAGCCAACGGCGTGGTGGTATTTGCGGGGCCATTAGCCATCCGCGGCAACGCCACCATCATCGATCATGGCTGGGGCATTTTCAGCGGCATCTGGCATCAATCCGAAATCAAGGTGACAACCGGCCAGACAGTGACCGCCGGGGAAGTGATTGGAGCCGTGGGCGGCACAGGCCGCGTCACCGGAGCGCACTTACACTGGGAAGTTTGGGTGAATGGCATTCAAGTTAATCCATTTGACTGGTTGGGAAATACCTATCCATAATGAGAAAAAAGACAGGATAACGCTTTCAAGCTGTGCTGTCTTTTTTTTACTGCCAATTGTCTCAAAAATGCAAATATGCTAAACTAATTTTGTAGTCCATCCACCCGGAGACTCATCCTTATGAATGAAACCATTGTCTATCTCAAGCAAAGCGACATCTTCTATCAGTTCACCCAAACCCAACTGGAACTTGTCGCCAATCTGTGCCAGGAAAAAAACTACAATGAAGGTGAAGTTATTTTTGAAGAAAATAGTAGCAGCAAAGAACTATACCTGATTGCGCAAGGCGAAGTTGAAATTTTGGTAGACCCAGGCCTGGTTGGCGCAGAAACCAAAGCCGGGAAAATGATCATCGCCACCCTGCGGCGCGGGCAATCCTTTGGCGAGGTTGCGCTGGTCGATGAAGGCCTGCGCTCTGCCACAGCCCAGGCCCGACAAAAAAATACGCGGCTGCTGGTTCTGCCGCGCGAAAAAATCATTATGCTCTGCGAAACTTATCCCCAGTTAGGCTATCGCCTAATGTACAACCTGGCCGCCGACCTGGCAATGAAGATTCGGCACACCGACCTGAAAATCCGTGAAAAAGTGCTCTACGGCAGCAAAAAATCCTGATAAAAAAACCGTTAAGAAACCCAATTTAGATTGACCCATACACAAAAGTCACTTAACATACTACGGCAAATTCGCCAGAACGGGATAAGCCTGAGCCCTGTAATAAATACCCCTCGAGACCGGCGAATCAATGAACCCTATTCAATTCCTTAAGGAGGAAGAAGAATGAAACGCGTATTTTCTGTATTTTCTTTTCTGGTCATCGCCAGCATGATGTTGGCAGCCTGCGCTCCAGCCGCCCCAGCTGGAGCCGGTACCATCAAAGTTGCGATCCTGGCCCCACTCAGTGGGCCTGTTCCAACCTTCGGCGTATCCACCCGCGACGGCGCTTTAATGGCTATCGAAGAGTGGAATGCCAAGGGTGGCGTTCTCGGCCAGCAAATCGAAGCGATTGTGGCTGACAGCCAATGCACCGCCGATCCGGCGGTTAATGCGGCCAACAAAGTCATAGACCAGGACAAAGTGCATTACATCATCGGCGAAGTTTGCTCCAGCGCCTCCATCCCGGTTTCCGAAATTGCCGAGCAAAAGGGTGTTGTCCAAATCAGCCCCACCTCCACCAACCCCACCGTAACCCTGAACCCCGATGGCAGCACTAAGAAGTACATCTTCCGCGCTTGCTTCATCGACCCGTTCCAGGGCCTGGTCATGGCAAAATTTGCACTCGGACAGGGCAAGAAAACCGCATTCATCATGTTCGACAAAGGCAATGACTACGTTTTGGGTTTGGCTGAAGCCTTCGAAGCCGCCTTCACGGCTGGCGGCGGCAGCATTGTAGGGAAAGAAGCCTACACCGGACAGGATACCGACTTCTCATCCATTCTGACCAAAGTTGCTGATAGCAAAGCCGACGTGCTGTTCATTCCAGATTACTATAACATCATCAACCTGGTTGCCACTCAAGCCAAAGAACGCGGCGTGACCTCCACGCTGATGGGTGGTGACGGTTGGGACTCCAGCGACCTTGACCTGGCCGCAGCCGAAGGTGGTTTCTTCTCGAATCACTATTCCGCCGAAGATACCCGCACCATTGTTCAAGATTTTGTTAGCCGCTACGAAGCCAAATATGGTTCCAAACCCGATGCCCTGGCTACCCTCGGCTACGATGCCGCCAACCTGCTGTTAGCCGCCATCGAAAAAGCCGGCAAGGACGATCCCGCCCTGGTCAAGGATGCTCTGGCCTCCCTGTCATACGATGCGGTTTCCGGCACCATCACCTTTGATGCCCAGCACAATCCCATCAAGAGTGCCGCCATTATGCAAGTCAAAGATGGAAAAGTCACTTTTGCTGAAAGCATTGCTCCGTAACTCAATCATCGCAACAGAAGAGGGGTGGTCAGAAATGACTACCCCTCTTTATTTCCATCAAGGACGGGTTCATCAGGACAGCTATGAACACATCTCCAATCGTATTGCTCATCCAAAAAATTATCAAGAAGGGCTGGCTTGGTAAAACTTTCCTGGCCCTGATCACATTACTTGCAATCTGGCAAATTATCGTCGCTTTGCAAGCCAATCCATCATTATTTTTACAGCAAGTTATTAACGGCCTGCAACTTGGCTTTGTTTATGCCTTGATAGCCCTGGGCTATACCATGGTCTATGGGATTGTGCGCCTCATCAACTTTGCACACGGCGACGTGTTTATGTTTGGCGCATTTGTCAGTTTCTACTCCATTACTCGCTTTCAATTGCATACCTGGCCGCAATGGCTATTTCCATCCATCCCCCATGGACTGGGATTAATTATTGGCGCAATTACCGTAATGGCAATATCAATGATTGCATGCGCCCTGCTGGCAATCGTTGTAGAAAGAATTGCCTACAAACCCCTAAGAAGTGCCCCGCGCATCTCAGCCTTGATTACAGCCATCGGCATTTCATTTTTCCTTGAATATTTCGCGGCGCTGAATTTTGTCTTCAGCCCGAACTTTATCACCTACAAACGCCCGGTCGAGGTTGTCACCTGGGCCATCGGCCTAAACGGCATCACCACCCTCGGAAATGGAAAAGCGCCGCCCGATGGCACAATTCTATTTTCCAACATTGCCCTCATCATCATTTTGACATCCGTTTTACTGATGTTTGGCCTGCAATTTATTGTCAAAAAAACCCGTATTGGCAAAGCCATGCGCAGTGTAGCCTATGACAAACAAACCGCTCGTCTGATGGGCATCAACACCGACGCCATTATTTCGACAACTTTTGCAATTGGCGCTGCTCTGGCTGGCGCCGCGGGAATGCTCTACGCCATCGCTTTTCCGCAAATCTTCTTCTGGATGGGCATCATTCCCGGCTTGAAGTCTTTTGTGGCGGCAGTGCTGGGCGGCATCGGCAGCATTCCGGGCGCTTTCATTGGCGCACTCATCATGGGTCAGGCCGAGGTGTTAAGCGCAGCCTACATCTCAACCCCCTTACGAGACGCAATCGCATTCAGCATCCTCATCGTAGTGCTGCTCGTTCGTCCAACAGGTATTTTTGGCGAACCAGAACGCGAAAAGGCATAACCCATGAAAAATATATTCTCAAAATCTACACTCTGGTTTCTGGGCAGTGCTTTTCTTATCTACGCAGTGCTCCAAATACTGGTCAGCGCCGAAATACTAAACTCATTCTGGAACACAATCATCCGGATTGGCGGCGTTATGGCAATTGTGAGCATTGGCCTAAACCTGATTTACGGGTTTAATGGTCAATTCTCTCTTGGTCAATGGGGTTTTTACGCCATCGGCGCCTATGCCGCGGCAGATGTAACCTACCGCTGGCAAATTAACAAAAGCGCCGATGGAATGGTTGTTTTGGCTTTAGCCACCCTCTTGAGCGGCTTCGCCATCCTCTGGCTGCGAAAGCGACTATCTACGGTGCGCGGCCTCGACCCGCTTTCGGCCTTTACCATTTATCTGGCAGTCACCATCATCCTCTCGGCCTTAGCCTGGTGGCTTGGAACTCTCATCAGCCCGACCGTCACCAATGGCCTCAATCTTCTGCCCGCGGCTGTTGCCATGCAGATCGTTTTTGTGTCTGGCGTGGTATTTGGTGCGGTCGTTGCGGCTGAAATCAGCTTTTTATTTGGCCTTCCCATTCTTTCGCTTGGTTCCGATTATTTCGGAATTGCCACACTCGGCTTCTCAATTATCATCAAGATTTTGCTGGATAATTCAGACACCCTGCTTGGCTTCCAAGAAATGAAAGGGGCGCGCGGCATGGTTGGAATTCCCAAAGAAACGTCCCTGTTCTGGGTATTCATCTTCCTTGTTTTGGTCGTCGTCATCACCCGTAATTTATTACGCTCCAGCTATGGACGCGCCGTTATCTCAGTCCGCGAAGATGAAATCGCTGCAAAAGCAATGGGGATTGATATCGCTGAATATAAGATTCTGGCCTTCGTGCTGGGCAGTTTCTTTGCCGGGCTGGCAGGCGGGCTGTACGCGCACATCAATGGATTTTTACATCCAAATACCTTTAACTTCATCAAATCCTTTGACCCAATGATTATTATCGTATTTGGCGGGCTGGGAAGCATTAGCGGAACCGTCTTTGCTGCCTTTGCCTGGGCCTTGATCCTTGAAGGGGTTTTGCGTTTATTCCTGCCACAAGGATTTGAAACCTGGCGATTTGTGGTTTATCCCATTCTCTTGCTTATCACCATGCTATTACGCCCCAAAGGCATTTTTGGAGATTATGAAATTCCGTTTCTCCGTCAGGTTTTGCCAAAAATCCGTAAAACCAGCGAAACAAAGGGAACCGATTCCCCATTGGAGGCGCACCCATGACCAGCCCTAAATCAACCGCCGCAACCGAACCGCTGCTGAAAGTGCAAGACCTTAGCAAAAACTTTGGCGGCCTACGCGCAGTTAATCGCATCAACCTGGAACTCTACCCTGGCGACCTGGCCGGGCTGATTGGGCCAAACGGGGCCGGAAAAACAACAGCGTTCAATCTCGTCACCGGGGTATACCAGCCCACCGAAGGCAAAATCAGCTTCAAAGGTCAGGAAATCGCGGGAATCGCGCCCCACCTCATCAACCAAATGGGAATTGCGCGCACTTTCCAAAATATTCGGCTCTTTCCCAGTCTGACAGTTTTGGAGAATGTTTGCATTGCCTATCATTCACATGCCGGTTACAGTATGCAAGATGCGATCTTGCGGAATAAAAATTTTGAAGTAAAAGAGAAAGAATTGCTCGAAAAAGCGCAAGACTTTCTCAGTATTTTTCATCTGGAAGATCGCCAATCAGAAATTGCGCGCAACCTGCCCTATGGAGAACAACGCCGCCTGGAAATTGCGCGCGCGCTGGCAGCTAACCCGCAATTGCTCTTGCTCGACGAACCCGCCGCCGGGATGAATCCCAATGAATCATTGGCCCTGATGGAACTGATTCATTTTATTCGTGACCGCTTCAAGCTCACCATTCTGCTGATCGAACATCAAATGCGAGTGGTAATGGGTGTCTGTGAAAAGATTACAGTGATGGATTTTGGCGAAGTGATTGCCTACGGCGCTCCACAAGAAATTCAATCCAACCCACGCGTGGTCGAAGCCTATCTGGGGCGTGGCGCAGCCGAACTCTCGGAAAAACTGCAACGGAGTAAAGCACAATGATGCTCGAAATAAAGAATCTGCATGTCTATTATGGAGCCATCCACGCCCTTAAGGGAATCAACTTTCATGTTGATGAAGGTGAAATTGTCGCCTTGATCGGAGCCAACGGAGCCGGAAAAAGCACCACACTCTCCACCATCTCTGGGTTGCTGCAACCGAGTCAGGGCAATGTCACCTTCCGTGGAGAGGATATCACCATAACGCCAGCCGAACAGACCGTCCAAAAAGGAATCGTTCAGGTTCCCGAAGGTCGAAAAATTTTTGCCACCCTAACGGTGATGGAAAACCTGGAAATGGGAGCCTACACCCAGCGTAATAAAAAACAATTTCAAAAAGACCTAGAAAACGTTTTTACCATCTTCCCACGTCTAAAAGAACGTCAAAACCAGCTAGGCGGCACCTTTTCTGGCGGCGAACAGCAAATGCTGGCAATGGCCCGCGCTTTAATGTCGCACCCATCCATGCTTTTGTTAGATGAACCTTCCATGGGCCTTTCCCCGATTTTGGTGGAACAAATTTTTGAAATTGTTCAAGATATTAACAAGCAAGGAACCAGTATTTTGCTCGTTGAACAAAACGCCCAAATGGCACTTTCTATTGCGGACCGCGCCTATGTTCTAGAAACCGGTGAAATCAACCTGCAAGGCAGCGCTCAAGAAGTGCTACATAACCCCATGGTAATAGAAGCTTACCTTGGCGGACACTAATCACGAGCCGGAGAAACACAATGAAAATCAATAATCGCATTTTGCTGTTTTTTGTGTTACCCACCCTGGCCCCGCTCATCTTACCGCCCGCGATGCTACTGAACGGAATCGGCCCTGTACTCGTAATTGCGGCGCTCCTACTAGGTTCAGGCTATTTTCTCTCGCGCGGAAAACCCCTGGCGCATACGTTTGTCATTTTTCTTCAGGGCCTAAGTTTTATCATTCGAATGATGCTTTTCTTTTCCACTTCCATCAGCAGTAAGGGGGTCATAGATTGGGCCTTCACCATCACCAGCCTGATTAGTATGGCTCTGTCGTTTTATCTTGTCTTCCGTCTGGATCGGGTTGATATTCACGCGCAGCTCAAAGGCTAACCAATAAAAATTCCGTTAAGGAATACGTTTTATATTGACCCACCGCGGAATTCCGCTTATGCTAATTAAGATTCGCCTGGAGGAAGATTGGCAATTTAGGTCTAATGCCAGCAAAAAAGGCGACCAAGCAACTCTATTCAATTCCTTAAGGAGAAAGAAGAATGAAACGTGTAATAGCTGTACTGTCTTTGTTGGTTGTTGCCAGCCTGATGCTGGCGGCTTGTGCTCCAGCCTCTGGTACAAGCGGTGAAGAAGGCGCAAGTGTCAAAACAATCAAAATTGCAAGCCAGTCACCCCTTTCGGGTGGGCAGTCTGGCGTCGGCGTAGACATAAAGAATGGTGCCGCGCTGGCCCTCGAACAACTGGGTGGCCCTCTCGCTGAGATGGGTTACAAGGTTGAACTGGCTCCGTTTGACGACCAGGCCAATCCCGATAATGGTGTAGCCAATGCCAAACAGATTGTCTCTGACCCAGCCATTTTATGCGTCGTCGGTCACTACAACTCTGGCGTCCAAATCCCATCGTCAGAAGAGTATCACAGCGCCGGGTTAGCCAATGTCTCTCCGGCCAACACCAATCCGCGCGTAACTGATCGTGGTTACTTGGAAGTCAACCGCATCGTAGGCCGAGATGACGTTCAAGGCGTGGTTGGTGCCAATTTTGCTCAATCGCAAGGCATCAAAAGCGTTTTCATTGTGCATGACAAGACCGCCTATGGGCAGGGCGTGGCTGAATTTTTCAAACAACAAGCTGAAGCCAATGGAATGGAAGTTTTAGGCTTTGAAGGCACCGAAGAAAAAGCCAATTTCGACGCGCTAACCGGCTCCATTATGGCAGCCCAACCCGATATGGTTTACTTTGGCGGCATGTTCGATCAATCGGGCGTGCTCTTTAAGCAAGCCCGCGAAAAAGGCTACATGGGCGTTTTCATGGGACCTGATGGACAAGACTCTTCAGAACTGGTCAATATTGCTGGCCCGGCTCTCCTCGATGGTGGCGGCATGTTCTATTCGACCGTATCTGGCCCGGCCTCGGTTTATCCTGGCACTGCCAAATTTATCTCCGATTTCAAAACCAAATTCGGCGCAGACCCACAACCCTTCGCCGCCCAAGCCTATGACTCAATGGCAATCTGCTTGAAAGCCATCGAAAATGCGGCCAAAGAAAGCGGCAGCGAAACCCCAACCCGTGAAGCTGTCACCAAGGCTGTCCGCGCACTCAAAGATTTCCCCGGCATTACCGGCACATTCACCTTCAACGGTGTCGGCGATCCGCAAACCGCGCAGTATTTTGTCATCCAGGTTAAGTCGTCTGACCCCGCCAAATGGGGCGAAAATGCCGTTGTACAAACTCTGGATATCGCTCCCCCCAGCAAATAGTTTTTTTATGCACACCATTCCCGGCCTCTCCTAAGAGGCCGGGAAAATTTTGATTTATAGGAACGTGGAATGAAAAGATTTCTAGAGACCATCAACGTTCGTGAGTTACTACAACCGCTGGCTCAAATGATTTTATTTTCATTGGGAAGCGGCGCAGTTTTATCAGTCATCGTCATTCTTCTGGCCCTGCTCTTAGACCAGACCGCCGCAGGCCAATTTCTGCTGGAACGGAATAAAGTAACAATTCTGACCTATACGCTCGTCAACCTGCCCCAAGTAGTCTTGGACGGGTTGACGATTGGCTTTGTCTATGCCGCAATTGCTCTGGGCTACACCATGGTTTACGGGGTTCTCGAATTCATCAACTTTGCCCACTCAGAAATATTTGCTGTAGGGGCCTTTGTTGGGGTAGAGTTTCTTATCCTGCTTAAATCATTTGAAATTATCCCAGCAACTTCATTATTTATGTCTTATCTCTGGCTAATTGCCGCCATCCTGGCGGCAATGTTTGTGGCCGGACTCTTAGCCGTTAGCGTCGAAAGAATCGCCTACCGCCCCTTACGAGGTGCTCCGCGACTTGTGCCACTCATCTCCGCGATTGGCGTTTCCTTTTTCCTACAAGACGCCATCCGCCTCATCGAAAGCCTCACTACCGGGCAGTTTCACCGCATTATCCCCAGCTTTGGCAACTTTGACGAACGCCTCGTCTTTAGCAAAATAGCCCTTGGCGCTAGCACCATCGAACTTGGCATTCAAGTAAAATCCATTATCGTCATCGTGGCCGCCATGTTGATGTTGATTGGATTAAATTACCTGGTAAACGCCACCAAAGTGGGCCGGGCCATTCGCGCAGTTGCCCAAGATCGTTCCACCGCCAGCCTGATGGGAATCGACGTCAACCGCATCATTTCGCTAACCTTTCTCATCGGCGGCACGCTCGGCGGCGCGGCAGGCGTCTTATACGCGCTCAAATTTACCCGCATCGACCCCTTTGTCGGCTTCTTTCCAGGGCTGAAAGCCTTCACCGCCGCCGTTCTTGGCGGAATTGGCAACCTGACCGGCGCTCTGCTTGGCGGCATCGTGCTCGGAATGCTCGAAACCTTTGCCGGAGCGTACATGTCTGCCTTTACAATGGGCGCAGCCGGGGCCGAGTATAAAGACATATTTGCCTTCTCCATCCTCATTCTGGTACTCATCTTCCGCCCGCATGGCCTAATGGGCGAAAACGTAACACAGAAAGCATAAAAGGCAAACTATGAGCAAAATCTCCCAACTATTAAACAACTTTATGCAAAAAATAGGGCAAGGATATACGCCCTACTTTATCACCCTGCTTCATATCGTCATCGGTGCCAGCCTGGTTTACGCCAGCCCACGCTCAACCATCTCGTTTTTGTTTTTGCTCGTCGCAATGGCCGAAATTTATTACTTCAAGATGCGCACGGAATTCAAAATCATCGCCGTCATCATCTTGATGCTTGGCATTATGCCAATTCTGGGATTGCGTAACATTTTCTATCTCGAAGTCATCTTCCAGATTAGCGTCTTTTCTGCCCTGGCACTCGGCCTCAATATCGTAGTCGGCTTTGCCGGGCTGCTAAACCTGGGATACGCTGCTTTTTACGCAGTCGGGGCCTATCTTTGGGGATTCTTTGGCTCCCAACAGTTTTACCTACTCCATGAAACACCCGGAACTGCCCCGGTAGGCACACCCTTCTTTTTGCCACAAGACTACTTCTACCTTTTTCTAATTCTGGGAGCAATCGTTGCCGCACTCATAGGATTATTATTGGGCTTACCCGTTTTACGGGTACGAGGCGACTATTTGGCAATCGTAACACTAGGATTTGGTGAAGTTATCCGTGTGCTTGCCAACAACCTGGACAAACCCCTCAACTTGACCAATGGACCGCAGGGCATTACCCCAATCCAAAGACCATCCCTTTCCCCCGAAGTGTTAGACGGATTCAACAGCCTCTTCAACGGCCTGATCGGCAGAAAAGTTTCGGAAGGAGAATTATATAATGTCTTCTTCTATATCTTATCCTTGTTGATTATCGCCGTCATTATCCTGATCGCGCGCAACCTCGAAGATTCCAAAATTGGCCGGGCCTGGACGGCCATCCGCGAAGATGAAACTGCCGCCATCGCAATGGGCATCCCACTGGTAAAAATGAAATTGGCCGCATTCGCAGTCGGAGCCTCTTTTGCCGGAACCATGGGCGTCCTTGTCGCCGCCAGCCGCACCTTCGTCAGCCCAGAGTCATTCTCATTCATGCAATCCATCGGCGTGCTGACGATGGTCATTCTGGGCGGGGTCGGCAGTATCCCGGGGGTCATCCTCGGCGCAGCAGTTGTAACCATCCTCAACCTGCAAATCCTGCAAGGCTTTTCACTTTATCTAAGCGAATTGCGCCAAAGTGACGCCGTCATTCCCCTGATCAACTTTGCCTGGCGCGACCTATCCACCCAGCTAGACCCCGCCAAATATCAGCGCTTATTGTTCGGCCTGATTTTGATACTCATGATGATCTTCCGCCCGGCAGGGCTGATACCGGCTGAACGCCGCAAACGCCAACCAGCCGAAACGAAGTCAGAATAAGGAGACCGACATGGCGCTGCTCAACACTACTGACATCGTAAAACGATTTGGCGGCCTGGTTGCCGTAAATAAAATGAACTTCAACCTCGAAAAAGGCCAAATTGTTTCGATCATTGGCCCCAACGGAGCTGGAAAAACAACTTTTTTCAACACCCTAACCGGTATCTATCGCCCCGAAGAAGGTTCAATCGTCTTTAATAAGCAATCCTTGGTTGGCTTGCGGCCCGACCAAATTGCCACGCACGGCATATCACGCACATTTCAAAACATTCGTTTATTTGGCGAAATGAGTGTGATCGAAAACATTCTGGTGGGTATGACCACCCACCTCAAGCAAAGTATGCTTTCCGCCACCTTGCGCGTGCCATCCTTCAAAAATGAAGAAAAAGCTGCCGAACAAAAAGCCTTCGAACTGATTAAATATGTCGGGTTAGACACCTCCGTCAGCAACGAACTTGCTAAAAATCTACCCTATGGGGGTCAGCGCCGGGTAGAAATTGCCCGCGCCCTGGCCGCCGATCCACTTTTGCTCCTGCTCGACGAACCCACCGCCGGAATGAACCCTCAGGAAACCGAAGATGCAGTGCGCCTTTTTCGACGGGTGCGGGACGAAAAAGGAGTCACGATTTTACTTATTGAACATGACATGCGGGTTGTCATGAACATCTCAGAACGCATCAGCGTCATGGACTACGGCGAGAAAATCGCCGAAGGAACACCCGCCGAAATTCGCTCCAATCAGCGTGTCATTGAAGCCTATCTCGGACGAGGCGCGGTTGCCAGCCAACACGAAGTCAAGGAGGTCGCATGAGCAAAACCATCCTGAAACTCGATAACGTTCATTCTTATTATGGACGCATCCACGCCCTCAAGGGCATCTCCATCGAAGTCAATGAAGGCGAAATCGTGACGCTGATTGGGGCCAACGGAGCCGGAAAGTCCACCACGCTGCGCACCATCTCTGGCCTCATTCATCCCCGGCAGGGCAGCGTTACCTTTGAAGGCCAAGATATTTCACACACCGAGCCGCATCTCATTGTCCAACGTGGGCTGGGACACGTCCCCGAAGGGCGCGGCATCTTCCCCAAGCTGACCGTGCGTGAAAACCTGGAACTGGGCGCGTTTAACCTGAACGACAAAGCCGAGATGGAACACCGGATTGAACAAGCCTTCAGCCTGTTTCCGCGTCTGAAAGAACGCGTAACCCAAAAAGGTGGCACACTCTCTGGTGGCGAACAACAAATGCTCGCCACTGCGCGCGGGATGATGCTCAAGCCGCGCGTCCTGATGCTCGACGAACCGTCTATGGGTCTGGCACCAGTTTTAGTGGAACTCATTTTCGACATCATCAAAACCATGAACGAGCAAGGGACTACCATCCTGCTGGTTGAACAAAATGCCCTCATGGCACTCTCTATCGCCCATCGCGGCTATGTCTTGCAAACCGGGCAAGTTGTCATCAGCGATACTGCCGAGAACCTCAAGAAAAACGAAACTGTCCAGCATGCCTATCTGGGTGTTGAATAACGGCACCTCCTTAATTTGAAAGCAGAAAGGCGCACAGATTGCGCCTTTCTGCTTTTAACCCCAAAAAACATACTGGGCACCGTTGGTGACACGCATCTTGACCATTCTGACGGGAAACGATTTTTTCTCAAACAAAAACAGGCCCGCCTGGCGCGACACCTCCGCGACCCAAAAGACATCCTTTATGGGTGTTTTTTTGCCCACATTCAAGAAAAATTCTGATGTCAAGCCCCTAGCCACCGTAAAACCTCTTGACATTCATCCAAAGCAGGCTAAAATAATGATTGACAATGATTGAAAGTGATTGAATATGAGCGAATATCTCTCGTCCGCAGAACGCCAAACCCAAATTTTTAATCTGCTCTCCCACCTGGGGCGTTTGAGCGTCCCCGAAATTGTGGAGCAGTTCAAGGTCAGTGAGGCCACTGCTCGCCGTGACCTGGAGACTCTCGCCGAGCAGGGAAAGATTCAGCGCGTGCATGGCGGGGCGCTTTCCGTCAAACAAGCGCCGCCCGAACTGCCAATTTTACAGCGCGAGCAGGAACAGCTTTTCGAGAAACAGCGCATTGGTCAAGCTGCCGCTGCGCTGGTTCGAGATGGTGAAACCATCTTTCTCGGCTCAGGGACGACTGTTTTGGAAGTGGCTCGTAGCTTACGTTCACGCCCAAACCTGACCGTGATTACCAACTCGCTGCCGGTCATGAATACACTCTCCGGTTTGCCGGGGATCACGCTGATTGCCCTGGGCGGAATGTTGCGCGCGAGCGAGCTTTCATTCATCGGTCACATTACCGAGCAAGCCCTGGCCGAAGTCCGCGCCGACCAGGTCATTATTGGCGTTCATGCCATTAGCCTCGAGAACGGCTTGACCAACGACTATTTACCCGAGACGCTGACGGATCGCGCCATTCTCAAGGCCGGGCGCGAAGTGATTGTGGTGGCCGATCACAGCAAAATTAAAGCGGTTGCAACCGCTTTCCTGGCACCCATCACCAGTATTCAGGCTTTTGTTACCGACCAGGCCGCCCCGTCCGATTTTCTCGCTGCGCTACGTCAGGCCGGTATTTCTGTTCATCAAGCCTGATTTTTACCGGTTCGCCATCTGCCTGCAAACCTGTCAGCCAGACTAACCTTTTATTCGCAAACGCAGCCTCGTTTTTTACGTTGGCTGGAGAGGAGATACCATGACCGAAGCAGGAAAATTTACACGCGCCGAAATTTTCTCCCAGCCGGAAGCCTGGACTGAAGCCTGGGAGGTGGTCGAAAAACACCGCAACGACTTGGGGAGAATCTTTGACGGTGAGTACGACCAGGTTTTGTTC
>DYPU01000051.1 GCA_020719725.1 Anaerolinea sp. | reverse complement strand
GCTTCGAGCATTTGACGCGCAAGTTTCAAGAGGGTCTTTTTCTCAGCAGCGGTCAGGCAATTGTCCATGTTTAGCCTCCCTGAGGGTGTGCGGTGATTTACTTGCTTAGAAGGCGATATTCCCGGTCATAGTAGAGTAAGGGTTCGAGTTCGGGGGCAGGGCTGCCTTTGGCGGAGAGCACTTCGCCGACAAATACGGTATGCGTACCTGAGCCGAGGGTGGTTACGACCCGGCAATCGAGGTAGGCTAATCCGCCTCGCAAGAATGGGACGCCGGTTGCCAGGGTGAAAGTTTCGATATCCGCCATGCGGTCCAACTCGTCGGCAATGCGCCCGGCAAAACGATCTGAAAGGTCTTTTTGGTCGTCGGATAAAATGGTGACGCCAAAAGTGCGCGAACGCAGGATAAGCTGGTGTGTGCGCGAACTTTGGGCCAGCGCAACTAGAATTTGGGCTGGGTTGAGCGAAAGCGAGGTGAATGAGCTGACGGTCATTCCATGCTGCACACCATTGTGGGACGATGTGACAATGGTAACGCCGGTTGTCCAAAAGCGCATGGCTTGTCGTAAAATATCGGGGTCGGTTGGCATAAATCTCCGTTTTTTTCATCATCATACTTGTCCCAGCAGGGAGCGTCAAGCCAAAACAGGATAAGAGTTTTGTAAATTCTACCAAACTACTCCAAATCGCTTGCTTTCAGACTTTATTTTAAGGTAATATAATAACATTCATCTATGGAAACTCCTTCACAATCTACTCCAGAGCGGTCTCCTCGCCGCCGCAAGCGTTTTCCGCCTATTCTGCAAACCACTTTGTCGGTGGCGGTCTTGGTGGCAACGTTATTTACTACATTTACGCCCAAAGGGCTGTTTTCGGGTAATCTTTCAGACGAGTTGGTGATTCTGTTGACGAACGAGCCGGAGGGGGCGGTTTTGCCGGGTACGCCTTTGCCGCAGGTGCGAGTGGGGATTGTTTCTGGGCACTTGGGCAATGATTCTGGTGCCGTTTGCGAAAATGGCACGACTGAAGCCGAAGTCAATTTTAAGATAGCGACCATTGTCCAGCAAAAGCTGACGGCCCTTGGTTTTCAGGCCGATGTGCTCGAAGAGTTTGATCCGCGTTTACAAAGTTATCGGGCCGCTGCCCTGGTTTCCATCCACAATGATTCGTGCGATTATGTTAATGATCAGGCCACTGGATTCAAAGTTGCTGCGGCCATGAGTTCTCGTGACTTAAACCTTGCCAATCGGTTGGCGGCTTGTTTGCGCGATCGCTATCAGCGCGCTACCAATTTGCCTCTGCATGATAGCGTAACCAATGATATGACGCTTTACCACGCCTTCGACGAAATCAGCCCCAATACTACCGCGGCGATCATCGAAACTGGCTTTCTTAACCTCGATTATAAAATTTTAACTGAACAACCTGATCTAATTGCATCCGGTATCCTGGATGGCATCTTGTGCTACATCAATAACGAAAGTATTGTGCCTGTCGTGCCATGAATCCAAACCATATCGCCGCTCAGCGGGCAATTCAGGAAGCACAAAAAGCCATGCGTGCCCACGAAAAAATGGCTGCGCGCAAATTTGCTGTTCAGGCGGCTCAACTGGCCCCAGACCTGGAAGATGCCTGGTTGATGATGGCGGCGCTTTCGGCTCCGCGTGCCAGTATTGCCTATTTGGAAAAGGCATTGGCCCTCAATCCACAAAGTCAACGCGCTCATCAGGGCATGGCTTGGGCCGTTAAACGTCTGCGCGCACAACAAGCCAAACCCTCCGCGCCCAAGCCGCTGCCTCTCAGTGAGCCGACTCTACCTGAAGTGGTTCAATCCGCGCAGAAAAGCAGCCGGGCCGCATTACCTGTCACTGCCATTCTGGTTGTTTTACTGTGTTTCATCAGTCTGTTTGCCGCTTGGCAAGGTGCAACTCCGGCTTTGGCCCTGCTTAATAGCAACCTTCCGGCTCAAGGCGGTGTTTCCTGGGCGCAGGTGCAACTTCTTAAACCCACTGCTACTCCCACCGCCACCAGCACCAATACCCCCACGGCTACTTTTACGCCCACTGCCACGTTTACGCCTACTCCGACTAACACCCCAACCTCAACGCCCACCAACACGCCGACTGCCACTCATACCGAGACGCCCAGCCCAATCCCCAGCGACACTCCAATTCCTAGCGAAACCGCCTATATCCAGCCCAGTAGTACGCTATACGTTCCACCCGCCAGCGCAGGCGGCGAGCGTTGGGTTGAAGTTAACCTGAGTCAGCAAATGCTTTATGCCTGGGAAGGTGAAACCCTGATTGCTTCGTTTGTTGTTTCTACGGGAACCTGGCAGTATCCCACTGTCACCGGCAGCTATCGCGTTTATGCCCGTTTCAAATATAAAGACATGAGCGGCCCCGGCTACTACTTGCCCGATGTGCCCAATACCATGTTCTTTTATCAGGGTTATGCCATTCATGGAACTTACTGGCACAATAATTTTGGCACGCCCATGAGTCATGGCTGTGTCAATATGACCATTCCAGATTCAGAATGGCTCTACAATTGGGCGCCCTCCAATTTGTTGGTCAATGTCCATTACTAAGTCGCCACCCGTCACGGGTTTAGCGTTGTTCAGGCATCATTCATAGTCGGTTTCCCCATTCACTCAGGAGAGAGTTTTATGCACCCATCATTTCAATTCAACCAATATCTGCTCAAACGTCAGGTATTTGCTCTGACAGGAAAGTTGCGCTTTTACAATCCTCAGGGCCAGCTGATGCTCTATAGTGAACAAAAAATGTTCAAATTGCGAGAAGACATCCGCTTGTATGCCGACGAGCAGAAAACGCAGGAAGTTTTGGCCGTCAAAGCCCGCCAAATTATTGATTTTTCGGCGGCCTATGATGTTATCGACATGACCACCAACCAAAAAGTTGGCGCTCTGCGACGCAAAGGACTCAAATCTATTTTGCGTGACGAATGGGAAGTTCTCGACGCTTCCGACCGGGCTATCGGCTTATGCTTTGAAGACAATATGGCGATGGCAATGCTGCGCCGTTTGGTACTCGGAACCTTGTTGCCCCAAAGCTATGATATGACTTTGGGCGAAACCCGTGTGGCAGATATGAAACAACGCTTTAACCTGTTTGCCTACGAAATGGACGTGGACTTTAGTATGGATGCTGGTCAGAAGCTGGATCATCGTCTCGGAATCGCCGCGGCAGTTTTACTTGCTATTGTTGAAGGAAAGCAAAGCTAACATGGTTCGCAACGCTTTGTTCACCGGTCTCGTTTTCGATGAATTTGACCGTCCTGTCGGAGCAGCCTCTGTCGGTCTCGAACCATGTTATGTCATCGACGACGCTGGTTTTAAGCGCCATATTCCATCAGAAGGGGTAGACCGCCAGGTATTGAGTAAAATTGCCAGCCTGATGAAAGGCAGCGAAGACTTGCTCAGTGAGCAAGCCGCGAAAATGCTCGGCACAGATGACCCCTTTAGCAAAGCCATCATTGAAACCCAGCTGAAAAACATCGAAAAACAGTTCGATGCGCTCTTTGAAGCGGGCATCCCCGAAGAAATGCGGGCCTATCTGGGAATGACTGGGTTCAAAGTCATCGTCAACCTGCACGGCGAGGTGCTGCGCTTCGAGCAACCGGGAGCACCACCGGGCCAAGACGAGTAGCAATAAAAATCCCATAACCAACAGCGGTTGTGGGATTTTTATTGCGCCAGGGAGAACGTCCTTTCTGGGCAAGCCGCTCTCCATTTGGATTGCGCAATAGGCCAAATCGGGGTAACATCGCCCCATGCTTGATATTTCCAACAGCCGATTTGCCTTTCTCGACCTTGAAACCACCGGGCTTTCCCCTTGGTTTGGCGACCGCATCTGCGAAGTTGGCATTTTGCTAACCGAAGGCAAGCGCGTCAAATATAGTTTCGAACAACTCGTCAACCCGGAACGCCCGCTTTCCCCCGCAGCAGCCAGCACCAACCGCCTAAGCGCTGCCGAACTCGCCAATGCGCCATTTTTTGGGTCAGTCATCCGTCAGATCGAGGCATTACTCAAAGATTCAATCGTTGTTTGTCACAATGCCTATGTAGACAAAAACGGGGAGCGCTCCACCCGTCACATCTCACCGCTTCAGGTGGTAGGACTTTCTGATTACCTTTACTTGCGCGCCTACTGCCACCTGCGCCACGAAGAACGCACTTTTCGGCTCGATCGAATCATCGCGCTTCAGCCTGCTTAAAAAACTGACAGGTGTCATAAAAAGACAGGTCATTTTATCGTTGCAGCTTTTTCTGAAAAATAGTAAGATGAATAAACCATGAACCTTTTGGTTTTCATTTCAGCGCTGATAGGCATTCCGATGCCATAAAGGGTCAATCAACCTGACGGGTACGCATACCTGTCAGGTTTTTTTATCTCAACTCAAATCTTCGTCAGGAGAAAAAATGCAAACACCCTGGGAATATCGCTACGCCCACCGCGTCCAAAAAATGGGGAGTTCCGTTATCCGTGAACTGCTCAAACTGACCGAGCAACCAGACATCATCTCGTTTGCTGGTGGTTTACCTGCGCCCGAAGTGTTTCCGGTGGCAAAGTTCCAAGAAGCCTGCAACTACGTTCTGGAAAATCTGGGCGCAAAAGCCTTACAGTATGGCGCAACAGAAGGCTACACCCCACTGCGCGAGATGATTGCCCGTCATACCGGACGTTATAGCGTGCAGGTCACTACCGATAATATTATGATCACCTCCGGCTCACAGCAAGCCCTCGATTTTATTGGACGCCTGTTTCTCAACCGGGGCGACTACATCGTCGTCGAATCGCCCACCTATTTGGGTGCGCTACAAGCCTGGAATGCCTATGGCGCGCAATACATCTCGGTTCCATCGGACGAAAACGGCATGGTGGTGGACGAGTTGGAAAAAGCCTTGCGAATTGGGCCCAAATTTATCTATGTCCTCCCCAATTTTCAGAATCCTTCGGGCACAACCATGTCTTTGGAACGCCGTAAGAAACTGGTCGAAATTGCAGATCGCTACGGTGTTCCGATTGTAGAAGATGACCCTTACGGACAGTTACGCTATGACGGCGACCACCTTCCAGCCGTTGTGACACTGGATAGCGAATATCGCAGCGAAAAAAGCGGTCAATATAGTGGCAATGTCATTTATATGAGCACTTTCTCAAAACTGCTCGCGCCAGGTCTGCGCCTGGCCTGGGTCATCGCTCCTCCCGAGGTCATTCGCCGCCTGGTGATGGCAAAACAAGCCGCCGACCTGCACACGTCCACCTTCATTCAAATTGTGGCTTACGAGGTTGCCAAAGGTGGTTTTCTAGATGAACATATCAAAGTTATTCGCGCTACCTACAAGGAACGTCGGGATGTGATGCTCGAAACGATGGACGAGATTTGGCCGCGCGAAGTGCGCTGGACCAGGCCCGAAGGTGGCATGTTCCTATGGGGTATTCTGCCCGAAAACATGGACACCGCCGAGTTGTTTAAGCTTGCCATAGAGAAAAAAGTGGCCTTTGTGCCGGGCGCGGCTTTTCACCCGACGGGTGGCGGTAAAAACACAATGCGGCTAAACTTCTCGTACACCACTCCCGAAGCCACCCGTGAAGGGATGACACGTCTGGGGCTTTTGCTGCGCGAAGAAGTGCTTAAAGACGCAAAAAAAAAGTACTTGTATGATTAATGCCAAAAGAGCCAAGGGTCTCTGGGAATTGTTTTGATGAGTATTTGTTGTGTACGTTTTTTTACGGTAAATCCCAGAGAGCCAGAGAAAAAAGCCAGGCTGGTTTTCTTCAGGTGTGATATACTTGCGCGGCTCTGGTCACATGGCCGGGCACATTTTGCCTGGGACGGGCATTAAGCGTCCCTGAGCGGGTCAATATCCCCGCTAAACTCATCGTTGGCGTAACAAAAACGCCGTAAACGAATAAGGAGAAAGAATGGCTGTTATTTCCATGAAAGCCCTGCTTGAAAGTGGTGTCCATTTTGGTCACCGCACCAACAAGTGGGATCCGCGCATGAAACCGTATATTTTCACGGAGCGCAACGGCATCCACATCATCGACCTGCAACAGACGGTGAAGGCAATCAACACCTCCTATAACATCGTCCGCGATGTTATTCAAAAAGGTGGCACCGTATTGTTTGTCGGAACCAAGCGTCAGGCGCAAGAAACCGTCCGCGAAGAAGCGATTCGCTGCGGAATGCCCTATGTTACCGAGCGCTGGTTGGGTGGCATGTTGACAAACTGGAACACCATGTACCAACGTATTCAAGAAATGGAACGTCTTGAAGGGCTGCGCGATGGTGGTGATATCAACCGCCTGACTAAAAAAGAAGGCCTGCTCATTGCGCGTGAAATTACCCGCCTGCAAACTCGCCTCGAAGGCGTGCGCAAGATGAAACGCTTGCCCGACCTGGCCTTTTTGGTGGATGTTGGGCGCGAAGAAACCGCAGTGCATGAATGCAATTTGCTTGGCATTCCGGTTGTAGCTTTGCTGGACACCAACTGCAACCCGCAGAATATTGATTATGTCATTCCTTCCAATGATGATGCCATTCGCGCCATCAAATTATTGGTTGGTAAAATTGCCGATGCGGTGCTTGAAGGCAAAGCCATGCGCAAAGACGATGATATGGCGGAAGAACAAGCCGCTTCGTTTACCAGCGTCGAGCCGGTTTCCCGTAAATCTGCTCGTATGGACAATGAAGTTGAACTGGGCGACGAAGATTTGCTCGGGACGGCCACCCTCGCCAAACTGGGCGGCGTAGCTGAAGTTAAAGAGTAAGAGGAACTTATGGAAATTACGGCTCAAATGGTAAAAGAATTACGCGCGGCCACCAATGCTGGCATTTTAGATTGCCGTAAAGCATTGACCGAAGCCAATGGCGATTTTAACAAAGCCGTTGATTGGCTGCGTGAAAAAGGCATGGCAACTGCCGCCAAGCGCTCTGACCGCGACGCATCCAACGGTGTCGTTGAAATGTACTCGCACGGTGGTGGTCGTGTTGGTGTAATGGTTGAAGTCAACTGTGAAACCGATTTTGTTGCCCGCTCTGAAGCCTTCCGCTCCTTTGCTCACGAAGTTGCCCTGCAAATTGCCGCAGGCGCACCGCTTTTCATCTCGGATAGCCAAATCCCGGCGGAGATGCTTGCTCACGAAGCCGATATCGCCAAAAAACGTGTCCTTGAAGAGGGCAAGCCTGAAGCGGTTGCGGACAAAATCGTTGAAGGCCGTTTGAACAAATTCCGTGATGAAGTTTGCCTTTTGCGTCAGGCTTACATCCGCGACGAGCAATTGACGATTGAAAAACTGCTACATTCTGCCATCTCCAGCACCGGCGAAAACATCATCATTCGCCGCTTCCAGCGTTGGGAGCTAGGCCAAAGCACTGCTGAATAAAACAAAAAAGCCAACCGCAAGGTTGGCTTTTTTATGGCTTATTTCTACTCAAACAAGGAGAAAAAATGTCTGAACTCAAATATCGCCGAATTTTGCTTAAGCTTAGCGGCGAAGCATTGGGAGGGGAAAATGGCTTCGGTGTAAATGTCTCTGAGGTGGAAGCCATTGCCAGACGGGTCAAAGAAATTTACGAAATGAAAGCTGAAGTTGCAATTGTCATTGGAGCAGGCAATCTTTGGCGCGGCAAACAAGGCCTCGACCGTGGCATGGATCGCGCCACTGCCGATTATATGGGCATGTTGGGCACAATGATGAACGCGCTGGCCCTGATGGATGCCCTTGAACGTCAGGATGTCTTGACCCGCGTGATGTCTGCCATTGAGATGCGCGCCATTGCCGAGCCATATATTCGTCGCCGCGCAATCCGTCACCTTGAAAAAGGACGAGTTGTCATCTTTGGGGCCGGAACTGGTAATCCATTTTTCTCCACAGATACCGCCGCCGCGCTACGAGCCACTGAAATTGACGCGGATGTGGTAATCAAGGCCACCAAAGTAGACGGAGTATACGACGCCGATCCCAAGAAAAACCCCAACGCTGTCCGCTTTGACCATCTAACCTATATCGAGGTGCTCAACCGGCGCTTGGAAGTGATGGACTCTACCGCCATTACCCACTGCATGGAAAATAATATTCCCATCTTGGTGCTGAATCTCTGGGATGAAGTTGCCATCAAGCGCGCTTTATACGGTGAGCGGGTGGGAACCTTGATTTCGAGCTAAACAAGGCCAGTTCATCTGGCTTCGTTAGCCCCAAAAATGTCCCGAAGGTTGAGAAAACGCCTCAAATTTCTCTAAAAACCTTCGGGACATTTTTTTGTCAGAAGTCGTTTGGATAACCTGCTTTCTGCATGAGTGGCGCAAATTGATACTTTAAGGTATCCTTAGAAAGTAAACTCTTTCCTCAGGAGGCTAAGGTGATAAAAGACCTGCTCAAAGAATCAGAATCTCGTATGCACAGCGCAATCAGTGTGCTGGAGCATGACCTATCCGGCATTCGCACCGGACGCGCCAACCCAGGCCTGGTTGAAAAAATCCACGTTGAATACTATGGCGCAGATACCCCTCTCATGCAACTGGCGTCCATCAGCGTCCCCGATGCGCGTTCTTTGCTGATCAAACCCTTTGACAAATCGACCCTTAAAGCGGTCGAAAAGGCGATTCTGGCCTCGGACCTGGGGCTGACCCCCAATAATGACGGCCAAGCCATTCGGCTGAATCTGCCACCCCTCACCGAAGATCGCCGCCGCGACCTGGTCAAACACGTCCATCATCGCCTCGAAGAGGCCCGGGTGGCCCTGCGCAATGTCCGACGCGATTCAATGAAAGACCTGAAAGAATTTGAAAGCGAAAAAATGATTTCAGAAGATGAGCGTAAACGTGGCGAAGATGATCTGCAAAAATTGGTAGACAAAATCGTTGCAGAAATTGAAACCATTGGAAAACGCAAAGAACAGGAAATCATGGAAGTCTAGCAAGTCTCCCATGAGTCAGGCTACCCAACCCCTTTCCTTGTCAAAAATGCCAGCGCACGTTGCCATCATCATGGATGGCAACGGACGTTGGGCTTTAAAGCGCGGTTTGCCACGCCTGGCAGGTCACAAAGCGGGCACAGAAAACCTGCGCCGTATCATAAAGGCCTGTGTCGAATTTGGCGTTAAATATCTTACAATTTACGCTTTTTCCACCGAAAACTGGGGCCGCCCCAAAGAAGAAGTTTTAGGGCTAATGCGCATTCTTGAAGATGTCATTGACCGTGAATTAGAAGAACTTAACCAACAGGGTGTTCAATTGCGCCATATCGGTCAGCTTGAACGACTGCCTGGTTTTCTGCAAGAGAAAGTTATCAGCGCAATCGAAAAGACCAAACATAACCAACAACTAATTATTAACATCGCCTTCAACTATGGCGGGCGCGACGAAATCATCCACGCGATACAGCATATTATTCGGGCGGGCATCCCCGCAGAAAACGTTACATCCGATCTCGTCAGCCAATACCTGTATACAGCAGGCAACCCTGACCCCGACTTAATCATTCGCACCTCCGGCGAACTCCGCATCAGTAATTTTCTCA
This sequence comes from Anaerolinea sp., assembly GCA_020719725.1. GTDB lineage: Bacteria > Chloroflexota > Anaerolineae > Anaerolineales > Villigracilaceae > UBA8950. Next base: position 10,720 of record DYPU01000051.1, on the reverse strand, counting down.
TCTGGCAGGCGGCCTATTCCGAGTGGTATGTCACCCCCACCTACTGGCCGGATTTTGACAAAGATGAGTTCAAGAAAGCGCTTGAATCTTACGCAAACCGTGACAGACGCTATGGCAAAGTAAACTCAACGGAATATGAGGCAAAAGATGATTAAACGCACCCTTTCATCGCTGGCACTCCTCTCCATCGGGTTGCCTGCGTTGATGTTTGGCGGCATTTTCTACTTTTTACTAATCGTTTTTTTTGTCGTCACAGCGGCCTGGGAATACACCCTCATGTTTCGCGCCGCCCAATATCAACCATCCCGCCTCATTCTTGTTGGCGGGACTTTTGTTATCCTGTTCATCCGCGCCTTCTTCCCCGCTTATGGCTTAATTGCCTTCGAAATTTTTATCCTTGCGGCGCTTGCTTGGCACTTGTTCGAGTACGAACGAGGCCGCGACCATGCCACCGTAGATTTTGCCATTACAGTGGCCGGATTGACCTACGTGGGCTGGTTTGGCGCTTATCTGCTCCAATTGCGAAACCTGCAGCATGGCGGCTGGTGGGTCTTTCTCGTTCTACCCTGCGTCTGGCTGGCCGATACTGGCGCGTATGCCATCGGGGCGGCGTATGGCAGGCACAAAATGGCACCTCGTCTCAGCCCCAAAAAATCGTGGGAAGGTTATTGGGCGGGCGCTTTTACCAGCTTTTTGGCGGGGGTGTTTCTCTCGTTTGCCTACAGCACCTGGGGACCGCTCAATGTTCCTCTCTGGCAGGGTGGCCTATTTGGATTGGTCATTGGTCTGCTGGCGCCTCTTGGAGATTTAGGCGAAAGCATGTTCAAACGCCAGGTCGGCATGAAAGATTCTGGCAATATTATCCCTGGGCATGGCGGCGCATTTGACCGCATCGACTCCTGGCTGTGGGGAGCCGTTATTGGATATTACTATATCGTGTGGTTTCTCTAATCCCAAAATGTGTCAGGTATTCAATGCGCCACGCGCACCCAAGTTAAGCAAGGAGTGAACACATGGAACGTGAACCAACCCGTAACCTAGCCCTTGACCTTGTCCGTGTTACCGAGGCTGCCGCCCTGGCCGCAGGCCGTTTTATGGGGCGCGGCAACAAAGAAGCAGCCGACAAAGCCGCCGTGGACGCCATGCGGATTGTATTAAATAGCATGGACATTAACGGCATTGTCGTCATAGGCGAAGGCGAAAAAGACAATGCGCCCATGTTATTTAACGGAGAACACGTCGGAACCGGAAAATCTGGCCCAGAACTCGATCTGGCAATCGACCCCATAGACGGAACCCGGCCTTTGGCGGATGGCCGCTCCAATTCCATCGCCATCGTCGCAATCGCTCCGCGTGGCTCCATGTTTAACCCCGGCCCATTTTTATACATGAATAAAATTGCCGTTGGCCCCGAAGCCAAAGGTACAATCGACATAGAGCGTCCCATCATCGATAACCTCAACGCTATTGCACGGGCCAAAGATAAAAAAATTGAAGATATTACCTGCGTGGTATTGGACCGTCCGCGGCACATCGACCTGATTCGAGAGATACGCTCGGCTGGTGCGCGCATTCGGATGATCCCCGATGGAGACATCACTGCCGCCATGATGACCGCCTGGCCCGATACTGGCGTTGACGTACTCTTTGGCATTGGCGGTACGCCTGAAGGCGTTATCGCTGCTTGCGCCATGCGCGCCATGGGCGGCGAAATTCAGGGCAAACTCTTCGCCCGCCAGGAAGACGAGCTCAGACGCGCGCGCGAAATGGGCTACGACTTTACCAAAGTATTGACCAACGCAGACCTTGTCTCTTCTGAAGACGTTTTTGTGGCAGCCACTGGCATCACCCACGGAGACTTTTTGCAAGGAGTACGCTATCTTAGCGATGGCGCTGAAACCGAATCACTGGTCATGCGCGGGCTGACGGGAACCATCCGACAAATAAAAGCCACTCACCGCTGGGACAAACTCAGACGTCTGAGCGCCATAGACTACTAAAAGTCATCAAAAAAAATGCTTGACAGGAAACCCCCTCCTGCATATAATCCGTATTCGCTTTCCTCGTTAGCTCAATCGGCAGAGCGAGCGGCTGTTAACCGCTAGGTTCGAGGTTCGAGTCCTCGACGAGGAGCCTCATCTAACAAGAACCACCTTGTACAACAAAACACCCAGAATAACTCTGGGTGTTTTGTTTATCTGGGGTAGGCTCCTGTTTTAACAGAAGCATAAAACGACAAGTTTTTGACGAGCCGAAACCCCAAAATTTTGATAAGCTGCGTTGTCAAGGTATAATGAAACTCAGATGATGAGTACCCTCGACCTGACCCTACTAAGCCTATACCGAACCAAAGGCCAAGACTTGCCTGTTTTGCCAGGTTTGTTCACCCAAAATCCGCCCAGGCGTACAGCTCGTGGCCGCGAAAGCGACCGCCTGCTCATTTACCTAAACCTGGTTGGCAACTTATCCTTCTCCAACGCCGAATACGCTCAAATTACCAACCGGTTGGCCGAACGGTTCTACCAAACCAGCGGCTCACTCACCTTTGCTCTGAAATCAAGCGTCGAAGCGCTCAACACCGTCCTGGCCGAACGCAACATGAAAACCACCGGACAAGGCCAATACGCCATCGGCGTTTTGGTATTAGCTGCCCTGCGCGGCAATCAGCTATACCTTGTCCAAGCTGGGCCAACCCGCGCCTATTGGTTTGGCGAACACGGCACAAAGCAATTTTACGACCCCAATCTTTCAGGCAAAGGGCTGGGCCTCAGCCAAAACACGCGCATGTACTTTGCCCAGGCTCAACTCGCCGACACAGATCGCCTGCTCTTATGCGCGGCTCACCCCAAAGAATGGGAAAGCGCACTATTAGAACCTGGTATCGCCTCCATCGAAACCCTGCGCCGCCGCCTTACCACAATCACCAATGACGGACTAAACGCCGTCCTGATTTCTGCCAGTGAAGGCGAAGGGGAATTTTCCATCATCAGCGCCTCGTCCATCACCAAAAGCGAGCCAGCGCCCCCCTTGCCTGTGCCAGGTTCCCCGCCGCCTGGCCCGGAACCAGCCCCAGACCTCGGCCAAAGCGCTCTCCCCGTGGGCCAGACCCCGTTAAATTCACCTGCAACCGCTTCCGAGCCGCTGCCCCCTGCCTCCATCTCCATTTCGACGCCCGCTCCAATGCCTCGGTCCGTGCGCCCACCCCTGGCCGGGCGACCACTCCCTCGCCGAGCGACCACTCAGAAAACTAAATCGTTCATCAGCCCTGAGCAGCGCACCCAAATGACTCACGCCGGGCGTCGCTCCGCGCGATGGCTGGCCCAATCCATTCAGGCTCTCCGCAACTTTAGCCACGCCACCACCGAAAAAATCGAACAATTGGCCCCGCGCCTGCTGCCTGGCGAAGAAGATGAACCTCAGCTTCATCTCGGCGCGCCCTGGCTAGCCTTCATCGCCGTTGCCATCCCACTTGTCGTTGTTGTCATCGCCATTACGATTTACTTTGAGTTTGGCCGTCCCGCTCAATACGAAACCTACTACCGTTACGCCGCCGAAACCGCTCAGCAAACCCAAAACCTGACCAATCCGGCAGAACTGCGCCTAAAATGGCAAGCCACGCTGGACCACCTTGACCTGGCCGAAGAGTATAGTGTGACCGAGAACTCGCAGCGTTTACGACAGGAAGCCCTCACCGCTCTTGACACCCTCGATCGTGTCCTGCGGGTGGCTTACCGGCCCGCCTTCAATACCCCCTTTGCCAGCAACGTTTTCATCACCCGCCTGGCCGCGTCGGATTACGACCTGTACCTGCTTAACGGTAACAATGGCGGCGTTTTGCGCGGAAACCTAAACGGCGATAACTACAGCCTCGAAAATTTCGATTGCAAACCAGGCACCTATAATGGAATTACGGTCGGTCAATTGATTGATATTGTAGCTTTGCCGCGTACCAGCCCAGACGGCATCACCTTGATGGGCCTCGATAAAATGGGCAACATCCTTTACTGCGCTCCCGGCGAAGCGCCGCGTGCCGCGTTTTTGAAACCCCCTGATACGCTTTGGAAAGGTATCAGCGCCATTGCTTACGATGCTGGGAACTTATACGTTCTCGATGCCGAGTCCAATGCCATTTGGGTTTATTTTGGTCAGGCTGGCGCGCAATTTCCTGATTCACCGCTTTTCTTTTTTGAACAAGATATTCCTCGCATGGCAGAGGCGATTGGCATGGCGGTCAATGGTGATGATTTATATATTCTGCACGAAGATGGGCATCTCACCACCTGCACTCTCAGCCGGATTTACACATCACCCACCCGCTGCATCGATCCGGCGATTCTGACGGATACGCGGCCTGGGTATCAGGGCGGAGCCACCCTGACGGATGGCATTTTCTCACAAATTGTCTTTACCCCGCCGCCCGATCCATCTGTGGCTTTGCTCGAATCAAACACTCGTTCCATTTTTCGCTTTAGCCCGCGTGCTTTGGAGTTGCAAAATCAAATTCAGAGCCAGGGAAAAACCATTTCGGAAATAGAAGCCATAACCGCCATGGCGTTTAGCCCCAACAAAGTGTTATTTGTGGTCATAGACAGTCAGGTCTATTTTGCGGTAAATATTCCCTGAAATTCAGATACAGTTTTCTCGGGAGATTTTGATGAGTAGTTTGTTGGATTTGATTTTGTCTTTTTTGGGTGTCAAAAAGCCTAAGCCTGTTTCGCAGCCGGTTGAAATTAAACCGGTTGTAGAAAATAATAATAATCCCCAACCAGCCGTTATTATTAGCCGTAAGGTCTTGATGGTGGTCTATGATCCAATTGTCGAGACTGCCAGTGGGGCCAGGCTTTCGCAAAAAATGAATTGGTATCGCGTGGACGAATTGAGCGCCGGTTTTCTTTCAGATATTTTGGAAACCAGCGGTGGGTTGGCGCGCTACCAAATTATTCAACGGATCGATGTTAACGAATTTCCCGTCAAGATGGATGGCTTTCGCTATACCCCCGAAAGCTATCGAGATGTGTTGAACGGAGTTACTCAGCCGCATAAACCAGATACGTTTAATTACGATGAATTTCTGAAACAATACAATATTGTTCAGCGTGTTGCCAGCAATGAGATTGACGAAGTTTGGATTTTTGCTTTTCCCCATGCCGGATTGTACGAATCCACGATGGGCGGCCTGGGCGCTTTCTGGTGCAACTCACAACCGCTGGCTCGTACTTTTAATTGCCCGCGCCGTTTTATTCTTATGGGATTTTCGTTTGAACGAGGCATTGGTGAAATGCTGGAAAGTTTTGGGCATCGCGCCGAAGCCATCATGGAAAAATTATATTCACGCGCAGCCCCCGAAGAAAACCTTTGGCATAAGTTTATCCGTTATGACAAAACGCACCCCGGACAATCGGAATGTGGTAATGTTCACTTTGCGCCCAACAGTGACAGTGACTACGACTGGGGTAATCTGCGTTTGGTCGATAGCCATTGCAATGATTGGTACACCTTTCCGAATTTGCCCGGAACCAGCAAAAAGGTTAACGCTAAAGATTGGGGCAGTGGTGAAATTCGGGCTCACCACAAGTGGTGGTTAAAGCATTTCCCAAAAGCCAGTGGGCGCACCAACGGTTTTTCCAATAACTGGTGGCAGTACATCATCGATCCTAACCGGCTTTCGGTATAAGCCGGGAAAAACAAAAAAGGCGAAGGGTCTCCCTTTCGCCTTTTTTGTTTGCAAGCAGCAGAAGCTACTGAGCAATTTCGGGTTCTGCTGTCGAAGCGGGCAAGACCACGGCAAACTTGCTGCCTTTGCCCACAGTCGATTCGAGCCAGATGCGTCCATTGTGATTTTCAACAATGGATTTGACAATTGCCAATCCCAGCCCTGTTCCTGGCGTATTTTTAGGCGCATTGCTGGCTCGATAAAATTTTTCAAAAATATGGGGTTGGTCTACCGTTGGAATGCCTACTCCGGTATCAATTACTTCAAAAATAATCTGGTTATTTTCAGCAAGCAAACGAATGGTTAGCGAACCGCCAGCCGGGGTATATTTAACTGCATTTACCAATAAATTATCCACCATTTGGCGCAATCGAATCGGATTGCCGCGCAATGGTGGCAAGTTTTGTTGTATTTCCAGAGTTATGTTCTGGTTTTTGTCCACCATTTGCTGATTAAGGTTGTCCAGCGTGTAATGAACAATTGTTTCCAGCGCTATTTCATCTTTGCGGGTGTCAAACCCGGCTTCAATTCGGCCCAGGTCGAGCAGGTCATTGACCAGTGATGTGATGTTTTGGGCACTGTTTTGGACATGGCGTACAAATTGTTTTTGCTGGTCATTCAACGGGCCAACGCGATCCAATAACTCTACATATCCCATAATAGCAGTCAGCGGGGAGCGCAAATCGTGCGAGATGGTATGAATAAAATCACTTTTTAGGCGGTCGAGCATTTTCAGGTGTGTAATTTCTTCCAGCGTAATCACCGCCCCAATTTCAGCAACAGGCACATACTGGGTATTAAAAACGCGGCCATCATCAAACGCTATTTCATGATGTTTAAGTGGGTTTTCGCTAATCGATTCGAGGATTCCTACAAAATCTGTGTGAGTCACTGCATTTAAAACTGGCAGGCCCGTCAAATCGCCAAGCCCCAGACCAAAGGCTTTGCGCGCGGCTGGATTAATGAGCAAAATATTGCGATTCTTGTCAATGAGAATGACGCCATCTTGAATACTTGCTATGGTTGTATCGAGTTTAGCGCGTTCTTGTTCTGACGTTTCAAACAAACGGGCGTTATTGATTGCAACCGCGGCATAATCTGCCAGGACAGACATCAAAAGTTCGTGATGTTGGGTAAATGGACGTTTATTTTGGCGATTATCCACCCCTAGTACGCCGATGACCTGTCCACCAATCCGCAGAGGAACATAAATTAACGCATAAACCAAAAAAGATGTTTTGATCTTATTGGGCGAATCCTGACAGAAAGAAACAGCTTGCCCGGTATGGATAACCTGACCCGCGATGGAATCTTTGACGGGTAAGCGGAAGGTACGCGCAAAATTTTCTTCAAAATTGCGCCCGGCGCGCATGTAAAGCTCACTGGTTTGATCGTCCAATATCAATAACTGGCCTTCTTCAGCGCCGGTTAACTCTACTGCGGCGGTAACAACACTGGTTAGAACACTGTCCAAATCAAGAGTAGACTGGATCGTGCCTCCCAACTTAACCAAAGTTTCCATCTCGTCTACCCGCTGTTGCAGCGAGACAGTTGTGCGCCGCACTTCGCGTCGCACCCAGTCGCCCATCCGCTCGGCGCGTTTTTGGGTATGCACAATCGCATTGACGATATCATCAATGCGCAGTGGTGGATAGAGAAAATCGCTTATTCCAACTTTGACCGCCTTTTTAAATAAGGCGTTATCGTCGTGGTCGGCATATAGCAAAATAGGCAGGGTTGGAAAGCGCTCCAGAATAATTCGGCAAAGATCAAGACCGTTTTTCCCATTTAAAGTTTGCGTGATGAGCAGCAAGGCTGGGGTCGTTTCTAGCAAACTCCGGTCAAGGCTTTCTGAGTCCTGCGCTCTGGAAACTGCGTAGCCTGAAGCATGTAAAGCGCGCTCCAGCAACCCCAAAATGGGTGACTCGTCCATTGCAAGCAAAATTAAATCAGACTTGGGCATGAAAATAATTTTATCTTAAACCTAAGGCTTTGGTTGTGTGGTTTGCTGATTCATCAGAAAGGCCAGCCTTTTAAGCGATTTTTGAGTTGTAAAAAGGGCTTGTTTTTGTTCTTCTGTCAAACTCCCCATTTTTTCACCGAGAACAACTTCCAATGGATACATCGCCGATTGCAAAACAGATTGGGATTCCTGGCGTATGCTTTCCAGCATTTCATTCTTGCGCCGTTCACCCGCCTGAGCGGCTTCGGCTGTTTGCGCCAGGGCGCGGAATAAGCGTGAGTTCACCAGTGAAATCGAAGCGTAGTCCGCGATTGCCTCCAGCAGATGCTGTTCGCCTTGGCCGAAAGGACGATCTATTTTACGAACAACAACCATTAACCCAATCACCTCTTGCTGCACCTTAATAGGCACAACTAGCGCCGCCTTGCCCAGTGAAGCGATCTTAAACTTTGACAACGGCTGACTGTGAATGCTTAAGCTTTCAGCAGACATGGCGACCAATGCGCTGACGCCATCATCGAGCGGCTCGTTAATTTTCTTTCCCCAAGAATCAGGCAAATTACGGTGCGCCACCAAAATAAAGGCTTTGCTTTTCTCATCTTTCAGCGTCAACCAACCCATATCAGCTTCAGAAACCGTAATAATAGCCTCGGTAAGTTTCTCAAACAACAGCCGCTGATCGGTCACCGAGATGACAGCCCGCCCTACCGCAAAAATGGTAGTCATTTCCCGCAAGCGACGCTGCAACTCGGCATTGGCGGTCTTCAATTGCTGGTCCAACACTTGCCTGGACCGCGATTCGCGGACTTGTTTTAAAGCGCGTTCCACCGTCGAAAGTACCTCCGGCTCACGCACAGGGCGCAAAAAATAATCCGAAGCGCCCAGCCGAAAGGCCTGAATTACTTTGGGCTCCTCACCTTTTTCCGCCATCACAATCACCGGGGTGCTAATCCCTTGTGACGAAAAAGCCACCAGCATATCTTTCCCACTCAGTCCCGGCAGGTTTAGATCTGCAATAATTAAATCGGGTTGAAACTGAAGCGCCTGTCGGATGGCAGAACCAGCATCCTCAGCAGCCAGCACCTGATACCCCAGCGGCTGAAGAGTTTGCCGCACAATCAAGTCGCGGCTGTGATCATCTGAATCAATAACGAGAATTTTTTCGTTGGTTTGTGGACTCATAGCAATTTATAATAGCATAAATCCAACTGGAATGAAAACCTATTAGAATTTTGTAAGGCAATCTGGCCGGAGGCCGCAATGAACCAATCCCCATCTGTGGTGGCGCGCTGGCGTCAATTACCAACTTCATCTACTTACAAACATTAACTATCGCCTGTGAATACAACCGATTTTTCTGCCCCCCTTAGCCGCTACCTGCCGCCTTTACCAGAGGAGGCCACCCGCGCCTGGTTCACCCGGATCGCTCTCCCCTCAGCCTGGATACTGGACCCGCTGGCCGCCTCGCCCCGTTTGCCAGTTCAACTGGCTGCCAGCGGATTACGGGTGCTGGTCACGGCTGGCAATCCCATCCTACGCTTTTTGCTCGACCTTTCGGCCCACCCGCCCCAAAAATCTGACCTGCAAGCAGCCCTGGCCGACCTATCTATGGCCCGCAAAGAAGGTGAACGCCTCGAACTGCACTTGCAAAGCCTGTATCACACCCACTGTACCCAATGCAACCATCCCCTGCCCGCCGAATCTTTTCTCTGGGACTCTAAAACGGGCGATCTGCTTGCTAAAATCTACACCTGCCCGCTTTGTGGTGACATGGGTGAACGCCCCGTCGACGACGAAGACCGCCACCGCGCCGCCCAATGGACCAATAGCCAGGGCCTGCACCGCGCCCGCGCCCTGGAACGCATGGCCGCGCTCAACGACCCCGACCGCAGCCATGCCGAAGAAGCCCTCAGCTTATACTTGCCTCGCGCCGTTTACGCGTTAGGAACCATCATCAACCGTCTCGACGGCATTTCCACCAGTGACGAGCGCCGCCGTTGCCTGACAGCGCTCACACTGTACGCGCTTGATGGCTGTAACAATCTTTGGTCGCGTAGCGTAGAGCGGCCCCGCCCGCGCAATCTTAGCTTGCCCGCAGTTTTTCGTGAACCGAACGTCTGGCAAATATTGGAGCAGGGTATTCAGTTCTGGCTAAATTTTTCACCGGGTGCTCAAGCCGAGGTTCTTCACACCCTTTGGCCAGAAGAATTACCCCAAAATGGTGGCCTTTGCATCTTTGAAGGCCCGCTGCGCGAAGCCGAGTCAGATTTGGCTGAAATGCCTTTTGTCGCAGCGCTGGGCATTATTCCGCGCCCCAACCAGGCCTTTTGGACGCTTTCGGCGCTGTGGGCGGGCTGGTTGTGGGGCCGTCAGGCAGTTGCGCCATTTAAACCGGTATTGCGCCGTCGCCGCTACGATTGGCACTGGCACGCTGAGGCATTGCGCGCCTTGTTTATCAACTTGCGTGAAACGCTTTCGAGCAAAATCCCTTTTCATGCGCTTGTTCCTGAAGTGGAGCCGGATTTCCTAAGCGCAATCATTTTGGCGGCCACTGCCAGCGGCTGGCGGGTGGATGTTTTTGAAGCCGAAAAAGGTGGCGAGTTGGCCGCGCTTGTGCTGCGCCAGGAGAATCTGGCTAAAAAGAAGCCAGAGCCGCCTAATCTACACTTTATACGCAAGGTTTTGCGTCAAACGCTGGAGAAACGCGCCGAACCTGCCGAATATTTCAGCTTGCATGTGACGGTCTTACTGGCGCTGGCGGCAAAAAATAACCTGGTTTTTGAAGAAGATACAGTTGGAAATTTGCGTAAAATTATTCAGGCTGCGCTTGAAACCGATGAATTTGTCGATCTTGAGATGCGCGCTCACCCCGAAACTGGGCGTTGGGCTTTGAGAAAGTGGCAAACAACCTTTTAAGGGCATCTTCTCAAAAAAAAGGCGAAGACCCTAAAGGTTTCTCTGGCTGGCAAAAAACTGATTAAACAGCCAAATTTGTAGCAAAATGTTTGGTTTGGCAGAGAACCTTAGGGTTTGGATATTTCCCC
>DYPU01000050.1 GCA_020719725.1 Anaerolinea sp. | reverse complement strand
ATGCTGCCGGATAAGGACTGTGGTAATGCCAATCCTGACAAGCCAAAACCTTTAATTCATCCAGCGCATTAACCGGCACAATCCCCCGCAAACCCGTCTCAAACATCTGACGATCATTACCAGAATCGCCAGCCACAACAATTTGCGGCGACAATAGTTTCATCACAATTATCCTTATCCAACAATAGCCCATTCCACTGCAAAAACACCCCAAGGCACTCAAATTACTAAAAATAACCATCAGAACAGCCCAAAGTATACAAGAAAACCACTCACCAGGCTAACTCATGTAAAATAGCTCTCATGCAAGCCAAACTCCCCCACATCCTCCTCCCCATTCTCATTCTCTTGGTTGCCATTTATCTGGTTACAAGCCTGCCCAATCGCACACAGCAGCTATTCGATGGCAAACGCGCCTACCAGCATGTGCTGGCGCAAACCGCCTTTGGCCCACGCACCCCCACCAGCCCGGCCCACGCCCAAGCCATCCTCTATATCCAAACTGAACTTAAAAAAACAGGTTGGCAAGTAGAGCTACAAAAAGGCGAAAAGTTGGGACACACGCTGATAAATTTGCTGGCTACACGCCAAAAAGACCCGCCACTTTTACTCGTCGCCCATTACGACAGCCGCTTCTACGCCGATAACGACCCCAACCCGGCCAATCAGACCTTACCAGTTCCAGGAGCCAACGACGGCGCTTCAGGGGTCGCCATTCTGCTAGAGTTGGCTCAGGTGCTACCGCCCGATGCGCCGGTGGGATTGGTCTTTGTCGATGGAGAAGATCAGGGCCGAATTGACGGCTGGGATTGGATTCTCGGATCGCGGCTGTTTGCCGAAGCGCTCCCCTATCAACCCGCCGCCGTCGTCATCGTAGATATGCTCGGAGATGCAGACTTAAACATCTATCAAGAAAAAAATTCGGACCCGGAACTCACCGACAGTTTGTGGTTGACTGCCAAGCGCCTGGGGTATGACCAGTTTTTTATCGCAGAATCCAAGTATCGGGTAATTGATGATCATGTCCCGTTTCTAGAAAAAGGTATTCGGGCAGTAGACCTGATTGATCTGGATTATGCTTATTGGCACACCCTTCAAGATACATCAGACAAGGTTTCCCCTCAAAGCCTGCAAATTGTGGGCGAAGTGCTTTTGGCCTGGATTGATGAGTTTGACTCGTGGAAATAAAGATGAAATTGCAAAATTCATCTTCCTACGCTAAACTATAGCTATGAGTATTCAAGAAAGCCTCGATAAAATTCGGCCTGCTTTGCAAATGCGTGTCTCGAACAGCCTGGCGCGCGGCGCGGGTGTGCGCGAAAACTTTCAGGAACAATTAGGGCGTTTTCTCGACTTGCTAAGGCAAGCTGTGCTTTCTGGCGATCCGGCCTGGCTGGATACAATTTTGGCAGAATGGTCGAATGCGCGTACTGAAACCGACCTTGAATCGGGCGAGCGCAATTTAAGCGGGCTTCTCAAAAAGGTGATTACTTATTCTTTGGAAATTGCGCGTGAATCGCTTACTGAACCCGAAGCGCTGGAGTTGTTGAGTGGTCTGATGCCGATCTACCTTTACACAGTGGAAAAGGCCGCCGCCAGCGAGAACGAGAGTCGGGCGCAATATCTTGCTAATGAACTGCAAACAGCTCAAACTCGTTTGCAACGGCTCGATAAGAGCAAATCGAACTTTATTGCGGTGGCCGCCCATGAGCTAAAAACCCCATTGACGTTGATTGAAGGCTATGCCGCCATGATTGGCGATCTGGCCTCCAATGAGAATGAACAAATTCACATTCTGATTCAGGGCAGCCACAATGGCATTCGTCGAATGCGCGAAATTGTGGATGACATGATTGACGTTTCGATGATTGACAACCATTTGCTGACCTTAAACACCCAGCCGGTCTGGCTTAATCGTATTTTCAATATGCTCCATGCCGATTTTGCAAGTATTCTGGAACGGCGCAAGCACAAGCTGGAAATTAAGCCCTTTACAGGCAGTGAAGAGTTGTTTTTTGCAGACCCAGAGCGCTTGTATCAGGCTCTAAAAAACCTGCTTAGCAATGCGGTTAAATACACGCCCGATGGCGGCCTGATTGTTGTAGATGGCCGAACCCTGCCGGGATTTGTGGAAATTACAATTACAGATACGGGAATTGGAATTGCGCCTGAAAATCAGGAAATTATCTTTGAAAAATTTGGTCAATTGGGTGATGTTTCGTTGCATTCCAGCGGAAAAACGAAGTTTAAAGGCGGCGGGCCGGGGCTGGGGCTGGCAATTACCAAAGGAATTATCGAGGCCCATCATGGCTCGGTGTGGGTTGAATCGGAAGGTTACGATGAAATAAAATGTTTGGGTTCCACTTTTCATGTTTTGTTGCCACTGCGCAGTCAGCCCAGCGACCCCAATTTAGCAAAACTTTTTGGCGCAAACGAAAGCCTTTCAGGCAATCCGCTGACAGACCAATAAGATCAATAGACAATCATAAGCTGCTTTACCGAGATGCTGCAAAGTTTCGGTAAAAGCGAGAGATAAAGAAACAGGTACTCAAACCCTATGGCAAAACGAATCCCTGAATCAACCGCCCCGCCCCGCGAGCGGGCTTTTTTGGTTGGTGTTGAATTTTTTCAAGGCAAAGGCCGGCTTACACTAGATGACTCGCTGGCCGAACTGACACTGCTGGCCGATACGGCAGGGCTGGACGTAGTCGGCGAACTGACTCAAAAACTGGATAGGCCTAACCCGGAAAGCTACATTGGCTCTGGCAAAGTGGAAGAACTAAAAGCGCTGGCCGAAGAAACCCTGGCGCAAGTGGTTCTTTTCGATAGTGAACTGAATCCACGCCACCAGCGCAACCTGGAGACAATGCTGGGGCCAAATGTGCGTGTGCTAGACCGGACAGCGCTTATTTTAGATATTTTTGCCCAGCACGCCCACACCAGCGAAGGCATGTTACAAGTGGAATTAGCACAGTTGGAATACTATCTGCCACGCCTGACCCGTCAATGGACTCATCTGGCCCGCCAGGCCGGTGGCGGCGGCGGACGTTCAGGCGGCGTGGGCGGGGTGGGGCTGCGCGGCCCTGGTGAAACCCAACTCGAAATCGACCGGCGCGAAATTCGACGCAGAATCGACCACCTGAAACTTGAGCTAGAAAAGGTGCGCGCGCATCGGATGCGCTATCGTGCCCAGCGCAAACGCTCCCGTATTCCAACCGTAGCGCTGGTAGGATATACCAATGCCGGTAAATCAACGCTGCTTAACCGCATGGCAAAATCAGATGTGCTGGCCGCCGACCAACTCTTTGCCACCCTCGATCCAACCACCCGGCGGGTGGAACTGCCGGGCGGCTATGCCACCCTGTTAACCGATACAGTGGGCTTCATTCAAAAGCTGCCCACCACCCTGGTAGCGGCCTTTCGGGCCACGCTAGAAGAAATCGCCGAAGCCGATTTGCTGCTGCATATCGTCGATGTTTCGCACCCCAATGCAATGGCCCAATATCAATCGGTGCAGGAAACACTCGAAAACATCCACGCCACCCACATCCCGGTTGTGACGGTCTTAAACAAGGCCGACCGCCTGACCGACCCAGCCCTGGCAGAAGAGATTAGCCGCCAGTATCCACTTTCGGTGGCCGTCTCGGCCCTGAAAGGCACTGGTCTGAGTGAACTGCGTCAGATGATTCAAACTGAACTATACGAAACCTACACTCCAGTGGAAATTTACCTGCCTTACCAGCAGGGACAATTGATTTCGCAATTCCACGAGGCCGGTCAGGTCGAGCGTATTGAACACACCCGGGGTGGCGTTAAGATTCAAGGTAGAATCCCAGGCCGGCTGGTGGCCCAATTCCGAGATTTCGAAAAAAATCAAGAAGCACCCGAAGAGGAGCACAAAGAATGATTAATTGGTTCTCGAAATTTCTTGATCAGGCTTCCAATTATCTGGCGCACCGCAAAGGCTTATTGCCCTTCGTTGGCATCTTCCTGATTCTGGTGAACCTGATTTTGGTCATATTTCTACCACCCGCCTCGTTTCTGGTCATATCCAATCTATTTTTGCATCTTGGGCTGATCGTGGCCCTGTTTGGACTCATGCTTTCCTGGGCGCTGTAACCATCGGCGCTATAAACATCCATTTCAAAATTATCGGAGAAACCATGTCCACTACCACCTTACCACGCTGGAACGTATCTAATGTTTATCCCGCTCTTGATTCTGCCGAGTTCAAAGCTGCCTTAGCCGAACTGGATCGTCAAATTGACGCAATGGACGTTTTTTTTAAGGCCGAAATTGCCCCAACCAACGCCCAGACCAACCCCAAACGGCTAAATGAGCTATCTAATTTGCTCATTCAACAGGCCAACCAGGCCGCCGACCTGGCCGGGACTTTGGGCGCATATATTCACGCCTTCATCGCCACCGATTCGTACAACCAGCAAGCCATGCGCATCTATTCTGAGTTTCAGCAGCGCGGCGTGAAACTTTCGATGCTTTCCACCCAAACCACCGCCTGGATTGGCACGCTGGGCGAAGTACTGCCCCAGATTCTCTCACTGGGAGGTGAATCCGCCAATCATGCCTATTTTCTTAAATTGGCCGCAGACCAAAGCCGCTACTTAATGAGCGAAACCGAAGAAGGTCTGGCCGCCGAACTAAGCCTGAGCGGTGCCCAAGCCTGGAGCAAATTGCAAGGAACTGTTACCTCCCAACTCAGCGTCGCTTTTGAGTTGGACGGCAAAACCGAAAAACTGCCGATGCCCGCCCTGATCAACCTGCGATCCCATCCCGACGAAGAAACCCGCCGCCGCGCCTATGAAGCTGAAAATGCCGCCTGGGAAACTGTTAAAGAACCGCTGGCCGCCGCCATGAACGGTATCAAAGGCGCGGTCAATGTACTGAACCAGCGCCGGGGACGAGAAGACGCCCTACACAGCGCCATTGATGGCGCTCACATGGATCACGCCACTCTGGAAGCCATGCTCGAAGCCATGCAAGATTCCTTTCCCATGTTCGAGCGCTACTTTATAGCCAAAGCCAAACATCTCGGCAAGGAAAAACTGGCCTGGTGGGATTTATTCGCCCCGCTCGGCCAGGCCGAAAGCAACTACACCTGGGACGAAGCCCGCGCCTTTGTGCTGGAACAATTTGGCAGTTTTGCCCCCGAAATGCAAGACCT
Source organism: Anaerolinea sp. (assembly GCA_020719725.1). Classification (GTDB taxonomy): domain Bacteria; phylum Chloroflexota; class Anaerolineae; order Anaerolineales; family Villigracilaceae; genus UBA8950. The sequence continues at coordinate 15,707 of DYPU01000050.1, read as the reverse complement.
GGCCCGACGCGCCTTTGACGAAAACTGGATCGACGCCGAGCAGCGCTCTGGCAAACGCGGCGGTGCTTTCTGCATGGGCGTTCCACTTGTCAAAGAATCGCGTATTCTAACCAATTTTGATGGCACACCGGACCAACTCTCCACCATCGCCCACGAACTCGGCCATGCCTTTCATAACGAATGCGCCTATCGTCACAACAAAACAGCCCTGCAACAAGATACCCCCATGACCCTGGCCGAAACCGCCTCGATTATGTGTGAAACCATCGCCTCACAGGCACTGCTCAAACGCGCCGCCAGCCCCCAAGAAGAACTGGCCGTACTGGAACTTTCACTCAATGGGGCCAGCCAGGTCATCGTAGATATCTACTCGCGCTATTTGTTCGAAAAAGAAGTCTTTGAACGCCGCGCCGAAGCCGAGCTAAGCGCCGACGAACTATGCGAGATGATGGAAAAAGCCCAAAAAGCAACCTACGGCGCAGGCCTCGATCAACGCTTCTTGCAAAAATGGATGTGGACCTGGAAACCGCACTACTACGCTGCCGAACTCTCGTTCTACAACTTTCCCTACGCTTTTGGCTTACTTTTTGCCACGGGCCTGTATGCCATTTACACCCAACGCGGCGCGGCCTTCGTGCCCGACTACATGAACCTGCTTGCGAGCACCGGCGAAGCCCCCGCCGCCGAACTGGCCGCTCGCTTTGGCATCGACATCCGCAGTAAAAAATTCTGGGCGGATAGCATCAAAACCTTCGAAGCCCAGATAGAACGCTACGAAGCCATCTAAACACCCGAATTAGCCAAACAGCAAACATTACCGCTGAGGGCGCAGGGAACGCAAAGATTTAAAATTTCTTAGCGATCTCCATGTTCTCAGCGGTAATAATTTAACAAACAGATTTTTGCTGGAGACAAAATGGATCGATTCTTTTTATTGGTATTGCTATTAGCTCTGATTCTCTCCGCTTGTCAGATACAAACCCCGGCTGAATCCGCTCCCCCGAGTGCGTCAGAAGCAACTTTCACCCCAACACCGGCCCCCGTTTCAACCGCGACAATCAACCCGTCGACCAGCACCATTATCCCCCCTACGGCTACAGCTTACCTGCCCCCAACCGCCACCCCGCATCCGATGAACATCGCTGCGCAGCGAGCAATCGCCTATCCCGGAAGCGACATCCTCATCGAACGAGAACTAACCGCCGCTTTCAGCTATCTCCGATATTACGCCTACTACTACTCGGAAGGCCTTAAAATCTATGGTCTCCTAACCGTACCCACCGGCGAAACGCCCGAAGGCGGCTGGCCTGCAATCATCTTCAACCACGGCTACATCCCGCCAGATGTTTACAAAACCACCGAGCGCTACATCGCCTATGTGGACCGACTCGCCAGCAGCGGTTACATGGTTTTCCGCATCGGTTATCGCGGCCACGACCAATCTGAAGGTGAAGCAACCGGCGCATACGGCGATGCAGGCTACACAACAGACGTGCTGAATGCTGTCGCCGCAATCAAACGCTACCGCAACGTCAATCCCGAAAAAATCGGTATGTGGGGACACTCAATGGGTGGATTTCTGACCCTGCGCGCCATGGTACTCTCTGGTGATGTGAAAGTCGGGGTCATTTGGGCAGGCGTAGTCGCTTCATACCCCGATATGTTATGCTGCTGGCATCGAACAGGCAGCTTTGTGACACCCTCCGCTGGTTCGCGCGGTTGGCGCGCCAATTGGGCGGAACTTTATGGCCTTCCCGAAGATAATCCTGAGTTTTGGTCATCTATCTCGGCCAATAGCTATCTCAAAGATTTATCTGGCCCAATCCAACTTCATCATGGAACCGCCGATACAGACGTGCCGGTGGCCTTTTCGATCACGCTAGCAGAAGAAATTCTGGCTGCTGGCAGCTAGGTGGAACTGTATACCTACTCGGATGACAACCATAACATCTCAAACTATTTCAACCTGGCTATGAATCGCACAATTGAATTTTTTGACCGTTCATTGAAATAGCATAAAAAAAGCCCTGCGTTATTTTGTTTTACAACAAAATAACGCAGGGCGGTTCTTTTTTTAGTTTTCGGCTAAAAGAAGACCAAAGCCGAAGGGGTCTTTGCGCTAAAGTGAGATTTCGGCGTGAACCATACCGGTCTGGGCATCCGTCTGCATCGAAGAAAACCCGAGTTGGCGGCAGAGCTTTTGCATGGCTTCATTTTCAGGCGAGATAATGGCAACTACGCGCTTGACATTCTCGACACGAGCAATATCGAGCAGGCGCTTCAGCAATTCCTTGCCCAGGCCTTGGCCCTGGAAACGGTCATTGACCAGCATCGTAAAACGGGCTTCCTCTTCCTGACCATGTATTTTGCTCAAGCGGGCCACCCCAAAAATTGCCCTTTCAGTGTCCTCAAGACCTTCAACAACCAGCGCAATTTCGCGGTCATAGTCGCTGTGTGTCATACGCGCCAGGCGCTCGTGGGTAACGCGGTCACTCAAAACCATTGGGGAAAGATAGCGCAAATACACGGTGCGGTCGGAGAGCGATTCGTGGAATTTGACCATCGCCGGTTCATCTTCAGCGCGAATCGGGCGAATGGTGACTTCCTGGCCGTTTTTCATCGCCCACTTGCCAACATACTTGTTCGGGTACGGGCGAATTGCCAGCTTGGGCAGGTCTTTCTTGGTTTTGCTTAGGTCGTGCAAAACTACCCGGCCATCCAACGCCAGCAAGCCATCCGGCGAAGCAATAAGCGGATTGATGTCCAATTCTGCAATCCAGCGTTGTTCCACTACCAATTGGCTAAACCGAACCAATAGTTTTTCGAGTGCGACAATATCCACCGGCTTGCGTCCGCGCACACCCTTGAGGGCGGTGAATATTTTGGTGCGTTCCAACATTCGGCGTGCCAGAGTGGTGTTTAACGGAGGCAAGCCCAAGGCCCGATCTTTAAACACTTCCACCAATTGACCGCCCATACCAAAGAGCAAGACCGGGCCAAATTGCGGGTCGATGCTGGAACCAATGATAATTTCATAACCATCCAGCTTAATCATCGGTTGAACAGTGACGCCCAAAAAGTCTGCGGGGCTGGCAAGACGCGAAACAGATTCTTTGATTTCATCAAACGCCACTTTGGCCGCGGCTTCATCTTTGATATTGAGTTTAACACCGCCAACATCGGTCTTGTGGGTGACGGTTTCAGAATGCAGCTTAATCACAACCGGGAAACCAAGTTCCTTCGACTTAGCCGCAGCTTCTTCGGCGCTGGTTGCAACCAACATGCGGGTGACAGGAATGCCATAGTAACCGAGTAGTTCCTTCGATTCGACTTCAGTCAGCAAGGTACGCCCCGATTGGCGCACAGCCTCAATCAAAGCGGAGGCTTTTTTGCGTTCCGGCCCTTTCCCATCTTCATCTTCGGGCAAGCTGGGCGTTACGTAAATGGTTTTCAGGTTATAACTCGATTGCCACATATAGGTAAAAGCGCGCGCCGCATCGTCGGGATATTCAAATGTCGGAATACCGGCCTTGTTAAGGATGGCCTCGCCAGCAGCAACTTCTTTCCCGCCCGACCAGGACGCCAAAATCGGTTTGTCGTAGCTCTTGGCATACGCCTTAAGCGCCTCAGCGGTGGCGGTCGGGTCGGTCATGGCCTGCGGAGTCAAAATAACCAGTAAACCATCGCTATTCTCATCCTGAGCGGCCACTTCCAAAGATTTAGCGTAGCGATCCGGGCTGGCATCGCCGATAATATCGATGGGGTTATTGTGGCTCCAAGAAGAAGGCAAAAATTCACTCAATTTGTCCATCGTCGCCTGAGAAACCTCGGCCAACTCACCCCCATTGGTGATGAGGGTATCGGTTGCCAAAACGCCAGGGCCGCCGGCATTTGTCAAAATGGTCAGGCGAGGCCCCTTCGGGCGGGGTTGGCGTCCGAGCACTTCCGACATCGAAAAAATTTCGCTGATATTGTTCACGCGCAAAACGCCCGCGCGCCGGAAGGCCGCATCCAACACTTCATCAGAGCCAGTCAGCGAACCGGTATGGCTGGCCGCCGCGCGAGCCGCACCTTCGGTGCGCCCTGGCTTGATGATGATAATGGGCTTGGTCATCGAAACTTCACGGGCAGCAGAAAGGAAAGAACGAGCATCGCCGATGCTTTCCATGTACATCACAATACTCTCAGTGTGCGGGTCATCGCCCAGGTAGTAAATCAGATCGCCCCAATCGACATCCAACATCGAGCCGACCGAAACAAAATGCGAAAACCCAACATTTTCTTTAAAGGACCAATCGAGCACCGAAGTACACAAAGCGCCAGACTGGCTAATAAAGGCCACATTACCCTTACGCGCCATACCTGCCGCAAAAGTGGCATTAAGACCGCTAACAGGACTCATCACGCCCAGGCAGTTGGGGCCAACGATGCGCATCTTATATTTACGCGCATTTTCGAGCAACTGTCGTTCCAATTCCACCCCATCGGGGCCAATTTCTTTGAAACCAGCAGAGATGACAATTGCGCCCTTCACCCCAACTTCACCACATTCAGCAATAATGCCCGGAATGGCGGTTGAAGGCGTCACAATCACGGCCAAATCAACTACATCGAGCACATCTTTGATGCTGGGGTAGGCCTTAATGCCCAACAGGCTGGAACGCTTGGGGTTGATTGGAAAAACTGCGCCACCAAATGGAGAGCTGATTAAATTCCATAGAATGGTTCGGCCAACGCTGCCTTCTTTTTCAGTAGCGCCAATCACGGCCACGTTCTTGGGGGCAAAAATAGCTTCAATCGAGCGCGGCGTATACAAATAAACGTCGTGCGCCGGATCAAACATATTTGCCGGACGGGAAATGGGGGTAGTTGTCATTATTTAGTATCCTTTTGAGTAACTGGCAAACGCCAGGAGATGTGCAAGAGAAAAAGCCCGTCCCATTATACGACCTTAGCGCTCCGATATTGGCGGCAAGTGTCATATTTTTCGGGTTAAGAATGTCTATATTTTTAGGCTTAAGGTTACAATACAAGAAAAAACAGGAAAAGTGACCCATGAACATTCGATCCACCAAAGGACTCACCTTTGAAGATGTCTTACTCGTCCCACGCCGCTCCCCAATCCAATCGCGGCGAGATGTAAACACCGCCACCCGCCTCACCGACCAAATCAGCCTCAACATTCCGGTCATCAGCGCCAACATGGACACCGTCACCGAAGCCCGCATGGCAATCGCCATGGCCCAAAATGGCGGCATCGGCATCCTGCATCGCTTCATGACCATCGAACAACAAGTCAGCCAGGTACGCCGCGTCAAACGCGCCCAGGGCTTCATCGTCGAATCGCCCTACTCCATCCCACTTTCCGCCAGCATCGACGAAGCCCGCCGCATCATGGAACGTGTTGACGTAGGCGGATTAATGGTGCTGGAGGATACAACCGGCAAATTAGCCGGAATCATCACCCAGCGCGACATCTGCCTGGCCCCCCCCAGCCTGTCCACCGTCAAACAAGCCATGACCCCGCTGGAAAAACTAATCACCGCGCGGCCTGGCGTCACAATTGAAGAAGCCCGCCAAATACTCTATCAACACCGCATCGAAAAATTACCCGTAATGGACGCCGAAGGCAACCTGGCCGGGCTGATTACCGCCCAGGATGTCATCAAACCGACCGAAAACCCCTCCGCCAGCCTGGACACCAAAGGCCACCTGCGGGTTGGAGCCGCCATAGGCGTGACAGCCAATGAAATGGAACGCGCCGCCGCCCTGCTTGAAGCCGGAGCCGATGCGCTGGTGCTGGATATTGCGCACGGTCACGCCGATCACTGCATCCAAATGGTAAAAACCATTCGCGCCAATTTTCCATCCGCTCAAATCATCGCGGGCAATGTGGCCTCGCGGGATGGAGCGCGCGAGCTGGCCGAGGCCGGGGCAAATGCCATCAAAGTGGGCATTGGGCCTGGCTCGATTTGCACCACCCGAATCGTCACCGGCTTTGGCGTCCCCCAACTAACCGCCATCATCGATTCGGTCGAAGGCGTCCGTCAATCGGGGTGCAATATCCCCATCATCGCCGACGGCGGGATTCAAAAAGCTGGAGACCTGGTCAAAGCCCTGGCAGCGGGTGCAGAAGCCGTGATGATTGGCAGCTTGTTTGCCGGAACCGAAGAAGCGCCCGGCTCCCCCGTCATCCGGGATGGACAAAAAGTCAAAGTTGTGCGCGGCATGGCTTCACTCGGCGCAACCATGGGCCGCCGCGCCGCCGAGCGCGGCCACGATGAAAGCGCCGAAGACGCGCAAGACTGGGACAAAGTCGTCCCCGAGGGGGTCGAGGCGGTTGTGCCATATCGCGGGCATGTCTCTGAAGTATTAACACAGTTGGTGGGCGGCCTGCGCTCTGGCCTAAGTTACGGCGGCGCACATAACCTTAAAGAATTACGAGATAATGCCGAATTTATTGAAATCACCCCGGCGGGAATAAGAGAAAGCGGCTCACACGATGTGAGAAAAATTTAGAAGTGGGAAGTGGAAAGTGGAAAGTGAAAAGTGGAAAATCACTTTTCACTTTTTTTTATACAACAAAGCCAATTGGATAAACATCTCTGAGGCAATCATCCTTCCTTTTAGAATAATCGCCAACTTTTGACCTTGACGAAAAAATAGTTAACTAATAAAATCATTTTGTTCATTAACTATTTTGCGTAAACATGAAGTTCAACCCGATGAAAACTGACCTCATCATTGAAAAGTTTTGGGAAAGCGTGCCTCCGGCCTGGTTTCAGACCCGCGCCCATATTCGACGCGCAGCCGCCGAGCAATTCAACCTGACCGTGGAACAATTTCAGGTGCTGCGGCGCATCCGACGCGGATTTAATTCGGTTAGCGCCATCGCCAAAGAAAGCCACACCAGCCGACCGGCAGTCAGCGCCGCAGTAGATGGACTGGTCAATCGCAGCCTGGTAACTCGTCAGACCGACACCGTAGACCGTCGTCACATTCAACTTTCGCTAACCCCAGAAGGAGAACGTGTCTTAAACGGGATTTACGCCGAAACCAATCGTTGGTTGGCCGATAAGTTCTCGCAGCTTACCCCAGAAACACACTCTCAATTGCTGGCCGCTCTGGATTTGTTACAAAAAACATTAAACGAGTGACCTGCCCCATCCCCCATCCTCATTCCCCTTTCTACTTCCCACTTCCCTATGTCCCTCTTTCGACTACGCTTTGTCCTCAAACCTTATGTCCTTCAACTCACCTTAAGCCTACTCAACCTGCTAACTCTGACTGGCTTAAGCCTGTATGTGCCTCGCGTCATGCGAGATGTCATTGATGAAGGCATCACCAGCGCCAATACAGATGCGCTCGTCCGTTCTGCCTTGGTTTTGCTGGGGCTGGGCCTGCTAACGGCAGCCCTTTCTGGTACACAGCGCTTCATTTCAGAGTGGATTGGCGGGCATATTGGGTACGACCTGCGTAACCAGCTTTATGACCACATCCAGCATTTGTCTTTTTCGTATCACGATCATGCTCAAACCGGCCAAATCATCTCACGCTGTATTGAAGATGTGCGCGCCGTGCAAAACTTTATCGGTAGTTCGGTAGTCGAAATTATACAATTACTCTTTTTACTCTTTGGAGCCATGGGAATAATGTTCAGCGCACATTGGCAATTGACCCTGATTGCCATTTTGCCAATTTTTCCAATGGTCTGGATGACCTTTGACTTCGGCAATCGTATCACCACCATGTTTTTCCATGTTGATAATATGCTTGGTGAACTTTCAGCCCGTTTACAAGAAAACGTAAGCGGAGTGCAGGTGGTACGCGCTTTTGCCCGCGAAAATCACGAAATGAAACGCTTCGATGAAACCAATCGCGCTTATTACGATGCCCGCCTAAAAGTCATTGGAACTTGGGCCAAAGTGATGCCCACCACCGATTTCTTTGTGACACTCTGCACCATCCTTATTTTGTGGTTCGGCGGAAACATGGTCCTTCAGGGCCAACTCAGCGTTGGCGAATTGGTGGCCTTTAATGCTTATGTTCTAATGCTGGCAACACCCGCCCAACAACTCACCTGGCTGGTCAATGCCGCCGGTGAAGCCTCCGCCGGAGCCAAGCGCGTCCTCGATGTGCTGGATACCGCCCCCGAAATTGAATCGCCATCCAGTGCCATCAACCCGCCCGAATTGCGCGGAGAAGTAGAGTTTCAGGATGTAACGCTGAAATATCTGGACGAAAAGAAAGATTCTTTAACGGACATCAACCTGCGGGTGGCCCCGAATCAGTTAATCGCCCTAATTGGCACAACCGGCTCTGGAAAATCATCGCTCATCAATCTCATCTCACGCTTTTATGATGTGAGCGCCGGAGCGGTGTTGGTAGACGGGCTGGATGTACGCCGCTACGATCTGGTAGGCTTGCGCCGTCAAATTGGGCTGGTGCTGCAAACATCATTATTATTTTCAGACAGTATCAAAGCCAATATCGCCTTTGGTCAGCCGAAAGCCAGCGACGATGCGATTTTTGCCGCAGCCCGCGCCGCCCAGGCCGATGAGTTTATTCACGGCCTACCCGAAGGCTACGAAACAATCGTTGGCGAGCGCGGCATAACCCTTTCAGGCGGGCAACGTCAACGGGTTGCCATTGCCCGCGCCCTGCTGATGAATCCGCGCATTCTCATTTTGGATGATTCGCTTTCGAGCGTGGATACGCAAACCGAGCAGCTCATTCAACAAGCGCTGGATAAGCTAATGGAAGGCCGCACAACCTTTGTCATTGCTCACCGTCTCAGCACCGTTCGCCGCGCCGATCTGATTGTGGTGATGGATAAGGGCCGCATCGTCCAAACCGGCACTCACGAAGCCCTGCTCGCCGAGGGCGGGTTATACCGTCAAATTCACGATCTGCAATTGGTGGATAACAAACCCGATGAAGAGCAGCCCCCAATTGTCGAAACCGAAAAACCTGTAGTAAGAAGAACCACGAATTTTGGATAAACCGACCAAAACTTGATCCCTAAAAAAACATGACATCAACCACCATTACCCCACCCGCCTACGTCACCCAATCCGAAGAGCTGTACGACAAAGCCCTCGACCCCCAGGTAGCCCGCCGCCTGATCGCTTTTGTTGCGCCCTACAAATGGGAAATGTTCTTTTCGACCCTGCTAATGCTGGTCACAACAGCCTCCACCGTTATTGGGCCTTATCTCGTCAAAATTGCCATAGACGACGGCCTAATTGGCAAAAACCCGCTAGCCCTGCGCAATGCCGTACTCATCTATCTGGCCGCCGCCATCATCCGCTGGGGATTTATCTATTGGCGCGTCAACATCATGGCAAAAGTCGGCCAATCCGTCATCTACGACCTGCGAAAAATCCTTTTCGCCCACCTGCAAAAGCTTTCCCTCGGTTTTTATAGCCGCTACAGCGTGGGCCGCGTCATCACCCGCGTCATCAACGATGTCGAAACCCTGCGCGAATTCATCACCTGGGCCGTATTAGCCATCGCCCGCGACATCTTCGCCCTGGCGGGCATCATCATCGCCATGCTGACCCTCAACCTTAAGCTCTCACTCATCACCTTTGCCACCATCCCCCTCATGATTTTGGCAACCTACATCTATCGTCAACGGGCCCGTTTCGCCTATCGCCGCGTGCGCGCCGCCATCTCGTGGGTCAATTCGGTACTGGCCGAAAACATCAACGGCATTCGCGTGGTACAAGCCTTCAGCCGCCAGGCCCACAACTACGCCAATTTTAGCAACTTCACCAACCGCTATCACCTGCAAACCACCATCAGCGCCGCAAAAATCGCCGCATCCTTCTTGCCAATCGTAGATGTACTCGGCGCACTGGCAACCGCCGCCGTCATCTACATCGGCGGAGCAGCCGTACTCGGCGAAAGCATCACCGCTGGCGTATTAGTGGCCTTCGTACTCTATATCGACCGCTACTTCGACCCCATCCGCGATCTTTCACGGCGTTTCGACACCCTGCAATCCACCATGGCCGGAGGAGAGCGCCTGCTGGGCTTGCTGGATACGCCCGTGGAAGTACAGGACGCCGCCAACGCAACAACGCTGCCGCCGATTAAGGGCAAGGTACACTTCGATAACGTTTCCTTCCACTACTCCGACGACCCGACCCCTGTCCTCCGTCAAATCAACCTTTTCATCCCTGCCGGTTCCACCGTGGCCCTGGTCGGTGAGACAGGAGCCGGAAAAACGACGCTCGTCAAACTACTCTCACGCTTCTACGACCCGGTAGAAGGGACCATTCAGGTCGATGGCATCGACCTGCGAAGCGTGACACAAGACTCTCTGCGCCAACAAATGGGAATTGTCTTACAAGACCCCTTCCTTTTCAACGGAACCGTGAAAGAAAACATCAAATTTGGCCGGCTGGAAGCCACAGACGAAGAAATTCAGGCCGCCGCCCAGGCTGTCGGCGCAGATGAGTTTATCCTTAACCTAAAAAACGGTTACGAAACCTCGGTCGAAGAAGGCGGGGTACTGCTTAGCGTGGGCCAGCGTCAGTTGATTTCATTTGCCCGCGCCCTGCTGGCCAACCCGCGCATTTTGGTTTTGGACGAAGCCACCTCCAGCGTGGATACGCAGACCGAGCAAATCATTCAGCGGGCCTTGGCGGTACTACTCCAAGCCCGCACCAGTTTCGTCATCGCGCATCGCCTTTCGACCATTACCAATGCCGATCGGATTGTGGTCGTCCACGATGGTCAAATTATCGAGCAAGGCACCCATGCTGAATTGATGAAAAAACACGAAATGTATTACGATCTATACCAAAGCGGTTTTCAAGACGATTAGACCTTCACTTCAGCGTCATTGCCAATAAAACCAGCCCGAAGGTTGAAAACGGCCAAAAGCCATTCTCCAATCTTCGGGCTGGTTTTTCGTAGACAGCAAAGCCAGTTTACAAGGGCCTATTTCAGCCAGCCCTGCGCCACCAACAACTCACCATTCAAAATGGCACCACCCGCCGCGCCGCGAATGGTGTTATGCGAAAGGTTGGCAAACTTAATATGAAAAAGTGGGTCTTTGCGCACCCGGCCAACCACGCTCGCCATGCCATTTCCGGCTTCCCGGTCGCGGCGCGGCTGGGGCCTATCGGCCTCTGTCCGAAGCTCGATGACCGGCCTGGGCGCGGAGGGTAAACCGGCAACAACCTGTGGCGCGGAAAAAGCCTCCAGCGCCGCAATCGCCTGCTGCGGGGCAACGTCCTGATCAAATTCCACCGAAGTGACCACCAAATGCCCGTCTACCACCGCCACGCGATTGGTATGCGCCGAAAGTTGAAGGGGGGCAAAATCAATTGACTGTCCATTAAACTTGCCGAGCATTTTTAGCGGCTCTGTTTCGACCTTTTCTTCTTCGCCACCGATATAGGGGATGACGTTGTCAATAATATCGAGCGAGGCCACGCCAGGGTAGCCCGCGCCAGAGAGCGCCTGCATTGAGACGATAAATGCGCGCCGAATGTTAAATGCGTCATGCAGGGCGCGAAATGCAATCGTCAGGCCGGTGCTGGTGCAGTTGGGATTGGTTACAATCAGGCCGCTCCAGCCACGCTTTTGACGCTGAATCTCGATCAGGGCAGTATGGTCGGGGTTGACTTCGGGGATAAGAATCGGAACATCGTCCCACATGCGGCAGGCTGAAGCGTTGGAGCAGACTGCGTGACCGGCTTTTGCCAGTTCCGGCTCAATTTCTTTGGCCTGATCTGTTGGCAGGGCCGAAAAAGCCAGCGCGGCCTCGAAACCCGGCGCGGAGGGAATGATCACCATCTCGCGGGCGTAAGCCGGGATCGGACCAGAGAGCACCCAGCGGCAGCTTTCGCCGTATTTTTGTCCGATGGAACGTTCGGAGCCGGTGAGGGCGGTGACTTCAAACCAGGGATGATTTTCGAGCAGTTGTACAAAACGCTGGCCGACAGCGCCGGTTGCGCCCAAAATGGCGACTTTGATTTTTGATGACATGCTGACTCCTTGAGAAAAATAGGCTCTACACTGGTTTCAATGTGTTTGTTGGGTATAGAGCGACCCGTCAAGTACAAAAAACGCCGTTTTATTTCAGCCTTTTCTTGCAAAAAGGCTTCTCGTTAGGCCAGGCGGCTCGACGTGATTACCCCACAATCAACTCATGAATTGCCAGGACAGCCTTCTGCGCGTCTGCGGCTTCGACCACCAGGCTGATACTGCATTCGGAGGAGCCTTGCGCGATGGCGATGACGTTGATCTTTGCGTTGCCGGTGGCCGTTAGAATTTTACCAGCCAGGCCAGGCGTCGAGCGCATTCCTGCCCCAACAATGGTAATGATGGCGGTTTCGGTGCTTTTGCGAATGCTGTCAATGTCGCGTCGATTGAGTTCGAGCTTAAATTCTTCTTCGAGGGCTTTCAGCACCAAATCGGCATTGGAATTGGGGACGACAAAACAAATGCTTTGTTCTGAAGAAGCCTGCGAAATCATGACAATACTGGTCTTTTCGCGGGCCACTGCGCCAAAGGTGCGCGCCGCAATGCCTGGAATGCCGATCATGCCACGGCCCTCGACTGTGATAATGCTCTGGCCTTTGAAAGCGGTTACGGCTCGAATGTCACCAAGTTGGGCCTCACCATCCGAAACTATTCGCGTGCCAGGTTCGTTGGGCACGAAGGTGTTTTTGACCCATAGCGTAATTCCTTTTTCAATCACCGGGCGAATTGACTTGGGGTGCAAAACTTTGGCACCATAGAACGCCAACTCCGAAATTTCACGAAACGCCAGTTCCGGGATGGTACGGGCACGCGGATCAATACGCGGGTCGGTGGTCATCACTCCGGTGACATCGGTATAGATCCAAACTTCGTCGGCATCCAAGGCCACTCCAAAGATGGCCCCAGAAAAATCGCTGCCGCCGCGCCCCAAGGTGGTGACTGCCCCATGCCGCTCGGCCCCGATAAAACCAGTAAGGACCGGCACTTTGCCAGCCTGAAACAACGGCCAAATTAGCCGCTGAGCATTACGGGTGGTGGCTTCCATATCTGGCGCGGCAGATTGAAAAACGCTGTCGGTCAATACAATTTCGCGCGCATCCACACTCTCCGAGTCGATCCCAGCCTGGCGCAAAGCAGCCGCAACCAGCGGAGCGCTCATGCGCTCTCCCAGCGAAGCGATTGCGTCCAAAGCGCGCGGAGAAGCCTCACCCAAGACCCGAATGGCATGAGAAAGCGTCACAAACTCGTTCAGGGCGCTTTCGATAAAATCACGCACATCCTGAGCGTTGGGGGCCAGTTCATCCAACGCTTCGAAATGCTTTTTAAGCAATTCGGCGGCAATTTTTTCGGCGATATTTTCATCCCCAGCGACAGCGGCAGCCGCCCCTTTTAGCAACGCATCTGTCACCCCGCTCATGGCCGAAACCACAATTGCAACATTGCGCCATTGGGGTTGAGCGGCGCGGGCAATGGCGACAATCTGTCGAATGGCCGCGGCGTTGCCAACCGATGTGCCACCAAATTTTGCTACCAACGTTTTATTCATAATGATTTCTCCTCAAAGCTGAAACAGAGTTCCCGGATAGATGGGAATAACAAAAAACGCGGAGCCTTTGCTCCGCGTTTGGTCTTTGCGTAATAGGATTTGTCAGGCCCTACCACCAGCACGAAGCAATGGCTCTTGCGCGAAGAGTCATTGACATCATACCGGTAGTCATGGACAGGAAACGTATCATTAGATTTGCCTTAATTGGGCAAGATTATAGCGGCTTTTGTGTTTTTTGTCAGGGGCCATTGCTACTCAAAAATCGATTAGGCGCGTTTCATTTCAGTTGAAAACTAGCGTGCCCCAAGCTCCGACAGGTTTCCACAGAGCTTTTAATAATCGGAATCCGACCTATTCATGGCAATTTGACCGTCATTCGCCATGCTGAAACCTGTCAGAGCTGAGGCTTTCAACTCATTTAAAACACATCCAATCAATTTTCCTTGGTTGCTTCCTCCACTGGTTTTTCTTCTTTGAGGGCCTCGCGAAAACTACGCAAGCCGCTGCCCATTTCACCAGCAAGTCTACCAATGCGGCCCGCCCCAAACAAAACAACAATGATCACAAGCAAAATGAGCAATTCTGGTGCGCCGAGTCGAAACATGGAAATCTCCTTTTTGGGAATATTTTGGATGTCGGAAAAAACTGCTTGACAAGTTGAATAAAACTATTATAATCTTGTAAAGCGCTTTAGTAAAGCGCTTTACAAGAAAAACTCAGAGGCAAGGTTCTTATGGTCATCAAGCGGCCCAATCGAGTCACCATCAGTAATGTTGCCCAGGCAGCCGGGGTATCCATTTCCACCGTCTCGAATGTTATTAATGGCAAAACTGCCGCAATGAGCGAGGAAACCCTGGCACGGATTCAGGCCGCGATGCTGGAACTAAATTACCACCCCAGCAGCGTGGCGCGCGGGCTGGCTATGCAGCGCACCGCCACGCTGGGCTTGATTCTGACCGAAATCGAAACGCCGCTGTTCTTGCAGGCGGTCACTCCCATCGAGCGCGAGGCGCGCCGGGCGGGCTACAGCCTGCTTTTGATGAATGCCCGCAACGAGGCCGATGAGCGCGAAGCGGTGCGCTTATTACAGGAAAAACAGGTGGACGGGCTGATGGTGGTTTCCACCTCGGACCCGCGCCAAAACGACCATTTGCACAAGATTCAGGCCGAGGGGATTCCGGTCGCGCTGATTAACCGGGCCGACCTTTCAGCCGAGTTTGACCAGGTGAACTGGGACAATGCCCAGGGCGTGACCCTCGTCGTGGAGCATTTGGTCCGGCTGGGACATCGCCGCATCGCCATCCTGACCGGCCCGTCAGACCGGCGCAGCACCCAGGAACGATTGCAAGGCTACCGGCTGGGATTAGCGCAAAACGGAATCGCCCTGCGCGAAACGCTGATCCATTCCGGCGATTACACCGCCGCCGCCGAAGCCTGGCGTCAATCCACGCTGGATTTGCTGGCCTTGCCCGAACCGCCAACCGCCATTATTGCATCAGATGACATCGTAGCAGCGGTCATAATCCGCGCCATTCAGGAAACCGGGCGCAAAGTTCCCGCCGAGATAGCGGTCGTGGGCATTGACGACCAGCCCTTTTCGCAATACTTGGGTCTGAGTACGGTGCAGCTACCGGTAGCCGAAGCAGGCCGACAGGCAATTCAGCTTTTATTTCAACGGATTACCAGCTTAAGCGCCAATGCGCAGCACATCCTTCTCCCCTGCCCGCTGATCATTCGTGATACTTGTGGGGCAAAAAAGGCAGGCTAACTTATGACCATCATGCAAACCCTTCTTGTTGAACAACTCGCCGTAGAAATTCACCCCTCCACCCAGGCGATGGGGCGCGCTGCCGCCGAAATCGCCGCAAAAATTATCCGCGAGGCGGTGGCGGCGCGCGGGGTGGCGAATGTGATTTTGGCAACGGGCAACTCGCAACTGGCATTTTTGCAAGCCTTGCGCGTCCTGCCGGACGTCCCCTGGCAGGCGGTGAATGCTTTTCACATGGATGAATACGTTCACCTGCCCCCCGGACACCCCGCCGGGTTCCCCCTCACCTTGCGCCGCAACATCATCGAGCATGTCCAGATTGGCAACTTCTTCCCCGTCCCCGGCCTGGCAGCCGACCTGGAAGCCGCCTGCCATGGCTACGAGCTGCTCCTG
>DYPU01000049.1 GCA_020719725.1 Anaerolinea sp. | reverse complement strand
TGGGCAGCGACATGATGATGAGGCCATCCAGGTTTCCGGTAAGGGGCAGGGAAGCCAAATAGCTTGCAAGATGAGCCGCAGACTCGACGGCATAGATGACGAGTTCGTAGTTTTCTTTTGTAAGGGCAGAGGCAATGCCGCGCAAACGTTGCACAAAAGAGGGCGCGGTGAAAAAGGGGGTGATAACTCCAATGCGCCCGGTTTGGCGCAGGGCGCGGGCGCGAGCTTCGGCCTTGGGAGTAAAACCCAGGGCGTCTATTGCGGTTAGAATGCGCTCGCGGGTTTCGGGGTTAACTTTATCGGGCGCGTTAAGCACCCGTGAAACGGTGGTAATGCTAACTCCGGCCTTTTGGGCAACATCATAAATTGTGGGGGTTTTTAGGGTAGATGGCATAGGTTCCTGGTGATGAAAGAAGCGATGAAAGTTCTTTCATTTTAACCTTTTCAGAAATGAGAGTCAACGGCACGGTTTTTTACTTTTTTAATGCAGTAAGCACAGCGTTGTGATGAAAACACTGTGCTTACAAACAAGCTGAGTTTTGAATTAGGTCGTTTTAATACGAGGTGTTGGAGTGAGAAATTTCCAAGTCATTGACACGCATGAATGCCGGGACAATTACGGCGGTTGGATTACGCGCACCATAGCTGGAAGAAGTGTTATTCACAACCTGATTTTTTGCCAGCCAGGCCACTTTTTCTCCAAAAATATCGAGCAGGCTTTGCGTAACCCGAACATTGTAAGGAACAACAACCGAGCCATCTTTTTTGAGCAGCAGCGCGCCAAAACGAGAACTGGCCGTCACAAGTCCCTTGGATGGATTGACGAGATTCATGTAGTGCAGGAACGGAATGTAAAGGAGATCATTCTCGCGCGGCAGGTTGACCAGTTCTTCGAGAGTGCTGACTTCCATCTCACCGCCAGAAATGACCAGGCTTTTGTGCATAACGGTGTGGCCGGTGGGCGCAACGCCAAATTCATCGGCATCATCTTGAAACCAGGTAAAAGATTTAAAGACGCCCTGCTCAAAAACCGGGAAAGGGCCGCGATCCAGGCCCATGATGTCGCGCTGATAGGGGAAAGTTTCGAGGCGAGTTGGATCGTCGGTTAAGTTGAATTGGTCTGAAAAGATTTTTTTGCCAAGCTGGTCTTCGGTTAGAAAAGAGTAGCCACGTTTGAGCGCGCCGCCGCTGAAACCGACCCAGTTCATAATGCTAAGCAAGTCGCCAATGGCCGTTGCGCCAAAAACAATGTCGTATTTACCCAATGGAATTTGTTCCGGGCTGTCGTTCTGGTAGCGCTCACGCAGAAACGCCAGGTCGCGGCGCAGGCTTTGCGGATTTAAATCAGCCTTGCGATAGGCCGATTGTTCGGCGGTAATTTCCCATTTAAGAAGGCTGTGGGCCAAAACAATGTTGACTTGAGCATCCGAGGTTCTGAAATATTGGGTATGTTCGGAACGGGTGTCGATTTGAGCTGTGATATTGCTGCCGTTGGAGAAAATACCAGAGAGTTTAATTTCGTCCGTTTCCAGCCCGGCGACGGCTTCGTTGAAAAAGGCCAAGCGCTCTTCATTCGACAACGCGGCCAGGGTTGAGTCAAATCCGCTTTCGTCGGCAAAAGAAGCGGGGTAGAGCGGCAGGGTCGGTTGATAACTCAAAGGCTGGGCATGTTTCACCATTTCGGCGGCAATGTCCAGGCCTTGTTTCATTTCACCCAACTTGTTCAGATCGGTTATCAGTTCATAGCTGGCGCGTTTGCGGCCTTCGTAGGCCGTGATTTCAAGCCGAATTAAGTGTTCATTGGTGTTGAGAGAAATCGCCGAGTTGGCAAAGCGCATCAGGTAACTATCTTCTTCGTGGTAGAAGAACATGGCCTCGACCCCTTTGAGGAGGGCGTAGGCGCGCAAGTCATGCAGGGTTTGCAAAATTTGGTCTTTCACGGGTCACTCTCCTATTCTCACATTGTCAAACCGGCAAACCGGGACGCCATGCCCCAACTGCATGATCTGATTGGGCTGGCCTTTGCCGCAATTATCGACATAGCGCACTTCCCAGGTCGATTCGTCGCCGACGGCAGAAAGCGAGTTGTAGAATTTGACAGTTGCGCCTTTATAGGTGGAATTTTTAACCACTTTTGTGACCTGTCCATCTTCCACCAGCCAACCAATATCGGTGGCAAAGTGGAATTGTTCGCGGTTGGAGCCAATCGACCAGCTTTTTTCGCCGTCCAGAATAATGCCTTTTTCGGTGTTTCTGACAATATCCTCCAGCGAACCATCCTGGCCGGGATCAATATTGATGTTGGTCATGCGTTCAATCGGGACACGATAAAAAGCAGTGGCCCGATTTGCGCCGCCGCTGCCATTGAAAATGGCTCGGCGGGCGCGGGCGTTGGCTTCTTCGACCATCTGTCGGCCTGTGATGGCCCCAACCAGCAAACCTTTGTCGATCAGCAGGTTATCCTGAGCCGGGATGCCGTCGTCGTCATAGCCGAAGCTGCCTGGGCTGTTGGGAACAGTTGCGTCGGCGCGGGCGGTCAATTTACTGGAGCCATATTGCAGTTTGCCAAAATCGTCCAGGGTAACGAAAGAGCCGCCCGCAAAGGCCAGTTCGTAGCCCAAAATGCGATCCAATTCGAGCGCGTGGCCGATAGTTTCATGAGTTTGCAAGAACATGATGCCGGGCAAAAGGATCACCGAGCGGTCTTCTTTGGGGCAATCTTCGGCAGCGCGAACCTGATTCATTTCACGCACGATACGCTCGGCATTTTCGGCAAAAAGCTGTGGATCGAGGGTTTCCCAGCCGCGGGTTGCTCCCAGGCGGGCCGGGCTGAATTTGCGTGAGTGCATCACGCCCTGATCGTCCAAACCCGTAACTTGAATTCCGGGAAAGGCTTCGATGATGTTTTTCTCAATTTCGCTGCCTTCTGAATCGATGAAAATGATCTGTTTGCGCATGAAAGTCACTTCGCTGATGCGCTGGGCAACTCCCGGCTGGTTCAGTTTCTCATCCATCTCTTTTAGAAAGGCAATTTTATCGGCCAAAGAGACGGCAAACGGGTCGATTTGGTTCGGGCTGTTGAAGGTGGCCTGAATGGCGTCTTTTTCGGCCAGTCGAATAGGAAAAGTGACCCGTTCGGCGGCAATGCGCGCATTGTCGAAGGCTTTGTCAAATAATCTGTTCAGGTTTTGCATGTCAGACGAGGCCGAAAACCCCCAAGCGCCTTTATACAGCACGCGAATGCCCACGCCACTTTCACGCGAGGCCGCAGCATTCTTCAGGTTGCCGTTCCACATCGTCAATTGGTTGGATTCTTCAACCGGATACCAGCGCGCATCGACATACGTTGCGCCTGCCGCTTTGAGCCGTTCAATTTGCTCACGCAGTTGTTTTTGCATTAGGGTCTCCTTGAGAATAAAATGGCACAAAAAAACTACTCCCTAAGTTTAGGCTTGTTTTGAGCATCTCGCAAGCGAGCTTTGTCATCAAATTGGCGTATCGAGTTACACGACTTTTTCTTTTTTTACGGTTCTACCGTTTTTGATGTGAAACCCTATCAGAGCGACCCGCCAGGCCTCGCCAGGGGATAAGTCCTACCGGCTACAGCGCAGTAGCAAAACGGGTGAAGGAAACGAACGGGCTGAATAGTTATAAGAATTCCCAGCCACGCTGATAGGAGAAACAGGTACAATAGGCCAATTCAACCCCAAAAAGGAGTCATCTAATGAAAACAGCAAGCGGATTGGACTATAACGAAACTCTGGCCGGAACCGGCGAACAGGCTCAGGCCGGGAAAACTGTCCGGGTTCATTACACCGGCAAGTTTCCCGATGGCAAAGTCTTTGATAGCTCAGTTTCACGCGGTGAACCGCTCGAATTTCCGTTGGGGGCCGGGCGCGTTATCAAAGGCTGGGATGAAGGCATTGCGCTGATGAAAGTCGGCGGCAAGGCTACCCTCACCATTCCGCCCCAGTTGGGGTATGGTGAACGCGGCGCAGGCGGCGTCATTCCGCCCAACGCCACTCTGATCTTCGATGTGGAACTGATCGGCATCAAATAACTGGCCGGATGATAAAAACTCCCCGCACCTAAAGGTGCGGGGAGTTTTTGCAGGGCGCTTCATGCAGGAAGATCATAAATTCGCTCGACCCGATTACTGATCTGGCAGGTTACTTCGTAGCTAATGGTTCCCAGTTTTTCGGCCCATTCGTCGCAAGTGATTTCTTCCGCGCCGCTTCGACCGATTAGAACGACCGGGTCGCCAATGCGAATATCGGTTGTGGGGCCAAGATTGACCATGCTCTGATCCATACAAACCCGGCCAACGATGGGATAGGATTTTCCGTTGATGAGGACTCGCCCCTGGTTGGAAAAAAGCCGATTGAAGCCATCGGCGTAGCCAGCCGGAAGAGTGGCGATCCAGGTATCTTCCGAGGCAATCCAGGTACGGCCATATCCAATGCTGGTTCCAGCAGTCACCTTTTTGAGAAAAGAGACCCGCGTCAGAAAACTGAGGCCGGGCCGGAGCGGGAGTGTGCGGGGTGTGCCAAGATCAGGATAAAAACCGTAAATCATAATGCCGGGGCGCACCATATCGAGCCAGGCCGATGCGTGCCCCAGTACCGCGCCCGAATTGGAGGCGTGAATCAATTCCACCCGGCGACCCAGGGCAGCCTGGATGGAGGCTACGGCGGTTTGAAAACGATCAATCTGCCCCTGAGTGTAGGTTGGGTCGGCTTCATCGCTAACCGGGAAGTGGGTAAAAATCCCCTGAAGATGCAGGTTCAAACAGTTTTGTTCGAGATAAACGGCCAGGGCCGGGGCCGCCTGAGGCGTAACCCCAACCCGCCCCATACCCGTATCCAACTTGAGGTGGACAGTCGCTTTCAGGCCTGCGGCGCGGCAAACAGATTCCAAATCATCCACATTTTGGCGGCTGGCAACCGTCAACGTCAGGTCTGCCCGCACAGCGGTTTCAAGTTCTTCGGGAAAAGCCGGGCTGAGTTTCAAAATGGGAAGCTGGATGCCCGCCGCGCGCAGTTGCAGCCCTTCGGGCACAGTCGCAACCCCCAGCCAATCCACCCCAATGCCTTCGGCCAGGCGCGCGACTTCAATGGAACCGTGACCGTAGCCATTGGCTTTGACCGCAATTAGAATTTTGCGCTGTGAGCCAACCGCCTGGCGAATCCCGGTAATATTGAAACGGATATTTTGCAAATGAATGCGGGCATGAGTTTGGTAAAGCATAGGAATTTTAACTCCGAATTTGGCTGGGACAAGCGCGGGCCATTGTCTTTTTTTCTCTTCGTCTGCTTAATTGGCAGTAATATTTGTTTTTAATGAGCCTGGCAAGGCCGAAACTCTAAAATTGAACGCTACCTTTAATTAATTGGCTACGCGCTGTCGCCTTGCTGATATTTTTCTAACAAATCTCTTGCCGCACAAGAACGAAGTCGCTTTACAATATGGTCTGAAAACTATCTCATTTTTTGCGAGGCAACCATGACCGAGCCAACTGTAAGCTCAGAATCCTTTTCTTTTAAGGCCGAAACCAAACAATTACTCAATATTCTAATTCATTCACTCTACAAAGAGCGCGAGGTTTTTCTGCGCGAATTGCTTTCAAATGCATCGGATGCGCTCAATCGGATGCGTTTCGAGATGCTGACCGAGCAAAATGTGCTCGATAAAGAAGCCGAACTGCGCATTCGTATTACGGTAGATAAAGAAGCCCGTCTGCTCATCATTCAGGATAGCGGAATTGGCATGACCCGCGCGGAAATCATTGAAAACCTGGGCACAATTGCCCAATCGGGGGCGCGCAAATTCATCGAAGCGGCCAAAGAACAAAAAAGCGATTTCGCCCAAGTCATCGGTCAGTTCGGCGTCGGCTTTTATTCCATCTTCATGGTTGCCGAATCGGTGCGGGTTAGCTCACGCTCATTTA
Organism: Anaerolinea sp.; assembly: GCA_020719725.1. Classification (GTDB taxonomy): domain Bacteria; phylum Chloroflexota; class Anaerolineae; order Anaerolineales; family Villigracilaceae; genus UBA8950. The sequence continues at coordinate 14,966 of DYPU01000049.1, read as the reverse complement.
GACCGGAGGCGGCTGCGGTTTCTTGGTATGCCACCGGCGAAGATAATTTTGAAGTAACAGCAGCCGATATGGCAGAGCGCGGCACAAAAATCGAAATCAAGCTAAAAGAAGATGCGGCAGAATTTGCGGACGAGTACCGGCTCAAAAATATCATCCACAAACATTCGGATTACATCGGTTTCCCAATTTATCTTGGCGCCGAAGAAAAACCAGTCAATAAACAGACTTCTCTTTGGCGTACCGCCCGCCCGGAGATCACCGAAGAGCAGTATGCCGATTTTTACCGCCAACTGACGCTGGATTTTGAAGCGCCGCTACTCCGCACCCACAACGTGAGCGATGCGCCAGTGCAGTTGTACACGCTTCTGTTTGTTCCCGGCAAAGGCGAACGCGGCATGTTTTCTGTACGTAAAGAAGATGGACTGAAACTATATTCGCGCAACATTCTTATTGATGAATATAACAAAGATTTGCTGCCCGAATACCTGCGCTTTATGCAAGGCGTGGTCGATTCAGAAGATTTACCGCTAAACGTCTCACGCGAGACCGTTCAGGCCAGCGGGTTGATGCCGCTGCTAAAGCGAATTGTGACCGGCCAGGTCTTTAAAGAACTGGAAAACCTGGCTAAAACCGACCCAGAAAAATACCAGGCTTTTTGGACAGAATTCGGCGGCTACCTGAAACAGGGCATAGCCTCCAATGCCGCCGAAGCCGATAAAATTCAGCCGCTGCTACGTTTTAGAACCAACCTGCATCCTGAAAACTGGTCTGCACTGGAAGAGTATGTTGGACGAATGGCGGAAGGCCAAAAAACGATTTACTACATCGTGGGAGATGATCCCAAATCGGTGCTACGCAGCCCACACCTGGACTATTTTCATAAGCAAGGAACCGAGGTCTTACTGCTCACCGATGCGATGGATTCGTTTATGCTGATGGGCCTGCACCAATACAAAGAGTTTGAACTGCAAAATGTAGCGCAAGCCGAATTGCCCGAACAGCCCCAGACAGAAAACGAAGCCGAAAAAATACCCGAAACAGACTTTAACGCCCTCGTTGAGCGCTTTAAACAAACCCTGAGTGAACGTATCAGCGATGTGCGCGCCAGCACCCGGCTTTCCCAATCGGTAGCGCGCCTGGTAGACCCGGAAGGTGCGCTTAACCCCGAAATGCAACGCGTTTACAAATATCTAGGCAAAGATTTTGAGGTTTCCAAGAAAATTTTGGAGCTAAATCCCTCCCACCCCATTCTCAAAACTATGGCAGGGCTGGCTCCCGCATCAGAGCTGCAAACCCTGATCATTGAGCAGATTTACGATAGCGCCTTGCTGGCCGAAGGGTTGCACCCTGATCCTTCAAGCATGGTTCAACGTATCCAACAACTGATGGCGGCGGCGCTCGGAACCGCCAAGGAGTAGCTTTTTGAACCGCTAATGTAACCGTTTCTCGAAAAGCGTAAAAAACGGCAAAAAATAATTAAACAGTGTGCATAAAGAACTCAGCTTAAGGCAGTGAGGAAAGGCGAAATCGATCTGATGGCAAACCCAAAGGCGCTGTTCATAATCATGGTGGTTTGTAAGGCGAGTACCCCAAAGCACAGAAAAGGTTAACTGTTGGCAAGCCTTTGAGGAAAAAACTGTTTATGATTATTAAACGCGCCGAAACCAGCACATTGAGTTACCCCGAACGAATTGTGGCTGTACCAGCCGCTATGCCAAACACTTTGCCAATGGTTCACCACTGTAAAAAATCTTTTTCTAAACATCTACAGCAGGGGCTGGTTTTTGGCAGAGGGTCTAGGAAGTGGACCGCTTAGGCCAGATAAGGCCCAAATTTGGGTAACGCGCGCGCCGCCACCCGGCGCGCGCGCTCACTGTGTGGGCTGATGAGGGCGTAGCCGCCGTTACGGTGTAAAAGCGGAATGCGGCGGCGTTTTTCTGCAAAAACTTCGCGCATTTCCTGGGAACGCAGGGCGTAACTCTCAAATTCGTCTTGAAACAGGGCAAAAAGCTGGTCGTATGTGGCAATAAATTGGGCGCGGTAGGCCGGGGTGACTTGCGCCAGATTGCTGATGACCCAACACTTGTCTTCAAATTCCCAATCGTAGCTAAGGCCAATAAAACGGTAATCTGACGTGACGTAGGGAAAAAAGGGGAACTGCCGACAGCTAAGTAAACGATAGTCGCGCTCACAAGCCTGGTGGCCCAGGCAAGCCAACAAAATCATGCCTGAAGGCAAAGAATCTTCCAATTCAGATCGATCCACAGGCTCGGCGGCGCACTCATCTCCGCGCCAGCTATGCCAGAGCTGGGTGCGGGTTTGCAGCGTGGCCCATTCACTAAGATGCGCGGCTGGCACAGCGTGGCAAATATCACAGCAAAACGGTTTGCCAAGCGGATGTTGTGGGGCGCACTGTGCGCCGCAATCGAGCGCTGCGATGGGCTGGTTGAGACCGGCATAGAGCGCCAAAATCTCAGTCGAATTCAAGTCAGCGGGAGAACGTAAGAGACGTGTTTTCATGAAGAGGCAAAAACCACTTTCTGGAGGGTCTAACTTTACAGTCGGGTTTGGTTTCCGACCTGCTTGAGACAGTATACGGCATGTCCGCTTATTTTCTTGTGTTTCACCTCAAGAAAAAGTAAAATGAACTCGATTATGCCAACTCTCTGTTTCGCACCCAATCAAACCCAATGATGTCTGAATCCGAAAAACTCGAACAAGCCATCGCCGCGCTGGAAGCCCAACGCGCAATTTTGGGTAACGCAGTAGTCGATACGGCGCTAATTCCGCTGCGCGAAAAACTCGCCAGCCTTCTGGTTGTGCAAGAAGAAGGCGAGGCATACGCCCAACAACGTAAAATCATCACGGTACTGTTTGCCGACCTGCCAGAGCTTACCACGCTGGCCGAGCATTACGATGCCGAAGATATGCGCGATGCCAGCAATGCGCTCTGGGAACAACTGGATGCGGTTATTTTGGCACATGGTGGAAAAATCGACAAACACATGGGTAGCAGTGTCATGGCCTTGTGGGGGGCTGAAAGCGTGGCCGAAGATGACCCGCAACAAGCCATTCGGGCCGCGCTCGGCATGAAAAAAATTCTACTGGATATCAAAAAAAACTCGGTCATCTTTGGAAATGAAACCATCCATTTGCGGGCTGGAATCAACACCGGGCCAGCCATTGTGGGGCAAATAGGCACAACCGGCGAAATCACGGCCATCGGCGATACTGTCAACCTGGCAGCGCGGCTCAACCAATCTGCTGAAATTGGGCAGGTTTTAATTTCATCGGATACCTATCGCCTGATACGCGGCATCTTCGACCTTGAAAATATGCCGCCAATGCGCGTAAAAGGTAAAAGCGATGAACTTCAAACCTATGGCATACTCAGCGCCCGCCCGCGCGCCTTTCACATCATCACACGCGGGGTTGAAGGGGTGCAAACCAACCTGGTGGGCCGCAGCACCGAGCTGCAACAAATGCAAACCGCCTACCAAGCCTTATTTCAAACGCGCCAACCCCAACTCATCAATCTGATTGGTGAAATGGGCCTGGGCAAAAGCCGCCTACTGACCGAGTTTTTAACCTGGACAGACCCCCAACCCAACGACTACTACCTCTTTCAGGGCCGCTCTGCGCCCTCGCAACTCAATTCACCTTACGCATTTTTACGTGAAATCTTCGCCTTTCGCTTTCAAATTCAGGATAGTGACCCGCTTTCGGTCGTTTTTCAAAAAATGGAAGCCGGGTTCAATCAATTTCTAAGCGCAGATACCAACCCCCAAGAAAAAGCCCATATCGTCGGCCAGCTCATCGGCTATAACTTTAGCGAAAGCCCGCACCTACGCGGCTTGCTGGCCGACCCACGTCAATTGCGCGACCTGGGGTTTGCCAGCATCTTACGCCTGGTCAACAACGCAGCCCAAATCTACCCGCTCATCTTTGTGCTGGATGATGTTCACTGGGCAGATAGTGCCTCGCTCGATGCTATTACCCATCTTTTTAAGAATCTGGCACCCAATACCCCGCTTCTGGCGATTTGCGCGGCCCGGCCCGAACTATTGGAGCGTTATCCTGCCTGGAGCAGCGGACTCACGAAAGCCCTTAACCTTAAACTGAATCCGCTCACCCGCGAAGAAAGCCGGACGCTGGTGATTCAGATTTTCAAGAAGGTCGAAAGCCTGCCCTCTGCGCTATGCGAACTGATTGTAGGCGGTGGCGATGGTAATCCTTTTTATCTGGAAGAACTAATAAAAATGCTAATCGAGGCCAGCGTCGTTGAAAGCGGAGCCGACACCTGGCAAGTCAACCTGGCCCAACTCAGCAAACTCAACATTCCCCCCACCCTGGCCGGAGTCATCCAGGCCCGGCTCGATGCCCTCGACAACCTGGAGCGGATTGCTTTGCAACGCGCCTCAGTTGTGGGGCGCATCTTTTGGGATAGCGCGATTGAAGCCATCGACCCAGAAATGGATGCCGAGCGCAAACGCTTGCAAGCCTCTTTGGCGACCTTACGCGCCAAAGAACTTATTTTTAGTAATCCAATCTCTACCTTTGCCAATACCACCGAATACACCTTTAAACATGCGCTACTACGCGATGTCACCTACGAAACGGTACTCAAACGTCAGCGCACGCAATACCACGAAAGAGTGGCAGAATGGCTGAATGAGATTAGCGGAGAACGCCGCAGCGAGTACCTGCCGATTATCGCCGATCACTATGAATGCGCCGGGCAACAGGACAAGGCGGCAGATACGCTGATCGAGGCCGGTGAACAAGCGCTGGCTTTGTTTGCTTTTTCCGAAGCGTTTGGCTTATTTCAACGCGCCCAAGCCTTACTCTCTCCGACCCGCAAAAGAGACCTGGGGTACATCCAGCTAAAAATCGGTGAGGCCTTTTTTCGCGCCGGAGAATATCCAGATGCACTAAAATACACCGAATTAGCCCTCGAACACTTTAAAGAGCAAACCCTAAACGCTACTTTACTGACCACCATGTACCAATACGGCCAAATAAAAAGCGAAACCGGCGATTACGTTACTGCCGAAAAATCACTTTTGAAAGCTCTGCAAACAGGGCGGGCATTGGGCAACCGTGCCAGGCATGTGCTGGCAAAAATTTTATATGGTTTGGGGAATACACACTGGCGGCTAGGAAAGTTGGACTCGGCGCGTACATTCTGTGAGGAAAGCCGTAGCCTGGCGCAAGAAATAGGCGATACTAATACGCTCTTACTGGCCCTCAATCGATTAGGCGTGTTGGCAGGCCTGGCAGGCAATACCGAACAAGAAAAAAGCCTTTATCGTCAATCGCTCGAACTAGCCCTAACCGTAGGCAACCGTGAACGCGCCGCCGTAGCCCTTAATAACCTGGGCGCGCTGGCCGATGAACAGGGCCAGCCCCATAAAGCCATTGAATACTATCTACAAGCCATTCCGATGGCGCGTGAGATTGGCGCACAACAATCTTTGGCGCTGTATCTCATCAACCTGGCAAACAGCCAAATTCGGGCCGGAAACCTGAAACAAGCGCATGAACACCTGCGCGAAGGCCTCATCCTTTCTGATCATATTGGGGCTGCGCCCTGGACACTGACCGGCGTCATTTTTTTTGCCCGGCTCGAAGCAGCTCAGGGCAATCTGACGCACGCGCTAAAGCTGCTGGGGCTGGCCGAACACCACCCGGCCCATAGTATCGACCACCAACGCCTCACCGAACAAATGCTGACAGAATGGAATCTCGATAAGAGTGAAATTATCGCAGGCATGGCGCTCGGCGCACAATTGGATTGGCAAACCACTCTCACCCATCTCTTATTGGAATAAACAATGGAAGAAGCCATCAAACTACAACAAGCCATAGCCGCCCTGGAAGGCCAACGCGCTATCCTCGGCTCTGAAGTAGTCGAAGCTGCGCTCGGCCCATTGCGCGAGCGCCTGGCCCAAGTACAAACCAAAGCCCAAGCCGCAACGGCCCAACAATCCGGCGCCAGCCAGCAAAGGCGAATTGTCACAATTCTGTTTGCCGATATCAGCGGCTATACCGCCATGTCTGAACACATGGACGCCGAAGATGTGCGCGATACGATGAACGCCCTCTGGCAAAAGCTCGATACTATCATTTTGGCACACGGCGGAAAAATCGACAAACACATGGGCGATGGGGTCATGGCCCTATGGGGGGCCGAAGAAACCCGCGAGGATGACCCGGAACGCGCCATCCTGTCCACCTTAAAAATGCAAGCGGCCCTGATCGATTTTAGCCCGGAAGTTAAAGCCGCCAGCGGACTAAAAATGCGCATCGGGCTGAATACTGGGGCGGTTTTGCTCAGCTCGATTGGCTCACGCGGCGAGATAACCGCCATTGGCGATACCGTCAATGTCGCGGCCCGCCTCGAACAAACCTGCCCGGCAGGCGGCATTCTCATCTCGCATGATACCTACCGGCATGTGCGCGGCGTCTTTGAAGTGGAGGCCCAACCCTTACTGGAAGTCAAAGGCAAATCCGATTTGCTTCAAACCTATCTGGTGTTTTCGGCCAAACCACGCGCCTTTCGGCTCTATACACGCGGCATCGAAGGAGTCGAAACCCGCATGATTGGCCGCGAAGATTCGATGGCCCGTTTACGCATGATCTTTGAAGAATCGCTCAATGAGGGCCAGCTTAATGTCGTCACCATCACCGGCGAAGCCGGGCTTGGCAAAAGCCGCCTACTCTACGAGTTTAATGCCTGGGCCGAACTTCAAGCCATCTCCTGGTGGGTTTTCAAAGGGCGCGCCAGTCACTCAATGCAAAATACTCCCTACGCCCTGCTGCGTGATATCTTCTCGACCCGGTTTGAAATACAAGATAGCGACCCTCTCACCACCGCTCACGCCAAAATGGAACAAGGCTTTGAAGAATTCATGGCCGATGTGCCCGATTGGAAAGAAAAATCACACGTCATCGGCCATCTCATCGGTCTCAATTTTTCTGAAAGCCCCTACCTGCGCGGATTGCTGAACGACCCGCGCCAATTGCGCCAGCAAGCCCTGTTTTATCTCACCCGATTCTTTCGCACGGTTGCCAGCCAAGGCCCGGCCTTGCTGATGCTGGACGACCTGCAATGGGCCGATAGCGGCTCACTAGATGCGCTGCAATACGTCTTTAACAATCTACCCGTCGAAACGCCGCTTATGGCTCTGGTCGTCACCCGGCCCACCCTGTCAGACCGCTACCCCAATTGGGGCCAGAGAATTAAAAAACACATTCAACTTCGCCTCCAACCCCTCGACAAAAACGACAGCCGCCGCCTGGTAAGCGAGATTCTCCGCAAAGTACCGGTCTTACCAGATGCCATCCGCGAACTGATCGTCGGCGGAGCCGAAGGCAACCCATTTTATGTCGAAGAACTCATCAAAATGCTGATCGACCAGCGCGTCATCTGCCCGGAGGAAGACCAGTGGCGGGTGGAACCCGGCAAGCTGGCAGCAGTCAACATTCCTTCCACCCTCAGCGAAGTCTTGCAAGCCCGCCTGGATAGCCTTTCCAGCTCGGAGCGGCTAACCCTGCAACGCGCCTCAGTCGTCGGACGCATCTTCTGGGATCAGGCAATTCTCAACGCCAGCCCCGACCTGCCCGCCAACGATATTCAGATGGCCCTGCAAAACCTGCGCCGCAAAGAACTCATCTACGAACGGCGGCCAACCACCTTTAGCGGCACGCGCGAATACACCTTCAGACATAGCCTGTTTCAAGAAGTGACCTACGAAACCCTGCTCAAACGTCAACGCGCCAGCCTGCACATTTTGGCAGCCGATTGGCTAAACCAGGCCAGCGGTGAACGCCGAATGGAATATCTATCACAAATCGCCGATCACTACGAAAAAGGCGGCGACCCGCCCCGCGCCGCCGCCATCCTTTCACAAGCCGCCGAACGCGCCCTCAGCCTTTCGGCCCTTTCGGAAGCGCGCGCATTCTTTCAACGAGCCATCACCCTACTCGACCAGCCCGACCACCCGGTACGCGACCTGATCGAAATGCAAATCGGCCTGGCCGAAGCCTGCCTGCAACTGGGAGATTATAGCCAGGCCCAAAACCACGCTGCCCGCGCCTCCGTTATGGCACGCGATATGCAAATCGATCTACTCGTTGCCGAATCTCTGGTACAACTGGGCCAAATTTCATCCTATCTTGGCAACTACCAAGATGCCCACGCGCACCTGACCGGCGCGCTCCATCTGGCCCGCCAGGAAAAAAATAACCCCACTACCGCCCGGGTCCTGGCGGCCCTGGGCAGCGTGGAATGGCGGTTGGGGAACCTGGAAAACGCCCAACAACACTGCCGCGAAAGCTATCAGCTTGCCAATCAAACCGGCGATACCGCCACTCTGCTCAGCGCACTCAACCGGCTGGGCGTCATCGTGGGCGCACTCAACCAACCAGAACAAGAAGAACAACACTACCAACAAGTGCTCGACATCGCGCTCTCCGTCGGAAACCGGGAACGCGCCGCCACAGCCCTCAACAACCTGGGCGCACTGGCCGGAGAACAAAACCAATGGAAAAAAGCCGCCGACCATTTCCAACGCGCCCTATCCATCTCGCGCGAAACCGGTGCCAAACAAGGCGAAGCCATGCACCTCGTCAACATCGGCTTTGCCGATATCAAACTCGGCAAATACCAGCAATCCCGCGAAAACCTGCGTCAGGGCGCAAAACTGGCCCGCGAAATTGGCGCACAACCCGTGCTCGTCTCAGTCATGCTCTACTACGCCCTGCTTACCCAGGCCGAAGGCAACCTGAATCGGGCCCTCGAGTTGATTGGTCTGGCAAAAAAACACCCCGCCTGGGATAGCGAAAACGAACGCGAAGCCAATTGGTTTTTAGGAGAATGGAATCTGGCTCCCGAACATATCTTCAGCCACCTGCAAAAAGGCGCAGCCCTCGATTGGGATGTGACCCTGGCAACACTCATAGACCCCTAAACACAAGGAGAGCTATTTTTTGGAACCCATAGAAACCACCCTGGGGATTTTGCTCCGCCAAAAAGGCCTGACCCTTTCCCTGGCCGAATCTTGCACCGGCGGCCTGGTCGCCGACCGTCTCACCAACATTCCTGGCTCCTCCGAATACCTGCTCGGCGGAATCGTCGCCTACGCCTACGAAGCCAAAGTGGCCCTGCTGGGTGTTTCGTGGAATACCCTGCACGCGCATGGCGCTGTCAGCCGCGAAACCGTACTCGAAATGGCCCTGGGCGCACGCCAGGCCTTCAACGCCCACCTGGCACTCTCCATCAGCGGCGTAGCCGGGCCAGGCGGCGGAATGCCGGGCAAACCTGTCGGCTACACCTGGTTTGGGCTGGCTACCCCCCAAGGAACCTGGGCGCGCAACTTCACCTGGAATGCCGATCGGCGCGCCAACAAAGCCGCCTCCGCCGAAGCCGCGCTACAATTTCTGCTCGACTACCTGCAAAACCCGGCCAATCTGGCCTAAGGCCGCATATCCCCGTCAGCCCAGCATTCTCTTTGGGTATAATCAACCCATGCGCTGGATAGAACGAACTCTCAATTCACTTTTTCCCCTTCTTCTTTTAATACTCCTCAGTGCCAGCAACCCCGCCTTCCGCGAACCCTACGACCACGTCCACTTTTTGGCACAAACACAAGCCTTCAACTTTACCTCCTGGACGCTAAAAGCGCTCTGGCTCAAACTTGGACAGGCTGCCATAGGCACGCCCCGCTACTTTGACCAGGCCTCCCAAATCAAAACCGTTCAAGAATACTTACGGCTGGTAGAACAAATCGAACAGGTCGAAAACGACATCGACCACCTCTACGCCGACCCCAACCTGAAAGATGCTTCCGCCGCCTCACTCGAAGAACGCGCCCAATTGGCCGAACTCAGCCGCCGCTATCAGACCATCGCCCCCTTCGCCGAAGCCAGCCTCGAAACCCAGGTCAACGAAATTTTAAAAGAACTGGGACTCACTCTCGGCGGCCAAACCATCCCCTGGGTACTCTACCACATCAGCCCGCTGCCGCAAAACCTGGTCATCTCCCCGCGCAACATCATCAAACAAGAAACCAGCTACCTGCTCGACCCCAACCTGACCACCGCACAAGCCGAAAGCCTCGAAACCCTGGTCGATGAAAAAATGGGAGTGGCCTCACTGGTCGTCCCAATTGGCGGCATCGCACTCTATCCCACCATGGTCTACCGCAGCACCGCCCTGGAATGGCTCTCCAGCACCGTCGCCCACGAATGGATTCACATTTACCTCTCCTATCAACCCCTGGGGTGGAACTATGACACCAGCCCCGAGCTACGCACCATGAACGAAACCACCGCCTCAATTGCCGGAGACGAAATTGGGCGGAAACTGATGGAACGCTACTACCCCGAACTGCTCCACCGCTACGACACTGCCCGCCAGCTTGCCTCCCGCCAAACTGGGCCAATCGGCCCCGGAACCTTCCCCCCACCCTTCAACTTTAACCGCGAAATGAACAAAACCCGCATCCGAGCCGATGAACTACTGGCCGCCGGAAAAATCGACGAGGCCGAGGCCTACCTGGAAACGCGCCGCCAAATCTTCTGGGCGCGCGGCTATAACATCCGCAAACTCAATCAAGCCTTCTTTGCCTTTTACGGAGCCTATGCCGATACCCCCGGCGGTGCCGCCGGAGCCGACCCGGTTGGCCCGGCAGTACGCGAACTTCGCGCCCGCAGCGCCACGCTCAAAGATTTCCTCGATCAAATTGGAAAAATGAACTCATTTGATGACTTAAAAACCTACCTGGAAACAGAACCCCTGCCATAAGGAAAAATAAATGCAAAGTACCATCACAAAAATCAATCAATGGGTAACAAGCAAAGCCGGATTTCCCTTATATGCTCTCATTTTAGGGTTAACCATGTTCCTGGCCTACGATTTGCTTATTACACGCATGGGTTTCAATTATGATGACTGGGAAGGCATTTTTTTACACCAACAAGGGTTCTCTACTCAACAAATTTGGGATTATTTTTTAATTGATCGACCTTTTTCGAGCCTGGTACATTGGCTGTTCCACCCCATTTTAGGCACATCCGTCATTGGTTGGCACTTATTGGTATTGCTTTTACACTGGAGCGCAATCTTACTGCTGGTCAAAAGTATTTTAGCGCTTTTCCCAACTCAAATTATGGCGGCGGGCTGGATAGGCCTGCTGCTAGGAGTGTACCCCGGCATATCCAGGCACTTTGTGGCCCGCACCAGTTCACCGCACTATGTCAGCATGTTTCTATTTGCGCTCTCGCTTTGGCTAATGATTCAAGCCGTTAAAACCGAAAAAACCAAATGGGGCTGGCTAGGCATCTCCACCCTGCTGGCGCTGGCCCAATCCTTGATTATTGAATATTTTGCCGCGCTGGAAATTGTCCGTTTCTTCGTCCTCTTCTATCTGTTTCACAAACAACTCAACGGCCAATGGCAAAAAAGCATCCAACGCGCATTTACCACCTGGCTGCCCTATTTCGCTGTATTTTTGGTCTTTATTTATTTCAAGTTTCTGGTCTTACCCGGCCTGGCCCAAACCGAAGGACTAGCCAGCAAACACGAAGTCGCATTGTTCGAAGCGCTCCAGACCGCGCCCTGGCAAACCATCACAGCCTACCTGAATTTAATTCTACAAGATCTCATTTACGTCGTTTTTTATGTCTGGTCAATGCCCATTGACCCCGCCGAAGTGGATGTTGCCTCCCGCTCTTATCTCGCCTCGTGGATATTAGGCGGCGGAGTTGGCCTGGTCAACGCCATCATGATGCTAGGCTGGTATCGCAAAGAAAAACCAACATCGCTAAGCCAACCGACCTCCATGTCCATCGCCGCCGTAGGGCTAAGCCTGGCCTTCATGCTATTGGGCGGCCTACCCGCCTGGCTCATTGGGCGACAAGGCCTCACCGGACTCTGGTCTAGCCGCTTTTTCCTCGGACAAATTTTAGGCGCAGTTCCTCTGGTAGTGCTAATGGTGCTGGCAATCACCGGCAAAACCCGTCAGCGCGCGGCCAACCTGGTGTTGGCAATTTTGCTGGCTATCTCGTTTTCGGCGCAATTCCGCGAAGCTAATCGCTACACCCTGTATTGGAATTATCAACGCGAGTATTACTGGCAGCTCAAATGGCGCGCGCCCGGCCTGGCAGACCAAACCTTTATTCTTTCACCCTACACGCCCCTGTTGCGCAATTCTGATTATCAAATTGCTTACGCCATTAACCTGATCTATGCGCCCGGCTACCCCAATACCGCCACCAAACATTGGTGGTTTGATGGCCCCGATAGCCTGCGAGACTTTGAAACCAAGCAGTACAATCCAAATCGCAGCATACAAGCCACCATGCGCAACATCCATTTTGATTCAAAGATGAGCATGGCGCTGCCTATACTCAATCGCTCTTCGCGCGGCTGCCTACAAGTCCTTACCGATTCCTATTATCAGGGCGAACCAGGGCTTTCTTTTGAAGAAAATCAGTTATTTGGGCTGGGCGACCCAACCCTGGTCTTACAAAACGGCCAACCAATGCCAACCAATGTCTTTGGTTCAGAACCAGAGCATAACTGGTGCTATTACTATCAAAAAGCGGAACTGGCCCGCCAGTTTAATGACTGGGATAAAGTTCTCAGCCTGCTCGATAGCGCTGTTGAAAAACAACTTGTCCCAAACTATGGCCCGGAGTATCTGCCCTTTATCGACGCGCTAGTAAGAACAAACGATTGGGCCAAAGCAGCCCGCATCACCATCAAAGCCAGTCGCATTACCAAAGACTCACGCCCCTTTTTATGCGCACTCTGGCAAACCCGCTTCAGCCCACTGCCTGCGCCCAATGAGCGCGAACCCGAATGGCAATTGATAAAAAAAGAATTGAGTTGTGAATAACCTATGATGCGCGTTTACGCAAAAGCTCTACTCCTGGCAACCGCACTCACGCTGCTATATGCTTGCGCCAAGCCGCAAAATCCCCCCAGCGCCAGCCCGCCCAATCTGCCAACCTTTTCTGCGCCCACACCGATCAGCAATTCATGTCAAAGCGTCTCGACAGCACCAACTCCAGATGCAAATGCCCCCTCGTTGTTTGCCAAAGCCGGAAAAGGTCTCTACGAACACAGTCGCGGCAATGAATTGGCAGTCGTTACCATCATCGTCTATTCCGATTTTGCGTGCGAAACCTGCGCAGCGCTGGCCCCACTGCTAGATTCTTTGCAGCAGGATCATCCCAACGATTTACGTCTCATTTACCGCCATTTCCCCATGCTGAGTGCCTACCCCAACGCCGCCCTGGCCGTTCAGGCGGCAGAAGCGGCCCACTTGCAAGGAAAATTTTGGGAAATGCACACCGCCCTTTTTAAGAATCAGGCCGAATGGACAAAAAAAACTAACCCAGCGCTGACCGATTACTCTATCGGCTTGGCAACCGCTCTGGGGCTAGATTCAGGCCAATTCGAGTCCGATTTGGAATCGCCTGCCATCGCCAAAATCCCACAAGAAACCTGGCAATCTGGCCTGGAAATTGGCCTGCCAGGTACGCCACTCTTACTAATCAACGGCCAAATTTACACCGGGCCAATTAACTACACCAGCCTGCAATTGATTACCGGGCTGATTACGCTGGGCCAGCGTCAATTTACTACCTGCCCGGCCCAAAGCATTGATCCATCCAAGAGCTATTTTGCCACGTTGAAAACCGAAAAAGGAGAGGTCGTACTAAAGCTGCGCCCCGACCTGGCCCCGGCAACAGTCAATAGCTTTGTTTTTTTGGCGCGTCAGGGCTGGTACAACGACATCACCTTTCACCGGGTGCTACCCGGATCAATTGTCCAAACCGGCGATCCTTCCGGGACAGGGGCCGGCAACCCTGGCTATTTTACGATGAACGAAATTTGGCCCGAACAAAAATTTGACCGAGCCGGGCTGGTTGGCATGTCCAACTCAGGCCCGGATACCAATGGCAGCCAGTTTTTTATTACACTGGGGCCAGTTCCAGAGCTAAACGGGCTGTATACCATTTTTGGCGAGGTGGTCAGTGGCTTGGAGGTGCTAGCCCAACTGACACCGCGCGATGCTCAACCCGGATTCAAGCTGCCCCCCGGCGATCGCTTGCAAACTATTATCATTGAAGAACGCTAAGGTATAATAGCCGCCGTTACATAAAATCGGTTCTTCTGGCTTTTATAAAAAAAATCATCTGGAGAAACAATGGAGCTTTTTACCACCCTTTTAAATATGTTTTTACATTTGGATGAGGTTCTGGGGGATGTCATCCGACAGTATGGTACGCTAACATACGCCTTTCTGTTTTTAGTGATTTTTCTGGAAACCGGCCTGGTGGTGACACCATTCCTCCCCGGCGATTCGCTCTTATTTGCCGCCGGAGCGCTAGCCGCTACCACCGACCTGGACCCACTGATTTTATTTGCGCTGCTGGCCCCAGCCGCCATTTTGGGCGATGCCGTCAATTACACCATTGGGCATACAATTGGTGAACGCGCCTTTGACGGTAGTATAAAGTTTTTAAAAAAAGACTATCTCGATAAAACCCATGCTTTTTACGAGAAACATGGCAATAAAACCATTGTTTTAGCGCGTTTTGTGCCAATTGTGCGCACTTTTGCGCCCTTTGTGGCCGGAGTTGGCAAAATGACGTATACCCACTTTGCCACTTATAATGTGATTGGCGGCGCACTATGGGTGGCGATCTTCATCTTTGCCGGGTACTTCTTTGGAGAAATTCCTTTCGTCAAAGAAAACTTTGAATTTGTGGTCATCGCCATCATTCTGGTTTCAATTTTGCCCGGTATTTACGAATGGTGGAAAGCCCATCAAGAAGCCCAAAACGCCAAAAAGTAACTCCAACCTGAAATAAAAAAGAGAAAAGAAGTTCAATCTTCCAGGGCGATTGCATCTAAAATGAGGTAAAACTGGCTATCTTGCAATCAGGAGAAA
>DYPU01000048.1 GCA_020719725.1 Anaerolinea sp. | reverse complement strand
GGGTTTGACCCCTGTGATCAATTCGTAGAAGACCGTGCCAAGTGTGTAGATGTCGGTGCGATGGTCAACCTGTTTGCCCTGGCCTTGCTCTGGGGACATGTAGCCTGGCGAGCCTAACGGACTACCTGATAATGTCAGGTCGGTGGTATCTTCTACCCCGAGCAGGCGGGCAATGCCAAAGTCGGAGAGCATGGGTTCGCCAGATGCTTTGAGCAGGATATTGGATGGTTTGACGTCTCGGTGGATGATGCCCTGGGTGTGGGCGTAGTGCAGGGCATCGGCGATGGGCAGCAGCAGGCGGGCAGCCTGCTGGTAGGGCATGGGCTTTTCGACCCGCGCCAGTGTGCCGCCGGGGATGTGTTCCATCACCAGGTAGGGCAGCCCGTCCTGTTCGCCGAAATCGAGGACTTTAACGATGTTGGGGTGCGAGAGTTGAGCCAGGGCGCGGGCTTCGCGCTCAAAGCGTTTGAGAAATTTGCCGGTTTCCTGGTGCCTTGCGTCAATGACCTTGACAGCCACATCCCGCCTCAGGCGCGGGTCATGCGCCAGGTAGACAGTCGCCATCCCGCCATGCCCGAGGATGCGGGTGATTTGGTAGCGTCCGAGGGTCAGGCCGGTCAGGTCTCCGGAAAACACGTTGTTCTCTCCTTATTAAAACCCCAACCCAGACTTAATTTTTTGCAAAATCTTGTTAACTTTTGCCAGCGCATCGGGGGAGGGGCTGCTGCCAAGTTCAATTCGGATGCGGTATTTCAGGTCGAGACCGGCAGCGGCCTGGCCGAGGTCGCCGAGGGAATCGGCCAGGTCTTGTAGTTCGTCCGGGCGCAGGTCGGTTTCAAGAATGTGCGCCCCGGCCGGTGGCTGGGCAACATAGGCAGGAGCAACCGGCGTTTGCTGGTAATGGACCGGGCTAGACTGGGCCGGGATGCGCAGTTTGACGGTTTGGGCAGCCGGGAAATCGACCGGCCAGGGAGCGGAATCGAGCGCGAGTTCGAGGTAACGGGCGCGCAATGCGCCATCGATGGCTTCGCGGACGCGCCGCCAGGGCAGGTTTTGGCCGTATCGGAGCGAGAGGGCGCTGGAAATGCCCAGGGCAGTGGTCACTTCGCTGTTCCAGGCTGCGGGCAGGGATTCGGGCAAAATTTCCAGGCTGGAAACCGGGGGAAGCGGGGCTTGCAGGAGGGTCTCATCGTTCAGGATTCCGGCAGGAATTTCTTCAGCATAGATGCTGGCTGGGCCACTGGTCAGCCAGAGTAAACCACCGCGCACCGCCTCGCCAATGGCGGCAACAAGCACTTCACGGCTGGCCTGGGGGATGATGAGCGGCTCTTCGTAGCCTTGACGCGCGATTTTGACGACCTTGCCACCGGCAAAGTAATCGAGCGCCTGGCGCAGGTTGACCTTTTGTTCTATCCATAAGCCGGGCAGCGTGTTGGGGTTCAGCAGCCGGGCATCCAACTGGCTAAGCGCGGCGTTTTCGGGCAGGACGACTTCAAGCGCGGGTTCTTTGAGGGCAGCATCATCCGGGTGTTCACGCCAGAAAGTGCGGAAGGTGCGGTCGGGGCGCGGCAGGCGCAGGACGAACAGCCCCTCAATACAGCCGCCCACCAGGGTATCGAGGATGGCTTTACGGTTGAGCATTTTGGGCAATTGCGGGAACTGGGCAAACGCGCCGACCAGGTCTTTCAGGCGGCGGGAGGTTTCGCCCGCGCGCCAGAGTTCGTAGGGACCATCGGGCAGCAGGGCTTCGGCGTTGACGGCGGTATCCTGGATTCGGACGCGGGTGTCGTTTTTGATGCAGGTAAAGAGCGGGTCGCCGGTGAGCGGAATTTTGTAGGCCTGGATTTCGTTTTTCTCGTTGACTGTGACGGCAACTGTATAAGCCTGGCGAATGGATTCGGGGATTTTACGGCGGGCATCTTCGATGGCGTAGGTCAGGGTTTGTTCGCGGACGGGGTCAAGTTCTTGTTGTTTGAGTTGTAGGCGCACTTCTTCCCAGCCGAGGTATTCGCTAATGCGCTGGCGGGCGAGTTCCAGTCCGTCCAGGGATGGTACTGCCAGCACAACAGCATTGCGATAAACGCGCGGACGGTCGGGGGCGGTGGTTTCTTCGAGGAAACGGCGCGCTTCTGGGCTGATGTTGCCGGGGGCGCTGGCGGCTTTTGCTCCCAGCACGGCAAAGTGGAAGTCGCCATCGTCTTCGATATCGGAGGGTTTTTCGGGCAGGTTGTGGACGCGCGCGCCAGCGGCAGAGGCCCCGGCGGTGAGCGACTTTAATTTGCCAATTTCTTCCAACAGGCGCAGGGAGACGGCTTCGGGTTGGACGCGGAAACGGCAAGCATCGTGGTGCATTTGGCGCAGGTTGGGGCGCGAACCGAGGCGCCAAACACGCGGCAGGCCGCTCTCGGTTTCATGGAGGGCTGTTTCGTCGAGGAACCAGGATAAATCGGCCCATTTTTGCAGGGCTTTGCCGAGTTCGATTTTATCGGGGCGGGTTGCGCCAACCAGCAGGAAGAGTTCGCGGGTGAGGGCTTTTTGATTAATGGGCTGGGAGTGCAGGAAGGTGGCAAAGACGGCTTGCTCTACCTCGCGCTGGGATACGCCGGGGTAATCGCGCTGGATGGCGGCGGCTTTTTCGAGTTCGCCCTGCATGATGGCCGACCAATCCTGGTGTTTGCCATCGACAATGTCGAAGGCGGCGATGGTGGTCAGTTCGCGGGCGGCTTCGCTGATTTCGGCCTGGCCGGGCGCGGACAGGAAGACGTTGGCGGCGATGAGTGGGCTTTCGTCCCAGGTTTCGGCGTCGCGCAGGGCCAGGGCAAAGGTGCGCAAAACGCCGCGCGTGCGCTGGAAACCGTCGAGACCGGTCCATTTGGTGTAGAGGATGTCGGTCAGGTCGGGGTGAAAGGGGTAGCTGGCGAGGAAGCGTTCTTCGGCGGCGCGGCCCTCGTGAGCGGTTTGCTCGTCGAGGTCGCTGATGCCTTTCAGGGCGGCGGCGACGTGCGGGCGGAAGGCTTCGCGGTTGAGAATCGATTCGGGGGTGAAGAAGCGCCGCCGCAAGACTTCAGCCACGTCCTCTTTGACGACCGGCTGCACGCCTTCTTCACGTTCGCGGCGGAAAATGGCGTAGAGGTCTTTGATGATGCTTTTGCCGAGGTCGTCACTTTTGTGCGGGTCGGTTGCCAGCAGCGAGGCGACCATTGCGGCGCGGTCGACACGGGCAACGGCTTGGGTGAGATATTGGAAGAAATCGACCAGGCGCGCGCGCCAGGCGGGGTCGAGACCAATCTTTTCGCGGGCAAACATCAAAACTTCATCGATCAGGATGAGGGTGGAAAGACCGTCCTGCCCGGGTGCGGCGAGCAGACTTTCGAGCAGGTTTTGCGCGGGCGGGGTTTCACGCTCGAAATCCAGTCCATCCGCATGAAGCAGGCGCAGGCCCTCAGCCCCAGCCAGTTGGTAGGCGATGACCGACCAGGGGTGTTTGAGCCAGCGGGTTTCGCCATCCGGCGCGCGGACTTGCATGCCTTTTTCGACATCGAGTTTGTCGAAGGTTAGCGCGGCGATGCGGGCGCGGGGCGGGGTGAAGCCGATGTGCTGGATGAATTCCTGCACGGCGGGCAGTTCCGGCAGGTTGGCGGGGTCGTTGACCAGGTGAAAGAGCGTGATGAGGGTGTGGGTTTTGCCGCCGCCGTAGGTCAGTTCGAGCTGGCGCACGGCTTTATCGTTTTTGCCGGCCAGGCGGGTAATCACGTCTTTTGCCAGTTCGCGCAGGTTGTAGGTGGGGTAGGTGAGGGCGAAGAAGTGGGCGGGGTCTTCGTAGACCGGGCGCGCGCCTTTTTGGGCGCTGACATCGTACAGGTCGGCGGCGAAGGTTGCCAGGGAGAGTTCGCCCGATTTCAGGTCGGGGCGCAGGCTGACGACTTTGTGCCAGGGGGTGTAGGGTGCGGTCATGCGCTCTCCTGTGGGAACCATTTTTGTAACATGGACTGGAATTTTGAAAAAGCCGGTTCGGTGTGTCCTTGCAAACTGACTTTTTGGGCCAGTTGCAGGTAAATGGACGCTGAACGCGGCTTTTTAACTTTTTTCAAAACGGCTTCCATCGTTTCTTTGGGACGTTTAGGTTTGTGTTGGCCTTCGGTTAGGTATTCTTGCTCTACAAGCCAGTTGCGCAAGGGAGCAGGTTGCTTTGTCCAGCCTAAAATTTCATCCACATGTGGCGAACGCGACCAGACCCATGTTTCCAATTCTGGCTCAAAGACGATGGCGGCTGAACGTTCCTGCCAGCCGACGCGCGTCAGACGATCTTCCACTTCCTTTTCCAAGATTTCGCGTTCGTCTATTCGTCCACTGCCTTCACGGTCAAAAGCGACCAGGGCAAAATTGTATTGGCTGACAAAGGTTCGCAGGAATTGATCTGATGTTTTGAGACAGGCCGGGTCGTTTTGGGGATGAACAAAGATATCGAAGGAAATGGGCCGAATTCCCAAAGATTCATAGCGCGACAGGAGACCCCGAAAGGCCGATTCCATATCTTTATCGGCGACCAGCACAATCAAGTCTTTTAGATGGTTGGGGTCGCTCATCCAAGCACTCCAGATGCAAAAAGGACACCAAGATTGGTTTCACCTTTCCAGTCTTGCAGGGCAGGGTGTAAATCACCAGAAACAATATCGGTTGCGCCTTCGTTTGTTTTTGCGAAACACAGGATTTCTTCCGGTTTGGCAATGCCCAAAATTACCGGTGAGTGAGACGCGATCAGGATTTGAGCATCATAAACGGATGACATGGACTGGAAAACGGTCTCAACCGCGCGCGGATGGATACCATTTTCTGGCTCTTCGATGAGATAAATCCCTTGCAAGTCGGGCAAATAGGCGGGTAAAGTCAAAGCCAAAAGACGCAACGTACCGTCAGAAACCAGCCAGGAAGGCACATTTAAGCCGCCTTTATACTCAACGACCAGGTAACGATGCCGGTCATCTTCGCGTTCGACGGTGCGGATATTTTCAATGTCGGGCAGGGCCGTTTGCAGGTGCGCCAGCCAATCTTGAAAACGGGCTGGGTCGCGCTGGAACAAATCATCAATCACCCAGGGAAGGTTGGAGCCATCCGGTTTGAATCTGCGACCTTGTCCTGGCGGACTGGCGCGCCGGATGAGCAAACTATTCAAAACAAACGGCTGAACGCCCTCGGTGAGCAAATTTTTAAGCCAGGTTGTTGCGGGGAACTGGGTTTCGTCGGCAGGGATATTGCCCAATGCTGATTTTTGGGTACCCAATCTGAAGGCATATTGCCAGCCTTTTTTGCTTTCATCCAAAAGTTCAGTGCGGAAATAATCATTTCCCTCCCGAACTTTGTTAACAACCGTGTAAGATACCCTAGGCGGAGCGCCTTTGGAGGTTAATAACGTGGGCGGCGCAGAGAACAAAGTGGGGAAAAAGTCTCTTTGGATGGTACCGCTTTGGCTTTGATTGCCTGACTTCTTGAGCGAAACTCGCTCTTCCAATATTCCAATTTGTCCGCTGGCTGCATCCAGTCCAATCATCAGTTCGTAGCGAATGGTATCAAAGCCGCGGTCGCTCAACAATTTAGTACGGATATGCTCAGGAAAACGCGCTTCAATAGCCAATTCAAACTGGTTGCCGCTTCTTTCCCAGACCAAATCCTGGAAATTCCGGGTGCGCTCATTGATAGCGGACTCCAAGCCGCTGGATACCAATTGGCTGATAAAAGAAATCACATCCAAAAACGTGGTTTTGCCGCTGGCATTTGGGCCAACCAGGATGTGAAACGAGTCCAATGGTTGGCTGATGTAGCGCAAACAGCGAAAATTAAGCGCTTCGATTTTTGTAATCATGGGTCTCTCCTTGACAGGTTAATCTTACCCTTAAATCTACATCAGCCTGGCGGTTTGCTTCCCGCCCGCCCCAACGTGGTTGCTGATGCTCTCCAGCAGCGAGCGTTCTTCGCCGGTGGAAAGTTCAATCAGAGCTTGCAGGAGTTGGTGGAAGAGTTGGTTGCGTTTTAATGCGCGGCGTTCGAGGTAGTCATCGACGCGGACAACGTCTCCGGCGCGCCACAGGTGCATGAGGCGGTGAACCTGGTCGATGAGCGGGACGCCGCTCACGGCACGGGTTTCGCTGGCAACGGGCAGGTCTGGGAAGAGCGGCAGGCGTTCGAGGGATTGGTCTTCGCCCGCTTCAAAGCCCATGCCAGGACGTTTGCGCAAGTTCCAGGCTTTTAAGCGGAAGACGCTGCCGGTGCCTTCGCTGGCGCTTTCGCCTTCTTCGGGTTCTTCTTCATCGCTGGCTTTGCCGCCGCGCCGGGCGAGCAGGTCGAAGCGGTCAGCCAGGTCGCCATCGGAGAGGCCACAGGAGACTGCGTACAGAATGCAGGGACCCGCCGGGGCGTCGTTCAGGCCGAAGTCGTTGCGGTGCAGCAGGTAGTAGGTGGTTTGGGCGTCGAGGCTGGAGACATCCACGCTCTCCGCTGCTCCCCTCTCCAAATCCTGCGGATTTGGAGACGCGCTCCGCACGCCTTTGGCGGAGGGGGTGGGGCTGAGGGTGGTTAAAACCCGCCCAACGACAAAATCGACCACCATGCGCCGGACGTGGGTCAGAAATTCGCCAACGCTGAGAATTTCGCCGGGTTGGTTGGCTTTTTTGACTATCGGGTATTGGCTGTAGGCTTCCAGGGCGGGACCGGTGGCTGCCCAGACGAAGTCGGGACCCCGGATGCCGGCATCCCAGAATTGGCGCAGGCGCTCGCTGATGTTGAGGCGCATTTCGTCTTGCACGCGGTTGTCCCAGCCGGGGCGGGCGCTTTCGGGGCGTTTACGACATACGAGCCAGACGGATGAAGCAAGAGCTGCGGAACCGTGTGCTCGTGAGCGATTACTCATTTCTGTCTGAATTGGCCAACTTCCATCGACCACAAAACCAGCACGGATAATGGCTGAAACTAGAGTTTCCCAAGCATTTGGATGTTTATGAGCAAAGACAATTACCAATCGGCCTTCTGGCACAAGTGTTTGATGACATTTTTCAAAAACACGCGCCATACCATTTTCATAATTGGATTTGGATTTACCTTTGTCGCCATCAAAACGGCTCGCATCGTCAATCAATTCACCGTTTTGAGTCTGATGATTCCATTTTGGAGAAAGTTTTTCTTGAAACGCCAAATCAATACTTGGGGATATCCCACTTAGAGTTCGGCGAAGCCAAATGTAATAGAAATCCATCAAATCAGAATAAGGGATAGCATCATAATAGGGCGGGTCAGTCAAAACTAAATCAAACTTGTCGTTTCTCTCATCTAATGCTGATGACCTAATACAGTTTGGAGTTGGGGTACTTTTTGTAACCGCACTTATCACATGTTCAATGACTAAAGCAATCCAATCGAGTTGATTATCATAAGAACCGGCCGTCAAACCGATTACATTAGTTTCGCAGTAATCCCAATTTATAGGTAGCGCAAAGCGTACAAAAGTGCTGGCGACGGTATCACGCGATAAATCCCAATGGCATTGGCAACTGCTACGGTCTGCTAATCTATCTAAGGCCAAGGCTAAAAACGCCACAATAGCCTCTGCCCAATATTCGGGGTAACTCATTGATGATGCTTGCTGATAAACAGTGCGGCTAAAATTTACGAATGTGCCAAGTCCAAGAAGTTGACGATAAGTAAACAAATCTTTCCATTGAGTCATCCCATAAATATGCACAGTAAAAGGCGAACCACCACCTTCTCGGCTTCCACCTTCTGGTACTGCCTCGTTTGGTAAACCATATGGAATATTGGCATAAACCGAATCTAGTTCTAGTTCGGCTGCGGCAGCCACTGCAAATTCTTGTTCAGCAGGGAGACGATATTCTTTGCCATTTTGCCCGTCCACAACCACTGCTGTCATCACTGCACCCAAGCGGCCAGCCCGCCCCTCCAACCGAATGTCTTCACTTGTCATGGTTATCTGGTTGCAGACCGGGCAGTGCGCGCCAGAGCGGCTCATCGTCCCGCCGCCAATCTGTTTGTCGTGGGCAATGCGCTCGGCGGAGGTGCGGCCTTCCACCGGCACATTGGTTTGGATAGCGAAGGTCACGCCCAACTCCCCGGACTGCAAAGTCTTATCATCCCCGAAGGGGGCCTGACTTTGCAGCGTCGAAAGTCGGGAGGCTTTCGAGTCCAGAGTCAAAAGCACGCGCT
This sequence comes from Anaerolinea sp., assembly GCA_020719725.1. Lineage (GTDB taxonomy): Bacteria > Chloroflexota > Anaerolineae > Anaerolineales > Villigracilaceae > UBA8950. Next base: position 12,808 of record DYPU01000048.1, on the reverse strand, counting down.
TTTTGTCTTTTTTGCACAGCCAGCGGGTTTTGAGCAGCGGAATCAGCGTGCCGCAGTTCTTGCAGGAAACGGTGCGCGCCCACAGGTAGGCGACAGTCGGCTTGGCAACCCAGCGCGGGTTGCTCTTGTTGGCAAGGTAGGCTTCGCCAAATTCGGCGTTAAGCGCCTCCAGGTCTGGCGCGCCATCTTGCTTAAGCGGAACCAGGGTCAGCGGGCGGCGCTCAACGGCGTGAGCCACCTCCACCAAAGGCTCAAAATCGGCATAGGTCGGGTAAAAACGCGCCAAATCGCGCCGCGCCTGCGCCAGCACCCAGCGTCCCCAGGCGCGCACATGCCAGGCCAGGTCGGCGGGCCAGTTATCAGTAATCGGTGAGGAGTGAGCAGTAAAACCGGGCAGCTCGGGGGCATTCGAGGCTTCGAGACCCAGGTTGGCGAGCTGCGCTTTGAGCGATGGACCCTTGAAGCCTTTGGATTTGAGAAACGACTCCATAAATTCGCGGTCGCGCAGGGCAAAATCGGGCAGCGGGCGGGTCTGGCCGGCCAGTTTTTGCGGGTATTCCAGCGTGCATTTCAGGATGAACCAGGCCACCGGGTTAATATCCACCGCAGTCGCCTCGCAACCCAGGCGCATCGCTTCCAGCGGGATGGCTCCGCCGCCAGAAAACGGGTCGAGCACCCTGGGCGCTCTGCCGCCATACGCTTGGCGTATTTTTTGACGGAAAAAGTCCAAATCCGGACCCGATTCGCGGCCCCAGTGCAGGATGCCGCCCTCGGTTTCCTCCGCCATCTCCTCCACCATACGACCGTCAGCCTGTTTCTTTTTCTTCGGGCGTTCCACCACCCGCCCCGCCAATCGTTCCAGCAGTTCCTTGCGTTCGGCATCGTTCTGCGGGTCGGGCAGCAGGGTCGCAATCAGGGCCGCGCGGCTGGCTGCCAGCGGTCGGCGGGCGGGCCAAATGTGCAACGTGGAAATATGCCCGTGCCGCACATTCTTCTCGTGGACAGAATCGAGCGAGGTTTGCTTGAGCGGGAAGGCGACTTCGATCAGGCGTTTGGAGGAGGTCATGCGGGGTTTTCTTCCAATCCGGCAGCTTTGCGAATTTGATGAGAGAGATTTTTGAAATCAAAATAAGCCGCTTCCACTGCCTTCACATGCGAGCCAATCGCGCCATCGGCTGGCTTAAGATGAAACATTGGCTTATGCGCTTCCTGGGCCATTGGCATCAGACTGCGATAGTGTTTGAGCAACATCAAGCAATACGGATCCTGACTCATGTCTGGCGCTTGTGGATTCTCTTCACCCATGACTGCCTGGCGGTATTCGTAGGGAATCCGCCCCATCCAACGGTCATAAGCCCGCACCGGGCGGTCAAGACGAACCGAATGCTGCATGACGATATATCCGGCGGGAGACATTTGCCCGGCAGGTAGTGTCAGGTCGCTGGCCGGGTTGCGCGGCAACCGCTCCTGCCACTCTTTTCTCCAATCTCGCAAAGTTGGTCCCAGGTTACGCAGGCCTTGCAGCGAGAACAAATCCGGTGCAAGTGGTACAGCAACATAATCCGCTGCGATAAGCGCGGCGCGGTTAATGGCACCCAGGTTGGGGCCTAAATCCATCAAAACCAATTGCGCCTGCCTTTGGCTGGCAGCCTGCTGTATGACGCGCCAAAAAGCCGACATGACACGGAAAGCCCGCTCTTTGCCATCCATGCACAGCGGCCATTGGCTGGATAGCTCATCTTCAAAGCGAGCCAAGGCCAAGTCACCGGGTAGCAGCCCCAGGTTTATATCAATATCTTCGGTGTACGCAGATGAAATATCTCCGACACCCTTAAGCAATGGTTGGATACAACCATAAATCGTTTTGGGATGTCCATTGATCGGCCAAATCTGTTCCAAACGGTCATCATCGAGAAAAGCGGCAGTCAAATTCGCCTGCGGGTCCAGGTCGGCAGCCAGGGTGTTATAACCCTGGTCTGCAAACATCCAGGCCAGGTGATATACCAGTGAAGTTTTACCAACCCCGCCTTTGTTATTGAAAAACGCGATCACCGGAACATGGTTCATGAGCGCCTCCGCAAAGTTGCCAAAACGTGGGTGGGTTGGATATTGAATTCCAACGGTGGGTTGCCATTTTGCTCCAAAGCTCGTCGGGCAACTTGAATTCCCACCCCAAAACGCTGGATAAAACCGACATTTTTCATGGCTTCAGCGATGGATGGATTTCGGTAATCGGTTATGCCTGGTTGTCCAAAATTCTCAATGGTTACCAGCCCATAAGGCCCGCCTGGGCTGAGAATTTCCACCCGGTCGGTAAACCAGTTTATCCTGACAGGGGCATTTGTGCCTTCGTAGGCGCGATGCATAACAGCGTTGTACACCAACTGTTGCAAAGCTTTCACTGGATAATCTGGATACCGTGTATCTGTCGCTTCTTGTGTGATGGAAAGAGATGTTGTGATATTTGTTGCCAGGGCAGTGTTCAAATTCCTCAAACACTGCGAGAGTGGGCCGCTAAATTCCATTTGATTGATGATAGGAGCATCCAGTTCGGCCCCATCAAAACGGATAAATTGCACATACGCACCAGGCAGGAAGGCACGCGGGTCAATGCCACAGACCAAAATACCCGTAATAGTAGGAACACCGTCTAACGAAGCGAAGCGCAATGAGGCCAAACGCTCCTCATAAGTACGCTGGTTTTCCGCAAGTACATCCGGGTCAAGCGCGGCTGTTAAATATTCGTGGAAAACGCTCCTGTCCAAATCATCCAGGGTTGCGCCGCGCACAAGGCTGGCATCGAAAGGCAAGTCCCTGGAACGGCGTTTTTCGCTCAAACGGCGTTCTTCCTGCGGGGTTGCCATTGCCCGACGCGGGCCAACTCGCACCCAAACCCGGCCATCATAGCGCACCGGAGGTGCATCGGAAGGTTCGACAATCACAACCGCCACCTCGCAGCCATCCAAAACCTTTTTTTGAACCGTCAGGGATGGAATCGGCAGAATTCGCCCATTGTCTCGCATTTGCGCCAGTTCCAAAAGCAATTTGTCGTTAATAACTGTATTCGTGCATGTCCCATCATCCTTAATGCCATAAAACAAAACTCCTGGTTGCTGATGATTGGGCAAATCATTGGCGAAAGCGCAGATAGCCTGATAGGCTTTGGATGGGTCAGAAAGGGATTCTTTGCGCTCTACCCGGTCAGATTCTACATCCCTGAACAACTTTAAGAGTTCGTCATCATTCATTTTTGCTCCTGTTGTAGCAAACTTTTTAATTTGTTTATACCCGATTCTAGTGGGTATGGGAGGAAGTGCGGCTTATGGCCGCCAAGAAGGAGCGCCGGTGCGCCGGCCTTCGTAAATCATGCGCGGGTTCGAGCCGTCTGCATCCATAATCCAGATGGATGGCGGGTCGAATTTTTGAAAGGCAATATACAAACCATCATGCGATAAAACCGGGTTAAGACCGGTAACATCGCCAATTCTGACCATTTCACTGCCATCCAGCCGTATTTTATAAATTGCGCTATCGGACTCGCGGGCCAGGGAAAAATATAACCACTCTCCATCTGGTGAAAAGGCCGCATAAACCCCTGCGGTCAGCGGGCGAGGAATTCCGCCTGCGGCTGGGACAAGGTAGATTGTGTTTTGGTCGTTAATCGATTGGGTGAATACAATCCAGCGGCCATCCGGCGACCATTCAGGCGAAAGATTATATTCACCATCGCTGCTGATGAGTGTGCGTGTGCCGCTAAAGTCCGTATTTGTGATAAAAATTCCCCGGTTGCTCAGGTTAGGAACGCCGCAATTACTCGAATAGACAAAGCGTTGGTTATCTGGTGAAAGAACCCCATCCCAGTTACTGCATTTCCCTTCTTGCTGGGTCAGTTGGATGTTTTGCATGGTCAGGGTGTCGAGCATAAAGACATCGGAATAATTTCCCGAGCCTTCCACCCGTTTATACATCAAATAGCGGCCATCGCGCGACCAGCGAGGATTTCTTTCATGAAAGGTAGTGAAAAGCAGTCTTTCGGTCTCACCGGTGTAGATGTTGAACAGGAAAATATTATCGTTACTGGAAAGGGCGCTAGGGCCAACATCGGCATAAAATGCCAGCCATTCGCTCCTGGTTTGCGCTGGGGCATCGGTAGGGGGCGGAATCGGGGTTTCGCTCGGTGTGGGGGTCATCGTCCAGGTCGGTGTGATGCTGGGCGGCAGCGGGGTTTGGCTGGGGGTGGGCGTCCAGGTGGCGCTGGGGGTGATAGAGTTTTCCGGTGTGGCGGTTTGGGTTGGGGTGTTGGTTTCAAGGAACGGCGCAAGCCCGCCGCCATTGCCCAATGCCAGAACAGCGGCAGCCCCAAAACAGCCCAAAACCAGTAGCCCCAGCAGCGCCGGCACAAACGCGGTTTGCCAGGCGCGGGCGCCGCCATTGCTGCCTGATTCCGTGACGGGTCCCTGGGCTGAGGCATTGCCTGCGCTAAACAGGTTCTGTCGCAGCGGGGGCGACGCGGGGCTGACCGGTATCGGCAAATCTGGAGGCGACACGCGAACCGGGATGGCACGGCTCATGGCAGAAATCAGGGCTTGCCAGAATTCGCTTGCATCCTGGAAGCGGTCTTGAGGCTTTTTGGCAAGCGCTTTGAGAATCACCTGCGCCATGTGAGCCGGGATTTTTGAATTGAGAGTGCGCGGGTCGGGCGGGTCAGCCCGCAGGTGAGCCAGGCGTAGTTTGTCGTTGGTCGAGACCGCCCTCGGGTCGCTGACTTCATTGCCGGTGAAAGGCCGCCGCCCGGCCAACAACTCAAAAGCCAATGCGCCGAGCGCGTAAACATCGGTGGCTGGGGTAATTTTGCGCCCAACAATCTGCTCCGGGGCCATATAGGCCGGTGTTCCAATATTGGCAATGGTGGTGGTCGTCGATTCCAGGTTGCGGGCAATTCCAAAATCGGTCAGGTACACCGTTCCGCCTTTGTCCACCAACACATTACCGGGCTTGATGTCGCAATGGACGATATTCTTGGCATGGGCGTACCCGAGTGCGCTGGAAATGGCTTGCAAGTAGGTCAGCGCTTCAATAAATGGCAATACCCCACTGCGCTTGCGCAAGATTTCCTTGAGCGAAGCCCCATCGATAAATTGTTGCAAAATAAAAACAATCTGGTCTTCCTGGTGCAAGCCATAAAAAGGTACGATATTGGGATGAGCCAATCGCTGTAAAGCGAGGGCTTCACGCTGAAAACGGTTGAACATAACCGGGTCGTCAACCTGGTCATCGTGCAAAACTTTCATCGCCAGCGGCGCGCTACGCTTCACATCCCAAACGCGATACACCGCCCCCATCCCACCCGAAGCGATGAAAGACTCAACCCGAAATTGTTCCAGCAAAATGCGCCCAATCAGTTTATCCATCCTGCCCATGCCCCTTGTGCTGCAAAATTTCACTCTCTTTAATTACAAATCCGTTGGCCCTGGCAATCAGGGTATAGAACGGGTCTTGAATACGGGTCAGGGATGGGGCGGGGCTGGCGCACTGGTAGACGACATACAGCCAATAGCGTTTTTTGAGATTTTCAGCCCGCCCCCACTCGTTTTCGCTTAAGAAAACATCGCCACCGTGTGCCCGGCCCTTTACTTCAATTGCTTTTTCTTCGCCGCTGGGGTAACGCGAGAGCAAGTCAAAACCGGGCCAATCGCCCAAACCCGCCTGGCGGGCTTTCTCAGGAAGAGAAACATCCAGCACTGTTGCACCGGCGGCTTCTTCATAAGCGATGGCAACCTGCATGGCAGCCGCTTCGATGGCTTGATCACGCTGTTGGATGTCTTGCTGGTCGGCAGAGGGAAGCACCAGGGCATGGGCGAGGAAAGTGATTTCGCCGGGAGCAATCAACTCTGGTTCGCGCTGTAAAGCGGCCAATGCCTGTTCGCGCTGTTCCTGGAGAGCGCGCTGGTGCTGTTTAATTTTGGTCAATTCGGCTTTGGCGCGCGGGTCGCCCAGGTCTGCTTTTTCGCGGTAGCGGGCGCGCATCGAAAGCAGTTCATTTTCCTGGCTGGTATAGCCTCGTTTCAAGAAGTCCAGCCGTTCGGGCAGGCTGGTTTGCAGGCTAAGGCGCTGCGCGTCTGCCCGCTGTTGGGCAATTCCGCTGTGCAGGTTGGCTGCGGCGCTGGCTTGCAGTCCCAGGGCATGAGCCAGCAAGCCCAGAGCACGGTTGGCTTGTCCATCGCCGCCGCGCAGCAAGAGCAAGGATTCAACCGGAACCTCGCGCAGGCTTCCATCGGCTTCCTGGCGCAATCCAACCAGACGGGTTTCGAGCGTGGCAGGGTTGCACAGGGCCGGCAACCCATCATCGGCCCGGCGCACAATCTCTATTCGCGCCAGGTGAAAAAAATACGGATTCCCCGCCGAAGGGTCAATAAAAACTCCACCACGCCGGGCTGCCTCACTGAATTTCTCACCCACCAGCGCGTGCAGACGGTCAAACAATGGCTCGCCAGGGTGCAAGAATATGGCCTGCTCGCTGTGGGCTTTATCAAAAGTCAGCCCTGCGCGTTGAGACTGCGGATATAACTCCATCACCGGCCAAAGAGGATCCAGCGCGCCCTGCGCATTGGCTTGCAATGAGAAAACTTCATTTAATCTTCCATCTATAGCCAAATTCAAGTGCGGCGCGGCGTTTTCGACAAAGCGGCGCACATAGCCTGGCATCAAGCGGCGATAAACTTCCTGATCCATGTTTTTTTGCAATTGGGGCAATTGGCTTTTAACCTCGCCGCCCAAGCCGTACAAACTCTGTTCGCGCTCTTCCAGGGCGCGAACCTGTTCTTTGGTCAGTTTTCCGTCCAGTTCAGCCAACAAGTCGCGCTCGTTGTTTTGCTCCAATAAGCGACTCATGTACTCTTTAATCGAAATCTCGCTGAACAGCCGCCCAACCACATCGAAAACTTTATCGCTGCGCAGTTCTTTACGGATACGCTCCAGTTTGTCGAGCAGGGTTTTCATCACGCGGCCTTCGCGGGTTTCACCTGCCACCAGGTTAAGGATGACAACATCGCGGGTTTGTTTATAGCGATGGATGCGTCCCATACGCTGCTCGAGCCGGGCCGGATTCCAGGGGATATCGTAGTTGACCATCAGCCAGCAAAATTGCAGGTTGATACCCTCCCCGGCAGCGTCAGTCGCAACCAGGAAACGCGCCCCACCTTGCGCCGCTGGCTTGCGGAAGAACTCAACCTGTTCATCGCGGGCGCTACGTCCACTGGCAGGGTCTGGTTTTGTGCCCATACCGCCGTGAATCTGGGCAACCTGACCACCGAACCCGATCCCATTCAGGCGGCGGACAATGAAATCAAGCGTGTCTTTGTGTTCGGTAAAGATGATAACTTTGTCATCCCGAAAACCTGGGTCGTTGATGATTTGGCGCAAACGCGAAAACTTCGATTCTTGTCCCAGGCCTTCCACCTGGCCCGCCAGGTCCAGTAATTTCCTGACCTGCGCCTGTTCTGCCTGTAACTCAACCAGGGTAATCGCTACCATGCCTGAGAGGATTTCGCGCTCGACGAGTTCATTTTCTTCCTCGCCATCCTGTGAAAATTCTTCATCAGCAGTCTTGTTGTCCAGGGGGTCACTGAGCGCATCCAGTTCTTTTTGCTCAGCCAACAGGCTTTCCGGGCTTAGTGTCCCGGCGCGAATGGCATCCACCAACGCGTCCAGTTTTTCCAGCCGGCGCTCAAAAGAACGGAGAAGCGCATAAGTGGAACTTGCCAGGCGGCGCTGGAAGATGCTCATTGCCAGCCTGGCTGCTGAGCGGTTTAAAATCCGCGCCCGGTTGTACTGGGTTTCAATATAGGTGGTTGTCTCATCATACAAACGCTGTTCGCTGATTGCGCCCTGGCTAAGTTCATAGCTAAGCGTATCTGAAATGCGCCTGGGGTAAATCAGCGAGCCATCAAAGCGCACCATCTCTTCTTTGGTTCGTCGGATGAAATGCTGTTTGCGCATCTGGGGAGGAAAGGAGCTAAACGCATCGTAGGTTGGCAGGATTTCTGGTTCGAGCAGGCGCCACAGGCAATAATAAGGATAATCCCTGCCCATGTGGGGCGTAGCGGTCAACAAAAGCAGGTGCCGCGTACTCCAGGGAAGTCCCCAACGTTCTGGCTCATCGCTGATGCCGGCCAACCCCTCCGCCAGTTTATAGCGCTCGGTTTTGCGGATTCGGAAATCTGGTTCACGGTCGGCAGCCAGCTTGTGCGCTTCATCAAAAATGACCAAATCGTAGGGTTGCACTTGCGGTTCACGCAAGCGAGCCATCATCTTCGGGCCTGCAAGTGTATCCACGCTGATAATCAGCGAGTTTCCATCCGGTTCGGCAAATGGGTTGCCACTCCGCGCCTCGGTGCCGCTCACCGCCCGGAAAGGCAAGTTAAACAACCCGCGCATTTCACGTTCCCAGTTGCTGACCAGCCCTGCCGGCGGCACAATCAACACCCGCTGAATTAAGCGGCGCGCCAGCATCTCGCGGATATAGAGCCCGGCCATAATCGTTTTGCCAGCCCCGGCATCATCGGCTAAGAGGAAGCGCAGGCGAGGCTGCTTGAGCATATGCTCGTAAACGGCAATCCGTTGGTGCGGCAGCGGGTCGATGCGCGATGTTTCGGCGGCGAAAGCAGGGTTGAACTGGTGGGCGTATGCCAGGCGCTCAGCCTCTGACACCAGGCGCACAATCTCAGCCGGCGTTAAAAAATCAAGAACCGCATCTTCACCCCGAGCAGCAATATCCGATGATGTTTCTCGGCCCTGCCCGGAATCTTCAGCAACAAAATCCCTATCCAGGGCTTGCAAACCTAACATCTCGGCCCGTGCAATCTGTTGCCACGCCAGCCCCGAAGGTTTTGCCTGCCCATTTTCCCAGCGATTGACCGATGCAAACGATACACCCATTAATTCAGCCAGGCGCATCTGCGTCAGGCTAAATTTACGGCGAAGGGCTTTGATACGGTCAGCGTAATTTTGCGGCAGGATGGTCTTCAAGGGCAATCCCCTCTAAAAGATAGCACACAATAACAGTGTATATTTTTTTGAAACTTGCGTCAAGAAGGAAATATAGCACCTGTTATATTTGCAAGGTGGATTGAGTGAAAAGAAGTTGTAGGAAAATTTCACTCCCCGTCCGCGCAATTTTTTGCTAAACTAGGTTTGATATTTTTCTTGCTACAGTTTAGGGGACACTAACGCGGCCATGAAAATTGATTAGGTTGTCAGGTTTCAGGTGGGAAATGTCAGGTTGCAGGGCGAATCATTCCATGTAACCAACAATGCTCCAGAAGATAATGAGAGTAATCCAGACGCACAAGCGTCGAAAAACTCAAATCTCATTTTCAAAAGGAGTATGCCATGTCCACCCGTTTTAAGAACTTCCTATCCATCCTGTTTGTCACCCTGTTTTTGTTGGGGAATGTCTTATCCGCCAGCGCTGCTGCGCCGGAAGCTATGATTACACCTGTCAATGGATATAAGCTACCCTGGTCTAAGAATGACCCTGCATATAAGGTATGGGGAGATGGCACTACCCATGAGAAAGTTAATGGGGTTTCGCGGAAGTCCTATGATTTTGGGACTTACTATGGAACCGAAATTCTTGCCATGAAATCTGGAACAGTTGCTAGCTCAGATCAAAATGTATCAGGAGGAGGCCATCGAATTGTAATTGATACTCATGATGGATATTGCTCGGTATACCTGCATCTTTCTGAGCTTCTTATTTCAAAAGGCGCAAACGTATTGCAAGGACAACTTATTGCAAAGTCAGGAAAAGGCTCTAATGGTAACGTACATACTCATATAGCGGTTTATGGGAAGTCACAACAAACAGGATGCGATGGGTATCCTGATGCTGCAAGGATGAATGAAGCACCTATCTATTTTGATGAAATCGGGCGCGAGCCAAAAGTCAACGATATTTTAAAATCACAAAATGTAAAAATTACAGACGACCGCACAGAATCGAATTTTATTAACGGTAACAGCGAATTAACTATTAACTCCGAATCTGTCAACCTGAAAGTCTGCGCCGACAACCTGAATGGGAAACCCGTCTACTGGCAAATGTGGCGCAATGCTGCTGGTTCATATCCAGAGCGTGTTTGGAATGGTAGTAGTGTTGCCAGTGGTTCCTGTGTGACTTTGTCTGATATGGATGGTGCTGGTGCTGTTTTTGCAGATGTTACTTACTACACAGTTGCTTCTCTGAATCCAATTGGATCCGACCAGGCTAAGCAGCAGCGAACATCCTGCTATTCAGCCACCGGCGGCAAGCAGTTTTGCGATGCAATATCTTATACCGATGCTTTGACTTGTACTGCGGGCAAAGCCGTCGGTGAGACATTCATGCGAGAAGTTATCAACAACCTAAATACCCAAACTGAATCCCAGATTACCAACACCCAGTTTGCTGTAAAAGCGCTTCAGATTTGGCAAAAATACGAAGGCACAAGTGCTTGTTGGAACCCGTTGGCGACAACCTGGGGCCGCCCGAATGCGACCGATTTCAACTCAGTTGGAGTCAAAAACTATGCCAGCATAGATGACGGAGTTGCCGCGACTGCTAACACAATTGGCATAAAAAATAGCGCCAACTACTCAGCAATTCGACAAATGCTGGCTTTGAAAACCTTTGACGAAGTTAGCCTGCCTGAAAACTTGAAAAAATATTCTGGCGGTGGTGGTTATGTTACTAATCTGATGAATGAATGGCGCGCATTATATAGCCAGTACGTTCAGCCTGCCAAGCCTACGGTCCACACCAAAGAACAAATCTACTGGGACAAAACCTACAGCAGCAGCGTCGATGTCCTCAATCAGGATCGTTGGCCCTTTATGTTTAGCGTCACCCGTGACTTTACCATCAAAGCGGTTCGCACCAATGGAGATGTAACCCTGCGCCTGGTGCTTCTGGACAGCAACGGCAACAAATTGGCCGAAAGTAATAGCGGAAATAATATCACCTTAAGCGGGACTCGCGCAGCTGGCAATTATTCAGTGCGCGTTGAAGCAGCCAGTGGCAGTGGCTCTTATAGCCTGCAAATTGTAAGCCGCATCGAAGCATCATCCCCGACCCCAACTTTCACGCCCACTGTAACCCCTACTTCCACGCCTAGTGCGACCCTTCCTGTTACTCCTGAAACCCCAACAGTTACCCCCGAAACTACGGAGATTACCCCTGTACCTACCATCACTCCCGCCCAGCCCCAAGCATCCATGCAATGGCAAATCCCCAGTGTTGAAAAAGGACAAAGCAATATAGCAGAATTCTCCTTTGACCCGCAAGGACAGCCTGTCAAGGGCCTGGAATATATCTGCACACCTGACAATTCCCGCTTGAAATATCAGAATGCTAATGTGACATCTGCCTTTGGCGAAAATCCGGTCTTTGCCCCAATTTTGCAGCCAGATGGCAGCTTCATCATCTCGGTTGCGGGCAGCAATGGGCAGGTGATGTCGAGCAGCGGCGTTGTCGGCAGCGTGACCCTCGAAACCATTGGCGCGGGACAGGCCAGCATCGATTGCACTGTCCGCCGCCTGACCACCGCTGATGAGTTGCAGCAGGTTCCGTTCAAAGCTGAAATGCTCACCATTATTGCGGGCGAAGTGACCCCGCTGCCTACCATCACTCCTACCCCTATCGAGGAAGTGACTCCACACCCTACGCTTATCCCCACCACAGAACCAACCATTGAAAACAACCCAACCAGCAGCGGCAAAATCACCCTGTCCAATAACGCTTACAGCAGCGCCAAAATCATCGTGCAAAACACTGCTGGTGAAGAAGTGGCCGCTATGGTACCCGATGCGGATGGCAACTTCCAGGTCACGCTACAACCCGGCCAGTACATTTTCATTGCCAGTGCGCCCGGTTTCCTGTCTGCACAGCGCAGCGAAAACATCACCGGTGACACTACCCTGCCTGCGGTCACCCTTCTGGCTGGCGACATTAATCAGGATGGCAAAATCAACGCTCAGGATGTGGTGACCTTGGGGAACGTGTACAACAAAGCCCCACTCCCCATCCCCGCCGCTGACCTGAATGGGGACGGGACGGTCAACCTGGTTGACCTGGTAATGCTGGCTTTCAACTACTTCAAAAACGGTCCGCTCAACTGGTAAACAAGATTATCAAAAAAACTCAGGCGGGAATATTCCCGCCTGAGTTTTTTGTCAGGTAGACAGCCAGAATTGTCAGCTTGAGAACCCATGCCTTACAAGTAGCCAACAACCTCAACACCGATAATTGAACTTAAGAAAACTTAATTTCCAATAGTTCACGGAGGAATCCCATGAAACAGAAAATCTATATTGTCCTGGTTATCCTGATCAGCCTTTTATTTGCAAGCCCGGTTTTGGCCCAATCCATCGACCAAGTCCTCTTATTAGCGCCAGAGCAAAGATTCCAGGAAGGTGATAGCTTTGAAGTTAAAGTAATCGGCTCTGTTACAACTCCCATCAATGGTATGGAATTGTATCTCACTTACGAGCCGGACTGTATCAAAGTTGGGGAAATTACATCCCAAAAAATGTCCGGGTTTGGTCGAACAGATATCGGCGGAACAATCGTTGCAGCATTCACTCAACTTGGCGGTCAACCGTTCAGCGGGGAGTTGGAACTACTCTCGATCCAGGTTCAGGCTTTGAAAAGCTGCCAGACTGCCCTCAGCCTGGAGGGTACTTACCTGATCAGCAGCCTTCCCGATGGAATGACCCAGACCGTTGATACAATGGTTGGTGAGCCTGTTTTGCTCCAGATACAAAGCATCTA
>DYPU01000047.1 GCA_020719725.1 Anaerolinea sp. | reverse complement strand
CACCAGTTCCTTCGTCAAAAAAGCCTGGACAATCATCATGGCGACCAGCATCATCCTGTGGCTGCTGACGGCGATTCCGGTGCGCGGCGAGGGCAGTTTCGCCGCGACCGATGTCAACGACAGCGCCTTCGCAGTTGCCAATCAGGCCGTTGCCCCGGTCTTTGCGCCGCTCGGCTTTGGCACCTGGCAGGCCAGCAGCGCCCTGCTGACCGGTTTCGTTGCCAAGGAAGTTGTCGTCAGCACCATGTCGCAGGTTTACGCGGTGGAGGAAGTCGCCGAAGAAGAATCCGCCGCCCCGGCCTTTTTCGAGGACATCGGCGAGATACTGAGCACCTTCGTCAGCGCCACGGGCGATACGCTCAAATCCCTGCCACTGATTGTGGGTGTCAACCTGTTCGAGGAGGAAGCCGAGGAAGAGCCGACCGCGCTAATGGGCGCGATCCAGCAGGGCTTTGAAACCTCCAGCGGCGGACACGGCGCACTGGCCGCCATCGCTTTCATGGTCTTCGTCCTCATTTACACCCCTTGCATGGTGGCCGTGGCCGCCGAACGCCAGGAACTGGGCATGAACTGGACCTGGTTCAGCATTTTCGGCCAGCTTGGTTTAGCCTGGCTAATGGCATTCATCGTTTTCCAGGGCGGGCTGCTGCTCGGGTTGGGATAACTGTTCACTGATTACTGGAGTTTCCATGTTAAACCAGGTTTTGCAAGAAATCACCAACGCCAAAGAGCCGATTTCTTTACCGGTACTCAGCTCCCGGCTGGGCATCGAGCGCGGCGCGCTGGAGGGAATGTTGGACTATTGGGTGCGCAAAGGCCGTCTGAAAGACGATGACGCCATCCCCGAGGGCGCACACAGCGCCGGAAGCTGCGGGCCATCCTGCGGCGGGGCCGACTCCTGCTCCTTCGTCGCCAAAATACCCAAAAGCTATTCCCTGTCAGTCAAAACAGCAGAAAATTATAAAAAATAACGGGCTGTATCCAAAAAAGAAAAAACGCGACATTTTCAGCCGCGTTTTTTCTTACCAATCATTGCCGCGCTCGTAGCCCAACCGCGCCAACAAATCACCGGCCACTTCTTTAAAGAGGAGTTTGTGCTCCTCTTTAAAATATTTCCGCCACTCGCCCGTTTTGCCGGAGCGAAAAGTTTTCGACTTTTTGGGTTGGATCGTCTCAACAATAATTCCCAAGGCCTTTGCGCGCGGCATAGGCAGCGCATAACCTGTCTTCTCCACCTGATCCAGCATCGCCAGCAGCATTTCATCACGCTTGTGAATTAAGTCCTCAAAACGGATGCACAGCACCTGCGGCTGCTCCAGCCACTCGAAAACGCCCTGATAACGTTTGAGCACATCCACCATATACAACCCATCCCGATCAATCCCGGTAATTGCAACTTTCAGGCGCTCATCAAAATCCGAAAGATTCTGATAATAATCGTGCATCCCGTGGCCCTCGTGCATATCGGTGGCAAAAAACACATGCGAAATGAGCATGTCGCGCGGGTCGCGGTAGATAAAATAGTTGACCCGGTTGGGCTGGCACAGGAAAGCAACATTCTCAGGCGTGGCATCGACATAGCCCCAGCCAATCACGCCCGATGGAATGCGCTTCAATTCAGCCCGCACCTGTCCCGCATCAAACCGTCCGCCATCCTTCTTGACCGTGCGAACCGGTTCTGTTTCAACATAGGCATACGGCGCAATTTGGCAAAATCCGCTTAAGACCTGAGTCAGCAGGTGCGAACCGCTCTTGGGTTTGGCATTGCCAAAAATCGGTGGGGCTTCGTTAAACGCCAAACGTTTCCAGCGTAAAACAGACTGGGAATATTTGGCGATTGGGCGGGCAAAACGATAAATGCGATCAGGAATGGACATCTTTGAGCCAGGGAACTTTACAATGAGTAAGAATCAGTAACGAGAAACAAGTTTACCTTATTTCTCGTTACTGGTATCCCATTTCTGGCGATAAATTGCAAATTATTCCGAATCTTTGACCCGGCGTAGCTTCTTGAGCGAGGACATTTCGCTTTCGTAAACCTTTTTGACGCCGTCGCCCATGGCCTGCTCGGTCACGCGGATGTATTTGACCAGCTTCTCGAAGCCGCCCGGCTCGACCGAGGCCGCCTGGTCGCTGCCCCACATCGCCCGGTCGAGGGTGAAGTGGCGCTCGACCGAGGTCGCGCCCAGGGCCACCGCCACCGCCGAGGGGACGAGGCCAACTTCGTGACCCGAATAACCAATCGGGTTGTTCGGGAACTCACGCCTCAGGGTTTCGACCATCTTCAGGTTAAGTTCATCCGGATCGCAAGGATAGGCGCTGGTGGTGTGCATGATAATCAAGTTTTCCAAGCCAACCGCATCCATGGCGCGGTGGATCTGATCCATCGTCGACATACCTGTTGAAACAATCAACGGCCGGCCAGTCTTGCGGACATGGCGCAGCAGGTTGTGGTCGGTCATCGAAGCCGACGGGATTTTATAGGCCGGGGTATCGAACTGCTCCATAAAATCGACCGACTGCTCATCCCAGACCGAAACGAACCAATCGATGCCCAACTCGCGGGACAGTTTGTCGATTTCAGTATAGGCTTCCTTGTCGAACTCGACCTTGTAGCGATAATCCAGGTAGCTGATATAGCCCCAGGGCGTTTCGCGCATCTGCTTCTGCTGTTCGGGCGGGGTGCAGACTTCAGGCGTGCGCTTCTGGAACTTGACCGCATCCGCGCCAGCGTGAGCCGCCGCGCGAATCATCTGGCGGGCAACATCCAGGTCGCCGTTGTGATTGATGCCAATTTCGGCGATGACGTAAGCAGGGTGTCCATCGCCAACCACTTTGTTACCGAGTTTTATTTCACGAGTCATTTTTTCTCCTGTAAGATCAAATCGCAAACTTCCCTGACCGCACCATGCCCGCCGGTTTTTTTGGTCACATAATCGGCGGCGCGCAAAACTTCGGGCTGGGCATCGGCGACAGCCACCGCCCAACCGGCGACCTCGAAACAGGGAAGATCGTTAATGTCATTGCCAACATAAACCACATGCGCCGGGTCGATGTGACGTTCCTTCAGCAAATTCAACAGCACCCCGGCCTTGTCATCCAGACCAACCCCGTGGATCGCCTCAACGCGCATCTTTTTGGCACGCGCCGAAACCACCGGGTTGACCTCCGATGACAGAATCACAACCTCGGTGCCAGACTTACGCAACTTGGTCATAATCAGGCTGTCGCCGCGATTGGCCGCAATCATCTCGCGGCCATCCTCGCTGACCCAAACGCGGTTATCGGTCAGCACCCCGTCAAAGTCGAGCACCAGCAAATCGACCCGCTCCGGCAGCGGGCGGCGGGAGCGCCCCGGAGAAACCATCTCCAGCCCGCCAAAGGCCACCAGCCACTCATAACGCGCCCAATCGCGCAGGTTGTCGATATCCACCGTAAAATCCGGATCAATCAATAGCGGATAAATCGTCTTGCCGCTCATCGAACCGTTCAAAATGGCCGCCGGGCGGATCGCGTCGATATGTCCCGTTTGCCAGTAAACATCGGGAAGAATCTGCCGGGGAGCATTGTACGGCTCCTCGATTCCATCCACTGCAAGCAGGTTCTGCATCGGACCGTTCTCACCCGCAGGCAGCCGCCACATTTTATGCGGGTTTTGCCCGGCCGGGACAACGCCCCGCACTGAATCCGCATCCGTATTCTGAAGCAGGATGCGCACCGCATCGTCCACCAACCCGACAGGCCGAATCGGCGAGGTGGGCCGAAGCTGCACGACAACATCGGGACAGTAATTCTCGTTCTCCGCCAGCCATTCGAGCGCATGGACAAAGACCGGCAAATCGGTGGTTTTGTCCTGGGCAAACTCCGCCGGGCGCAGGAAAGGTGTCTCCGCGCCCCAGGCGCGGGCCACAGCGGCAATCTCCTCGTCGTCAGTGCTGACAATCACCCGCGTCACCAATTCGGACTTCAAACCGGCGGCAATACTCCAGGCAATCAGCGGGTAGCCCGAAAAATCACGAATATTCTTGCGCGGAATACCTTTCGAGCCGCCGCGCGCGGGGATGATGGCAAGAACTTCAGTCATAATTATTCCAAATTTTCAATATCAGCCAAGTCTTGATATCTTCCAGAAGCTTTTTTATTCTGCTTAAGGCTCTCGATATCAATGAATTCAATCGCAAGACCATCAATGTTCGCTGTTACCCGTTTTTGATAGCAGGTTTCAAAATCGCTGCCGGGCGCAGTGGTTAGAATATCAATCCGATTGGGCAGATATCCCAACTGAATAATCTGGTCAGGCACAACAAAATCGGCACTTGTCAGGCCAAGTGAACCAAAACCAAACTGCTTCAGGGCTTCAATAACTCTGTTGGCATTTCCGGCTGTCATCTCAATCCACACATCCAAGTCTTTGGTATAGCGTGGGTGTCCATGAAAGGCAACCGCATAGCCCCCAATCAGCAGGTAGCGCACATCGTTATCGTTTAACGATTGTAAAAACTCTTGAAGTCTTGGCTCAGCATGATATTTCCATTGATGATACTCGTGTCGGATTTCTTCCAGGGCCGCAATCCGTTCAGCAGGCGGGCAACTTTGCCAGTAGGCAAAATCGCTACTTTGCCGGTCTCGCGCAACCCGGTTTACAACAGGCGCAACCTTCTGATTATCATTCATCCTTAATTACCATTTACCAATCACTAACTCACCACGCCGTCCAGCCGCCGTCCACGACCACGTTGTTGCCGGTCATGTAGGATGAAGCGTCCGAAGCGAGGAACAATAAAGCGCCATTCATTTCGTCTTTTTGGGCCATGCGGCCCAAAATCGTCTTGGCGGCATAGTTTTTGGCAAAAAGCTCATCGTGGTTGTTATAAACGCCGCCCGGCGTGAGCATGTTGACGCGGATTTCAGTCTCCATGTAATAGGCGGCCAGGTACTTGGTAAAACCGACAATCCCGGCCTTGGTGACGGTGTAATAAACCGGCTTGAAGGCTGGCTGGGAACCGTCCGCCTTGCGATAAATGCGCTGGTCGGGGCCGTTCAATCCATAGGTCGAGCAAATGTTGATAATGCTGCCCTTCTTGCCCTGGGCCACCATCTTCTTGACCACCGCCTGGGTGACGAGGAAGGTCCCGGTCAGGTTGACGTTGAGGGCAGCATTCCACTGCTCGAGCGGATACTCCTCGAATTTTCCGGGAGCAATCCCTTTGTTGACGGCATCCGGGTCGAATTTGGGGTCGAGCGCGGCGCTGTTGACCAGCACATCGATGCGTCCAAATTCCGCAACCACTTTCTCGACCATCGCATTGACCGAATCTGGGCTGGTGATGTCGGTTGCCACGCCAAGGGCTTTGTAGCCAGCCCCAGCCAGGTCGGCGGCGACAGCGGCACACTTCTCAGCGTTGAGATCGACCACGACAACAGCAGCCCCGGCCTCGGCTAGCGTGCGGCAGAATTCTGTCCCAAGCAGGCCAATCCCGCCGGTGACAATCGCCACCCGGCCAGTTAAATCAAATTTTTCCTGAATTTTTGGCATAAATTATCTCCTGCCCATCCCTACCCTCCCCATTTTCGACTGTAGTTCGTCGAAAATGGGGAGGGTGGCACGTTAGCGCCGGGTGGGGTTATGGTATTCCGTAAAGCACATTCCTCTGCGATTTTTCGAGCAAGGTCAGGCCGTCGAATTGTAACGCGATTTCTTCGCCAAAGGCATCTTCAATGTCAGAAACATCGAAGAGGGCCAGCACCGCCCGCCCGGCAAGCAGTTCTGCGCGCATCTCAGCCAGGGACTGCTCATAACCGCTGCGCGCCTGTCCGCTGACCGGGTTGATACGGGTCGGGATGACGCGGCTGGCGCGCCCGGTGACGAGGTAAACCGCCGGGGGTGAGTTGCTATAAATAGCGACATCTGGTGGCAGGTCTTTGATAATTGCCAGCACGTTCATCTGCCGCCAACGCCAGGAGGCGTAGCCGAGGCCGTCGATTTCACGCAGTTCGGTCAGGGAGTGTTGAAAGTTGAAGGTGGAAAGCGCGAGAATAATAGCTACTAAAGTTAGAGAAAATGGGGCGCGGATTTGTCGGATAATGCGGGTAAACACGGATTTTTTTTCTTGCTCTTCCTTGGTGCCCTTCGTGTCCTTTGTGTTTAAGCTCTGGAATACAGCAACCAGCAAAATCATCCACGAAACATACAGCGGGGACAGAATGCGGTGCTGGAATTTGGTGCTGGCATCGAAGAAACTCATCGAAAACAGAACGGCGCACAGGTAGCCGAAAACGTACAGGGCAGTGGTGAACGTAATGGGATTGGGTGATTGGATGCTTGGCTGATTGGCTGAACGAAAGAGAAGATTCCAGGCGTTTAAAGCCAGCCAGGCCAATAAAAACAGGCCGAAAATTATCAGGAATGCGCTCATCACGCCCGAGCGAAACAACCATTCCTGCCAGGCCTGGAACGGGGTCAGGAAGTCGGCCACATTCCACAAACCGGTGCGGATGTTCGAGATTTGAATCAGGTTGAACTGCATCCCGCGGTTGGTGGCCGATTCGGCAACCAAGCTATTGCGGATGAACCAGGCCGCAATCGGCGGGACGGCTCCGGCCAGGAATTGGGCAATTCTGATGAAACGAGAGCGCCAATCGGGCTGGAAAAGGAAAATCGCAACCAGAAAGGTCGCAATCAGCGCCAGGCCAGAATAACGGGTGAGGAAAGCCAGGGATGTCAGGAAACCAGTGAGCAGTAACCAGTGAGCAGTGGACAGTTGCCAGCCCTGAGCAGAGGGCGCAGCCCGAAGTCGAAGGGCGGTGCTGGGTTCGCTAATTTCTTTAGCGGATTGCGATTCGATGGCTATGGAAAAAGTCAGGAAGGAGGCCAGCGAGAAGAAAATAAAGAGCGGTTCGCTCAAGACCTGGGCGTGGATGCGTAGCAATTGGGCATTGGTACCAAAAAGCAGGGCCAAAAAAATTCCAGCCGCCTGCGATTTGGTCATCCGAAGGCCCAGCAGGCCAATCAGCCCGGTGTTGGCGGCAAAGAGCAGGATGTGCAGCACGCGCGCGGCGCGATACGGGTCGAGTCCCAGCAGGCCAATTCCGCTCAGGGTTAGCGACAAAAGCGGCGGGTAGTGCGTAACCGCTTCCAGCGCGCTATCCAGCCAAACGTCGCTGTAGCCGGTTCCGGCCAGCAGCGAGCGCGCCCCGCCGAGATAGGCGGCGGAATCGTTCGTCAGCCCAAGTCCGACCGGGGTAACATACCACAGCGCTCTTCCGGCAAGAAGAGCCACGAAAAACAGCAGAATAATGAAAAGACGGGAAAGTTTCATGGAAAAACCTCACCCCTGGCCCTATCGAGACCAGGGGTGAGAGACAGGTTCGCTTTTTACTCGCTCAGCAAATATCCCTGCGCGGTGAGATAGGCAATCACCTGACGGGCATTTTGTTCGGGAGTAACGCCCGACCCCATCAAGCTGATTTCGGGGTTGACCGGCGGTTCGTAGGGATCGTCAACGCCAGTAAAGCCCATCGGTTTCCCGTCTAGCATTGCCTGGCGGGCCTTGGCGTACAGGCCTTTCACGTCACGCTGCTCACAAACTTCAACCGGAGTGTCCATGAAAACTTCGATGAAATTTTCGCCGACAAATTTGCGGGCTTCTTCGCGCGCAGCGCGGTAGGGGCTGATAGCCGCGCAAACAACTGCGCCGCCATGACGGGAAATTTCACCCGCCACAAAGCCTATGCGCAAAATATTAGTATCCCGGTCTTCTTTGCTAAAGCCGAGACCTTTGCTAAGGTGAGTGCGAACAACGTCGCCGTCCAAAACTGTCGATTCGCGGCCATGCTCCAGCAGGAGTTCGGTCAAAATCTGAGTTGTGGCACTTTTGCCGGAGCCGCTCAGGCCGGTAAACCACAGGCAGAAACCCTGCTTGTGGCGCGGCGGGTAGCTCTGGCGCAAAATTTCGGCGGTTTCGGGGCGGGTGAACCATTCGGGCAGCAGTTTGCCTTTGGCAAGGTAGTCATCGCGCACCTGAGTACCCGAAATATTAAGGACTTTCGCGCCCGCGGGAACATCCTTCTGTTCGACATAGCGATCTTCGTCGGGCAGGTAGACCAACATTTCAAAAGGAACCATCTTAACGCCCAACTCAACTTCGTGCTCGGTCATCATCGTTTGGGCATCGTAGGGGCCATAAAAGGGCTTGCCAGTGCTATCGTTGCCAGGGCCGGCATGGTCGCGGCCCACAATGAAGTGGTTCGCGCCGTGATTGCGGCGAATGATGGCGTGCAGCAAGGCTTCCTTGGGGCCAGCCATGCGCATGGCAAGCGGGAGCAGGCTAAGCAGCGTATCTTCTTTGCTGTAATAATTATCCACCAGCGCCTTATAGGTGCGGGTGCGGGTATAGTGATCGACATCGCCCGGCTTGGTCATCCCCACCACGGGGTGGACAATCAACGAACCCTTGACAGCAGCCGCGGCGCGCTTGGTCAATTCTTCGTGGATGCGATGCAGCGGGTTGCGAGTCTGGAAAGCGACCACATTATCATTTCCCATCGTTTCGAGCAAAGAGCGCACCTGAGCCGGGGTCTGGCGCAGTTCGACAAAATCGTGATATTTGGGCAGGTTGATAACCTGAAGCGGGCCACTAATGCAAACCTTGCCCCAGCGACTCATTTCAGAAACCATCGGGTGCTTGGAATCGGTCGAGCCATAGGCCAGCGCGGCCTCGGTTTCGGCATCCCAGTGATAAACCTCGTCCAACGTAATCACCGCAATCAAATCAAAATTGGCATTACGCAGGGCAATATCTTCACCTACGGTTGGCAATTCTTTGGGATCAACCGTCAGCGTAATCGGCAACGGCCAAAGTGTGCCATCGGCCAGGCGCATTTTGTGCAAAACACTTTCGTAATCGGCCTTGCCCATGAAAGTCGTCAGCGGCGAAAAACCGCCAGTGGCGAGCAGTTCCAAGTCGCACAAAGCGCGCATGGAAATTTTAATAGAAGGTAACTTGGCTGCTTTGGCAAGCAGCTCTTCGCGGGCCGTGCCTTCCGCCACCAAATTAACCAGTTTACCGCCATACGGGGCGATGAGATTTGCTTTCGACATGAAAATTCTCCTATATTCAATGACTGAATTTTGAATATTATAACAGACGTTAAGCCATTTTCTTTTTAGATTGAGACTCTGTTGCCGCCAAAGCCAATTCCAGTGCGCGGATGCCATCTTCCAGCGTACAAATCGGAGCAGACTCACCCGCGGCGACTTTCAGAAAATGAGCAGTTTGCGCTACGAAGAGTTGGTTCCGCTCAAACCCCTCCGGGGGCTGATAAACCGTTTCGAGAGCGGCCTGCGGCTGAGGGTAGATGCCGCCAAAAGACTCTGGCATCCAAAAGTGGGTCAACCGCCCATCCGCGTTACCCCAGCGCAGCGTTCCCTCTGTGCCCACAATTTCCAGCCGGTGAACCGCCGGGCGTTGAAAGTAGTTGACATGCACCCCGCCGATGGCACCGCTGGCAAACTTTAGCCCGATTTCGGCCACATCCTCCACCCCGCTCAATTCCAGCGGAGAAACCTGTCCGTTGAGCGACCAAAGCGCTTCAACTTCGCCCAGCAGATAGCGCAAATAATCGAACGGGTGGGTCAGCGTGCGAATCACGCCGCCGCCCAGGTCAGCGCGCGCGGCGTAGCTTTGGCGGTAATCTTCCCAGGGGTGCCAATTGGGCAGGTACTCGCCCCAGTGGGCATGGACGGTCAGGATTTTGCCCAAAGCGCCGCCCTGAATCAGTTCGCGGGCCTTGTTCAACGTTGGGTGATAGCGGAATTGGAACCCGACCAGAATTCGGTGGCGGTTCTTTTCAGCGGCGCGGCGTAATTCATCCACGCGCGATAAATCCTCGGCGATGGGTTTTTCGAGTAAAACGGCGCAGCCCGCTTCGGCGGCAGGGATCGCCACCTCCAGATGGAGTGAGGTGGGGTTAGTAACGACCACCGCTTGCGGCTGGTGCTTTTTCAGGGCTGTAGCCAAATTAGTCTCAACGGGATAGCCCGCCAGTTCGTCATCTGGGAGGGTGGCTTTGTGAGTCCGGTATAAAACAAGATCCTGCTCGCCCAAGGTGATGAGATTGCGAAAATGGCGGCGTCCGATGGAGCCGAGGCCTGCAATGAGAATTTTCATGTTTTTATCCTTTAGAATCCTTAACCACGCAGGCCCCAAAGTTCACCCAGGAACACAAAGAAAAGTTTTGTGAAAATTAGTGCCCTGGGTGTCTTTGCGGTTAAGGGTTTGGAATTTTACCAATTTAAATCTTTCTCGTAACCCCATTTCACCAATAGCTCCCCGGCGACTTCTTTAAACACCTGCCGGTCGTGGGCGGTGAACATATTTCGCCAGTTACCGGCTTTGCCTTTGGGCAGGAAGGATGCGATGGATTCGTTGCGTTTGGCCTGCCACTCCTCGTCGAGGTTCTGGCCCATTTCGGACTGGATGGCCGTTTCAAGGCCGGGATCGACTTCGATGCCGAGGAAAGCCCATAGTTTTTGCATCTCGGCCAACGGGTTGGCGAGCAAATCTTCGTAGCGCAGGGAAAAGTACGCGCCGGGGTAAAGACGTTTGGCTTCGCTGTCGATTTCGTTCAGGTCATCCGCCCAGCGTTGGGCAATCTGGCGGATGAAGGGTTCGGTGAAAATGGAGCGGGTGCCGTCGGTGAAGGGCATCTGCTCAACTTTGAGCGCTGCGATGATGCGCCGGTCTTCGGCGGTCAGGAATTTGGCATCTTCGACAAAGTTGCGGAAGCGTTCGCTGATAAGCACATCCCGACCGTCGCGGACGATGTAGATAATTTTGGCGTCAGGGTAGACTGCGTGGGTATCGCGCACCACCTGTCCGTGGAGGGTGGACGAGGGGCTTTTGTCGCCGACGATGCGCTTTCCCTCGCGGGCGGCGTCACGCTCGAGGATAAAGTCGGCGGCGGCGCGCATCACCAGCGGCGACAGGTCGCGGCCCTGGTTCCAGCGGTTAGATTTGCGCGAGAGCCAGTCGGCGGCTTCGGGGCTGTCCACCAGCGATTTGAGCATCGGCGCGCGGGTGAAGAAGTGCGCCTGGTAATTGCAATGGACTTCCGGGTGCAGGCGCGTCAGGCGCATCAAAATCGTCGTCCCCGAGCGGGCGTGGCCCATGATGAAGAACTTCTCGCGCGGGAAGAATTGCCTGATTTCGGCCACTTCCTCGGCGGTGATGGCCGGGATTTGGCTGCGTTTGCGGGCGGCGGTTTCACCCTTGAGCAAAACGCGGGCAGCGGATTTTAGACGGGTGATGAATTGCATGAAAAGATACTCCAAATGCCAATAGGCGGGGGGATTTAACAAAGAAGGGTGAGTGAATCAAATATCCTTTATTGATGTTTTTCACACACCAAAAATCTTCCATAGTTCAGACAATTTCAATGTTTGCTCTATAGATTTATCTGCCAAACCATCTATAACTTTTTCAGATATTTGCCTTTTGGAATCCAACATAAGTCTAATTTTTTCATCTATGGTCCCAGACATCCAGTAAGAATACACATTTACTCCTTGGGTTTGACCGGCTCGGTGTGCCCTGTCTTCAGCTTGGGACAAAACTGCGGGATTCCACCAATGGTCAAAGTGAATGACATACGATGCTTCGGCGAGATTCAAGCCTTCTCCCCCTGATTGTATGGTTGCTAATAAAATCGAAATCTCGTCCCTTGTTTTGAATTTGTCAATTTCTTGTTTTCTGGTTCCATCATTTTGCCCACCAACAATTGTAGCAATGCCATAGTGAGAAAGAATTTTTGCTAATTTTGTTACCCCTTCTTCCTTGAATTGAGAAAAAACAAGTACTTTGTTTTTACTTCTAATTATTTCATCAATCTGATCTCGTAACAATCTTTCTTTGGGACTTTTTAAGCTACCAGGAGCAAAGTTACAAATCCCTTTAAGTGTTATTAATTTCCCTATGATATAAGTTCTTTGCATTGAATCAGCTTGGGATTTTATAATGCCGTAATCATTCTTGATTGTCGTAAGCACAGCATCGTATGCAGCAATTTGCTCATCATCCATTTCCAATAAAAAGTCTTGATGGGTTTTTGGAGGCAGGTCTTTAAGTACATCGCGTTTTAGGCGACGGAGAAAATAGGGTTTGATCTGTTCTTTTACCTGCGCTTCAGTATATTCTTTTTGATTGTCAAAACATTCAGGATATATCACATCAAAAATAGATCGCAAATCACCGATTTTGTTTTGAATCGGCGTTCCTGTTAAGGCCCAACGCCAGCGCGCATTTAACTTTTTCAAAGTTCTATGGCGTTGAGTATCGCTATTTTTTATGTGATGAGCCTCATCCATAACTAATAAATCAAAATATCCCAACCTGTCTTGTTCTAAAATTCCATTTCTTACGTCTTCTGTCAAAGTATCATAGGTTGTAATATAAACATGCTGGTGAATTTTCCATCTTATTCTTCGAGTTTCCTTTTGGATATCACGAACCAATGTGGTTTTTAATTCGGGAGCCCATTTGTGCAACTGTTCTTCCCACTGACTTAACACACTACGGAGACAAAGTATTAAAGCATGGCGAATTTTTGCTTTTTGCATGAGAACTTTCATGGCTACGATTGTCATAATCGTTTTTCCAGTTCCCATGTCATCTGCTAATAAAAAATGTTGATTTTGGGCTAAGGAAATTACTCCTGTGGGTTGATACGGATAAAGTTTGGATGGCAAGGTAGCCATGTCTGTGGCTTCCAAGTTTAAGGTTGGCTGGAGAAGCGCAAATAATAAATCCCAATTAGATGGTTCTTCCAATAAATCGTTGTTTTGGGTATTTTCTTTTATGGATTTAAAGAAGCTATGTGATCGTTGTTTATGGTGTTTCCTTATTAATGTTGGTCTATTCAAGTCAAAACTTTTTCCATCGGTAGACCAATATCTCCCACCATAATCCATGCCGTCTATGTGCATTTGAGCATACCAAATAATAAATGAACTCGGCGATATTTCTAAAACCCTGACTCTCGTGTAAATTTCGCTATCTACCCAAAGAATTTGCTCAGGAGTTTGAATGGTATTAATGTCAAAAATGTCCTGAATTGGCAAGAATGTTAAATCATGTTCAATGATCTGACACGGTATATCAAGTTCAAAGTCATCAAATAACGCGAACTCAATTGAAGCTGAGATTGGAAATGAAATTTTCGGCTGTTCTATGTTTAAGTCAATGATTTTTTGCTGAAGAAAAAGAAAAAACTCATCTTCTTTCCCGCCAATCGGTTCTATGTGCGTTAGAAAACCTTGGCTTTTTTCTTGGCGAGATGTTGAATGTTTTTTATGCCTGAGCCGGTTGGATTTTTCCCCTTGAATTTCAGGTTCTTCTTTTTCTTTCCCATCCAAAATCTCCGGTTGAGCGATTCCCAGAAGTTCGTTCCCGTCTAAAACTTGCAAAGTTGTATCAACATCTTGAATATAAGCTGGGGTAATGGAGGAGTCTATCTCTAAAAATGTCGTATTATCAACAGGCTCAAAGAAAAAAGGGAATGTTTCATCAACCACAATTTCAATTCGTGTAAATCCCCCGCCAATCGCTAATGGAGAAAAGAATAGATTATCGTTTAAATCAATGATAACTATGTGGTTTGTATTCAGAGTGTTAGTTGGTTCAGCATATCCAAACGCCAAAACAGCCAAACCATCTAACAATATGCTTGGCTTTGGGATTTCAATATTTTTAACAAAAAAAACATTAAAGTTATCCGCCAAATTTCCCCTGCGTCCCGAAATTTAATTGGTGAACCTCTTGTAAAGCGGTTTGCAACCTTAAAAAAGGCTCTGCTAAATCCCATTTTTCCAAAGCCAAAATAGGGTTTAGGATGGCATCTATTTGTTCGATGTCCGAAGAAAAATCAATATGGGTTGACCGTGATTTATCAGACAGGTTAATACATGTAACTGCACATTGAATATGAGGGCGCATTGTCAATAAAGATTCGTCTTTAACAACCACAAGACTCAGCTTCTCTTTTGTCGCTTGTACTAAAGGGGCACATATAAGCTCCCCATATACATATCCCTTTAGTGAAGCGCCGTATAAAACTTCTTGCATATGGGTTGGTTTAATGGGGCTTGTTATCCTGAACTCAAAGGGGCGTGTATTTGTGTCAGTTGTCAGTATTGCTCCTCGAATAGAACTATCAGAAAACACTGCTATGTCTATAAAAGCAAGGCGAATCTTTTCTATTTCTGACATTTTCTTTTCATCCAATTTATCCAAGTCAGGACAAAACCTGACGCGATTGTAGCATATCCAAACAGAAATCAAAAAATCATATTTATCGTTTCCCGTTCTACATTACCAGACAGGTTTACTGATTCAAGATGGCAGAAATTTCATCTAAAACTACGAAAAAATTAACGGGTTCGCCCCCAAAAACTTCCCCGGTTTGGCCGTCATGGACATGATGTGGAAAACCGGGTAAAGCTGGAAAATGCGGGGTATTGTCCCAGCGGCGAATCAACCTGGTTTGCGCATCCTGCCAGTGGAAACGGTAACTGAGATGTTCCAATTCGCCAGATTCGGCAGGGACAATAAATTCCGAAAAATCCATCAGACTGTTATCCGTGAAATAGACCCGCGCCCGCAAGTAACCTTCCTGGGGCGAAACGCGCTCGGTCAGGATTTCATGCCAGACAATAAGCGAGTCGGTCAGAAGGCGTTTCCTGACCGACTCGAAGTAGGCTTCGACGCTCATTTCGGGTTCTCAATAGAGAGAAATTCAAGTCGCTGGCGCAGGCGCTCCGCCATTTGCGCCAGCGAGGCCCATTCGACCGATTCGGCGCTGTCATCGGTTTGCCCGGCCTGGTAGCGCGCGAAAAACTCAATCGTGGTCAGCCCGAATTGCTTTTCATACACCACGAGATCGGCTTCGGTTTCTTGTAAATGCTTGCGAGTCTGGCTAATTTCGTAATCCAGTAGTTTGTTGATTGTTTGCGCGGTCAAATCACTGACCTGACCGTTTTTATAAAGCTCAGCCAGTTTTCTGAATCGGCCAGCAATCTGAGTATTTGATGATGGATAAACTGTCATATTTCACCTCAATATCATTATACAACGGCTGGAAATGAGCTATCGTTTCCAATTCAACATCACCAGCCCGGCCAGGCAGACGAAAATCCCGAGCACGTTGACCCAGGAGATTTTATCCTTGAACAGGAATATCCTCACCGGGAGCAGGATTACCAAGGCCACTACGGGCTTCTAAAAATTTATCCGTGTTTTCCATTAACCTGCGTACTGCTTTCCTAAAATACTCAGGATAAACTCTGCGGTTCTTTTGCCGCTCGTGCCGTCTGTATAAGTAATCTCCTCCTCGATGAACTTGCGGCGTTCGGCGGAATCGAGGGCCGGATTCTCCAGGTAGGCATTCAGCGCTACGCGCAGTTCGGCTTCATCCTTCGCGACGCGCCCGGCTTTGGCTTCGCGGAAGCGTTGATGAGTCGGCCAGTTCCCGATGTCTTTGAGCGAAAGCGAGAACTTGCCGGGGACATTCCAGCCGCCGGGGGTGTCGATCACGGCGGCGATAATCGGCGTGTCGTGGACGGCGGTTTCGACCACCATGGTCGAGTAAACGGTGACAAAAACGTCGGAATGGGCCATCATCGAGGCTTTTTCGTCCATGTCCTCGCCGCCGTAGTAGCCAAGTGAGCCGCCCAACGCCACCGGGCGAACAACGTGAACGTGCGGGTACTGCTGTTCGAGGGCAAAAATCTGCTCGCGTTCTTCGGCAAAGATTTTGGGTTTGTCCTGGAAGTGGCTGGGGTGCAGGCGGATGAGCAGTTGCGCCGGTTCGGAGAGCGAATCGGAAGCGACCAGCCGCGCCAGGGCCTCGACATTGGGGTAGTTGGGGGCGA
This sequence comes from Anaerolinea sp., assembly GCA_020719725.1. GTDB lineage: Bacteria > Chloroflexota > Anaerolineae > Anaerolineales > Villigracilaceae > UBA8950. The sequence continues at coordinate 5,636 of DYPU01000047.1, read as the reverse complement.
AGTGGACAAAACTACAGGCGTAGGAAATCAGCTTGCGATTCAGGTCGAGGCCGTGCAGGCGGAAATACTCGTCGCGCGGGATTCGCCAGGTCTTGCGAAAATAACCGTCGTAGGAGGGGATGCCGCCGATGTGAACCCGTTCAGGCTCCCAGTCGGAACCGTCCACCAGTTCGGCTTTTTGCAGTTCCGACCAGCAGGTGGCGTAATCCATCGGCGCGCCGGGGATGGTGTAGCTGGATGAATTGTCCCAGCCGACGATGGCGGCCAGGGTCGGGATTCCGCGTTGGTGGGCCTCGCGCAGCAGGTAGCGGTCGAGCCGCCAGCCGGCGGTGGAGGCGATCACCAAATCGGGTTGGTAGCGGTCAAATAGGTCGGTATACAGGCCGGGGGTGAAACGCATCTGGGCTTTGACCAGGGCTTTGCGGGCGGCGCGGCTGGAGCGTAAGACCAAAATCGCCAGCGCGGAGGGAATCCAAATCCCCAAACGGAATTTCCAGCCGTTTTCGGCCCAGACTTCCCAGATGTTGCTATCCATGGCTTCGGTGTTGATGCGCCACGAGCCGCCCACACGCCGCAGGTAGGCCAAAAGCCACTGCCTGCGCGGTTGGACGGTGTTGGCGTATTTGGCGGCGTCTTTAAGCCGCAGCCCCTCGAAGGTTAGACCAGGGCGAGCAAAACGGGCAGCGATTTTGGCTTTGATTTCATCATCCGTCAGGATGATAACTTCGAGGCCTGCCTCTAGCAAGGTCGAAACAAGGTCGGATTGCAAAAAATAGATAATTGCCATGCCATGATCGGCAGAGATGAAGATTCGTTTAGACATTGAGACCTTTTTTTATTTCACCAAGAGTCTGGTGAGCCTGGTTTGTTTGTGCAAGAAAGTATACCCGGAAAAAGAAGGGTAAACGCGCGCGAAAAGCGGCTTTCAAAATCGATTTTACCGTTTGGACTGATACTTTTGGGTATAAAAACTACTCATTCTGCCTGGGCGGGTCCGCCCCTATCGGTTTTCGTAGCAAAAACTGTAATCTTGGCGGTTTTTCCCGCGAACCCAATTTGGGGCTTTGGGAATCGTCATGATGTGCATTTTTTGTACACAGACCCTTGCAGCGCCCACAAGGGCAGGCGAAACGCAAAAAACGGAGAGCCTAAAATTTCGGCCTTCCTTCAAACCTATCTGTGTAGTATAATCGCCCTGTTATAGACCAACCCGTCGTTGACTTGAAATTATGGCAGTGAAGGGAGTTGCGCAGAGCGATTACTGATGGCAAGTTTAACCTTCCCGTTTCGCCCTGTCCGGCTGTGTCTATGGCACGCGCCGGTTTTTTTATCCCTCGTATAGAAGGGAGGTGAAATAGTATGACCGCAGTGTTTTTACGTCAAAGCGAGTCTCAAGATCAGCTGCTCAAGCGCTTTCGCAAAAAAGTTGTCAAGAGTGGTGTTTTAAGCACCGTGCGCCGCAAACGTTGGTTTGTATCCAAAAGCGAACAGCGCCGCATGGAAGATAAAAAGGCTATTCGCCGTCTCAAGCGACGCCAGGTAAAGTCCTTTGAATAGGACAAAGTTTGTTGGAGGTGTGTATGGCAAAAGAAGACGATAAACTCGTCGTTGAAGGAGTGGTGATCGAGGCCCTGCCCGGTACCCAGTTCCGGGTCAAGTTGGAAAACGGCCACATTGTGTTGGCCTATCTTTCTGGAAAAATGCGCAAGTTCTACATCCGTATCTTGTTGGGCGACCATGTCAAAGTGGAGATGTCTCCCTACGATCTGACACGCGGTCGCATCACCTACCGCCAGAAGAAAACTGCCAGCGGTGTCAACATCTTCACCGACGAATAAACCGCCATACATCCAAAACTGAAACCCGAAAGAGCCAGGAGATCAACCCTGGCTCTTTTTTGGTTGATATAATCATCCTATGACCTTTGCCCGCATAGCCGTCAACATCCCCACCCTAAGCGGCGTATTCGACTACGCCATTCCAGCTGAAATGTCCGCTAAAATAGCGCCAGGCCAACTCGTCACCGTCCCGTTTAACCAGCAGACGGTGCAAGGAGTGATAACAGCCCTGACCCAGCAGCCGGGTGTACCAAACCCCAAAACCATCTCCAGCCTGCTAGACCCGCTACCCGTCCTAACCCATTCTCAGCTTGCTTTGGCCTTTCATCTGGCCGAGACAACGTTAAACCCGCTGGCCGCCATCATCAGCCTCATGCTGCCGCCCGGCCTGGCCCAACAAGCCGATACCCTTTATACCCTTTTTTCGCCAAAAACCGTTCATCTGGAACTTTCCCCAACCCAAACCCGCCTGGTGGCCCTGCTCAATGAGCGCGGCCCGCTACGAGGCCGCCAAATCGACACCCATTTCAGCCGGGTAGATTGGCGCAAATCTGCCGAGACCCTGGCGCGGCAAGGCCTGCTGGGAAAAACCAGCGTTTTGCCCAGCCCCACCGTCCGCGGAAAATTCATCCGCACCGCGCAGTTAAGCGTCCCCCCTGAAAGCGCCCACAGCCAGATGATCGCGCTAGGCAAAACCGAAGCCACGCTAAAACGGCGCGCTGCGGCGCTGCAATTTCTCATTCAGGAACCAGCGGCGGTCAACGTCTCGTGGGTCTATGCCGCCAGCGGCTGTACTCTGGCCGATCTACAAGAACTGGCCGAGCGCGAATTGATTGTTTTGCGCGAAACCGAAATCTGGCGCGACCCCTTGGAGCGGATGGAAAATAAACCGGCAGAGACAGACCGTTTAACCCTGACATCGGCCCAACAAACAGCCCTCAGCCACCTTCTCCAGGCCAACACCGGGCCATCAACTGCTTTTTTACTGCATGGTGTCACCGGCTCTGGCAAAACCGAAATCTACTTGCGCGCTGCAGCCGAAACCTTGCGCCGTGGTGAACAAGCCCTGATTCTTGTGCCAGAAATTGCGCTCACGCCTCAAACCGTGCGGCGCTTTATGGCGCGGTTTCCTGGTCAGGTGGGAATTTTGCACTCAAAACTTTCAGATGGTGAGCGCTATGATACCTGGCGGCGCGTGCGCCTGGGGCAAATTTCGGTGCTGATTGGGGCGCGCTCTGCGCTGTTTCTGCCTTTTCCCAAGCTGGGCTTGATTGTGCTGGACGAGTGTCACGACAATTCTTATTATCAGGCCGATGTGCCGTTTTATCACACCGTATCGGCGGCAGAGGCTTATGCCCGTCTCACTGGAGCAGTCTGCCTGTTGGGCAGCGCCACTCCCACGATAGAGCAGCGCTACCGGGCCAGCCAGGGCCAATTAACTTTGCTGGAGCTTCCGGCGCGGGTTGGGCTTTCAGCCCAAAGTAAATCGGTTTTTTTTGAACTACCGCCAGTGCAAGTGGTGGATATGCGTGAAGAATTGCAGAGCGGCAACCGCGAAATCTTTAGCCGGGTGCTTTCTGAATCGCTGGCCGAAACGCTTGCGCGCGGCGAGCAAGCCATTTTATTTCTTAACCGACGCGGCACGGCCACCTATGTCTTTTGTCGGGCCTGTGGTCAACCCCTGAAATGCCCGCATTGCGATACCCCACTCACCTATCATCTCGAAGCCGCCAATCAGGCCGGGCAACCGTCCAATTTTGCAACCGGGTTGTATTGCCACCGCTGCGGGTACAGCCGCCAAATGCCAAAAACCTGCCCGCAATGCAAAAGCTCTCAGATTCGCGCCTTTGGCCTGGGCAGTGAAAAAGTTGAAAGTGAAGTATTACGCTTGTTTCCGGCGGCGATGCCCTTGCGCTGGGATTGGGAAACCACCCGCCAAAAAGATGCCCACGAAATTATTATGACCCATTTTGCCAACGGCAAGGCCAACGTACTGGTGGGAACCCAAATGCTGGCAAAAGGGCTGGATCTGCCCAATGTAACGTTGGTGGGCATTATGCTGGCCGAGGTGGGGCTTAACCTGCCCGATCCATTTGCCGCAGAACGGGTCTTTCAAACGCTGACGCAGGTGGCCGGGCGGGCCGGGCGGTCTCATAAGGGCGGCAAAGTCATTTTGCAGACCTTTCAGCCCGAAAACACCGTCATCCGGCGCGCAGCGGAACACGATTTCGGCGGATTTTATGGCGACGAATTGGCGCAACGCCGTCAATTGGGCTACCCGCCTTTCGAGCGGGTGGTCCGGCTGGAACGGCGAGAGTTGGACCCACAAAAGGCTGAGGCTGAGGCTCGTAAACTGGCGAACCAGCTTACAGCCTGGCTGGCTGCGGAGAATCGGATTCGTACCGAGATAATTGGGCCGTTTCCATCACCATTTCCCAAAGTTGCAGATATTTATCGTTGGCAGATTGTTTTGCGCGGGCCAGACCCGGCCAGTTTGCTAAAAAACAAACCGCTTCAGGGCTGGCGAGTTGAAGTAGAACCGGTCAGTTTGCTATAATCAAGGTATGAGGTGAGCCATGAATATTTTATTTTCTGAATCTGTTGGAACCTTGCAAGACCCAGCCGATTTGCAGGCCAATCAGCGCGGCGAATTAACTCCGGCTCAGGAAGCGCGTCTGAAGTTTGGCGGTGGCTGGCAAAGCGGCTGTTCGGTAATCTTTTTTGCCATTTTCTTTGTGCCCTTTTTTATCGGAATTGGATCCATGCTTGCCAATTTCTTTTCCTGGCAAGTAGCTACCCTGGTGATTCTGACGCTGGTAGGCTCTCTGATGTTGGCTGGTAGCAGCGCCCTGCTCAAACTGTGGAGGCGCTGGGGTTCGCTGAAACGCGACCAGGAAAATCGCGCCATCCGGCAGGGACAGGGCTAATTAAGGTATGAGCATGGCGAATATGTGGCGCAAGCCAACGATAAAACCTTAATTTTGCCTAAAAGCCACAATGCTTGCGGCCTAAAGCCAGGGGCAACTTATCATTTTTACTTTCTGGAGGAAAGCGGCATGGTACTTTCTGCCGAAGAGATTTCTCCGCCCAGCCCTTCGCAGATACGCAATTCTTTGCTGGAGATTTTAGCAAGTGCCAATCAGTTTACATTGGAAGATTTGGACTTGAACCGCAATGGTGAATTGAGCACAGCTCAACGGATGAAGGCTTTGCCCAACCTGATTTTAGGGTTTATTTTTGGCGGTATCCCCTTGGTTTTTGGCTTTTTCACGCTAAATGGGCTGCTCACCCAAGGGGTAAGCGGAACTGCGCTGCTGATGCCGATGCTAATTCTGCTGATTTTTGCCCTGATTGGCGGTTTTATGGCGTTTAATGCGCTTTCAGATTTGCTGGCTGCCAGCCCAATGGTCACAGAGGGCGTTGGGCACAAAGAAAAACGTACCAGCCGCGGCAAAAATAAGAGCACCCGCTATTATTATGTGGTCGAGGGGGTTTCGTTTCAGGTTCAAAAAAACGCTTTTGCGGCGTTGGTGGATGGTGAGAAATACCGCGTTTATGCTTTGCCACGCACAAAAAGAATAGTGACAATTGAACCGCTCTAAGAGCAATCTTTACTACAGAAATTGACGAGTTTTGCCGGGTAAGCCCTAAACTCGGAAAAAGCCGACCTACAGCAAAAAGATTTAAACTACGGAGACACTGAGTTCACGGAGTTTTAAAAGGTTTTCTCGGTGTTTTCCGTGTCTCCGTGGTGAAATGAGTGACAAACGGTTGTTTAGCCTTTGCTTGACCAATACA